>NZ_BAABIC010000007.1:0-303077 GCF_039542425.1 Pseudonocardia yuanmonensis
GGCCGGGCGCGGGAGCGGCGGGAGCCGCACCGCCGACGGCCGGTGTCCGCGCCCCACCCGCGGCGGGAGGCGTGGCGCGGCCGGTGTGCGCGGTCCCTCCGCCGGCCGACCGGACGGAGCCGACCTGCCCGGCGGGCGCCCGGTCCGCCGTCGTCGGGTCGAGGGTGGCGGACACCGTGGTGGGATCCGCGGCCGGCGCGCCCGAGGTGGGCACGCTCATCCCGCCGACCCCGCTGCTCGCCGCCGGCGCGGGGGACGGCCAGAACACCGCCGCCAGCACCACGCCCGCGGCCGCGAGCGCCCCGCCCACGCCGACGAGCAGGCCGACGGGGAGGCGCCGGCGGCCCTCGGGCTCCGCGTCGTACTCCCAGTCCGGGTCCGTCGGGACGGAGGCCGGGATCACCGGTCGCGGCGGGGGCCCGGCCGGGGCCCGGCCGCCGGTCGACCCGACCGGGCCGGTGGTGCCGAGCGGGCCGGCGGTCCGGAGCGGGCCGGTCGGCTCGCCGAGGAGGGGGCCGATGGCGGCCGTCGCGCCGATCAACGCGGGAAGGGACCCCGACGAGGACTCGGCGAGGGATCGGGCAGGGACGGCGCCCGTGCCGCCCGTGGACGTGACGGGCCCGCCGGGGATCGGGGCCAGCGCCACCGCCGGCCAGGAGGCCGTGGGCCGCGGCGAGACGGCGAGCGCCGCCCCCTTCGCGATCGCGTTCTTCGGGTCGGTGTCCACCGCGACGGGCCGGCCGAGCTCCTGCGACACCAGCTGCCCGACGAGCGGCACGCGGGAGGACCCGCCGACGAGGAGCACGGCGTCGAGCGCCGCGGGCTGCAGCCCGGCGGACGCGACGGCCCGGCGCAGCGCCTCGACCGTCTCCTCGACCCGGTCCCGGATCGCGTCCTCGAACTCGGTGCGGTGCAGCCGGACCGCGCCGCGGTGCCCCGGCAGCAGGACCGGGATCGACGCCTCGGTGTCGGCCGACAGGGCCTCCTTGGCCTCGGTGCACTCGCGCCGCAGCCGGGCGACGGCCGCGAGCACGGCCGGGTCGCCGTCGTCGAGCCCCTCGAAGGCCTCCGGCACACCGGCGACGACGTGGTCGAACACCACCTGGTCGAAGTCGACCCCGCCGAGCCGCTCGATCCCCTCGGGCCGGCCCTGCAGCGCGAAGTGGGACCGGTCCGTCTTGCGGACGACGGCGGCGTCGAAGGTGCCCCCACCCAGGTCGTAGACGGCGATGGTGGAGCCCGCGGCCACCCGCTCGCCCGCGGCGTAGTGCAGGGCGGCGGCCTGCGGCTCGGCCAGGAAGGTCACCGTCAGGCCCTGGTCGTGCAGGGCCTCGGCCATCCGCTCCAGCTTGTGCCCGCCCCAGGAGGCGGGGTGGGTGACGGCGATCCGCTCGGCGGGGCCGCCCTCGCGGTCGGCGACCTGGTCGACGATCCAGCGGACCAGCCGGGCGCACAGCTCCTCCGGCGCCCACGTGCGCCCGCCGACGACGATCGGCGTCGGGTCCCCCACCCGCCGCTTGAACTCGCGGACCACCCGGTCGGGGTCGGTGACCGCGCGGCGCTCGGCGGCGTCGCCGACCAGCACCTCGCCGGCCGGGCCGAGGAAGAGGACGGAGGGCACGTCGGTCCGGCGACCGGAGAGTGCGACCATCTCCGGCGCCACCCAGTGCTCGCCGGCGGGCCGGCACACGGCCGCCGCGCTGTAGGTCGTCCCCAGGTCGATGCCGAGCTGGTAGCCCATCGTCGTTCCCCCCGCCGAACACCGGCAGCTCTGCCCCCGGCGCGCCCCCGCACGCCTGTCAGGCCATCGCGCCACGGCGTCGTGGCGTTATCGTCCCCGACCCCCTCCTGACACGATCGGGTGACGCCGGGGGGTGCCGGTCCCCGGCGAGCCCCTAACGCGCCCCTCCCGATCCCCTATGCCACCCGGTGGGGAACCGTGCCCGATCCCCGATGGCGGAGCGGCCCCGCGCTCCTACCTTTCGGATCAACGCCAGCCGGGGTCGCCCGGCGCGACGCCGACACACCCACGATCCACGGAGACGATTCCCATGACGCTTCTCGAGTTCCTCCTCAAGCTCATCGGCAACGACGAGGAGTCCCTCGACCTCCAGCAGGACTTCCGCGAGGACCCGTACGGCACCCTGAAGGACGCCGGCCTCGAGGACCTGACCGCCGAGGACGTGCACGACGCCCTCGTCCTGATCCAGGACAACGACACCGCGTCCTTCGACCGCAACTACGACACGGGCAGCAACCACCTGGTCGCGGCCGCCGCGGCCCCGCACCACGGCGGGCACCACGAGGGTGACCACGACGGTCACAAGGGCGCGGTCGAGTACATCAACAAGTACGTCACCAACAACTACGTCGACGACAACGACACGATCGTCGACAACTCGGTGAACCAGAAGATCGACACCGACGGCGGCGACTTCGAGCAGGAGATCGACATCGACGCCGTGACGGCGTCGGGCGACGGCGCGGTGGCCGCCGGCGGCGACATCGAGGACTCGGTCGTCACGACGGGCGACGACAACATCGTCGGCGACGACAACAACGTGGTGAACGGCGACAACAACACCACGGCCTTCGGCTCGGGCAACGCCAACAGCGCCTCCTTCGAGGACGTCTCCGTGGAGGAGGGCGGCGCCCTCTCGGTCGGCGGCAACGCGACCGGCGACTACGACGTCTCCGACTCGTACAACTCGGTCAGCAACGAGACCAACACCTCGGTCGACATCGACGACTCCTACAACCAGGACAACGACGTCTCCTTCGAGTCGGAGTCGGAGTCCTACGAGGAGACCAACACGACGATCGACACCGAGACCAACGTGCTCAGCAACAACGAGGTCGACGTCGAGGTCAGCTGACCTCCGCTCCCCCTCCCTCACGGCTTCACGACTCTCCCGGAGACGAACGACATGGCATCCCCCCAGACCCTCATCGAGCTGATCCTGCAGCTGCTCAACGACCCGGAGGCCGCCGAGGCCTTCAAGGAGGACCCGGCCGCCTTCATCGAGGGCTGCGGGCTCACCGAGTTCACCGCCGAGGACGTGCACGACGCCGCGCTCCTCATCCAGGACAACGACGACTCGGACTTCGACCGGAAGTACGACACCGGCGGCAACCACCACCACACCCCGCCGCCGCCCCCGCACAAGGAGCCGCACGAGTCCGACCACGAGCACGCGGTCAAGTACCTGAACACCTACGTCACCAACAACTGGATCGACGACCGCGACACCATCGTGGACAACTCGATCAACCAGGTGATCGACACCGACGGCGGCGACTTCGAGCAGGAGATCGACATCGACGCCGTGACGGCGTCGGGTGACGGCGCGGTGGCCGCCGGCGGCGACATCGAGGACTCCACGATCACCACCGGTAACGGCAACGTCGTGGGCGACGGCAACAACGTGGTCGACGGCGACGGCAACACCACCGCCTTCGGCTCCGGCGACGCCAACAGCGCCTCCTTCGATGACGTCTCGGTCGACGAGGGCGGCGCCCTGTCGGTCGGCGGTTCGGCCTCCGGCAACTACGACGTCACGAACTCGGGCAACGAGTACTCGACCGAGACCAACACCTCGACCGAGATCGAGGACTCCTACAACCAGGACAACGACTTCGAGTCGAGCGTCTCGGACGAGGACACCACGATCAGCAACACCGACGTCGACTCCGAGACCAACATCGGCAGCAACAACGAGCTGGTCCTCGAGAGCTGACACGCCTCCCGCGTGGCCGAGCGCCCCGGCACCCTCACCCGAGGGTGTCGGGGCCTTCGTCGTGATCGCGGGTCCGGGGCAGGCAGAATGTGACGGGCAGGTGTCCCGACGGTCGGGACCGGGGAGGACGACGATTCGGTGGCGGTACCGGCAGCGGTCCAACTGGTCGACCTGGCGCTCAAGGCCACGACGGCCTACGAGCGGCCCGACCTCGCGGTCCGGCTGCACGCGACCCGCGCCCGGCTGGCCGACCCGAACGTCCGGGTGCTGATCGTCGGCGAGTTCAAGCAGGGCAAGAGCCAGCTGGTGAACGCGCTGGTCAACGCCCCGGTCTGCCCGGTCGACGACGACATCTCCACCGCCGTGCCCACGGAGGTCCGCTTCGGCGAGACCACCACCGTCACGCTGGTGAAGGTGCCGCCGGGCGCGGCGGAGGGCGCCGAGCCCGTCGAGGAACGGACCGTGGTCGAGACCTCCCGGCTCGCCGACTTCGTCTCCGAGGCCGGCAACCCCGAGAACCGCGCCGGCCTGCACCACGCCGAGGTCACGCTGCCGCGCAAGCTGCTCCAGAGCGGACTGGTGCTCGTGGACACCCCGGGCGTCGGCGGCCTGGGCTCCGCCCACGGCGCCGCGACGATGGCCGCGCTCCCGACCGCGGACGCCGTCGTCCTGGTCTCGGACGCCGCGCAGGAGTACACCGCACCCGAGATCGACTTCCTGCGCTCGGCGATGGGCCTGTGCCCGAACGTCGGGTGCGTGGTCACCAAGACCGACCTCTACCCGCACTGGCGCAAGATCGTCGAGCTCGACAAGGGCCACCTGCGGAAGGCCGGTGTGGAGGCGGAGATCTACCCCGTCTCGTCGGCGCTGCGGCTCGCGGGCGCCGAGACCGGCGACGCCGAGCTGATGAGCGAGTCCGGGTTCGCCCCGCTGGTGGGGTTCCTGCTGCGCAAGGTCGTCGCCCGGGCGGACGACCTGGACCGGCGCTCGACCAGCCAGGACGTCCGGGCCGTCGCCGAGCAGCTCTCGGCGCAGTTCACCGCCGAGCTCGCCGCCCTGGAGGACCCGGGCAAGGCCGAGGCGCTGGTGGAGGAGCTGACCCGGGCCAAGGCGCGGGCGGACGACCTGCGGCAGCGCTCGGCGCGCTGGCAGATCACGCTCAACGACGGCGTCGCCGACCTGATCTCGGACATCGAGTACGACCTGCGGGACCGGCTCCGCTCGGTCACCCGCGAGGCCGAGCAGCTGCTGGACGACGCCGACCCGGCGGACATCTGGGACCAGTTCGCGCAGTGGTTCCACCAGCAGGTCAGCCAGGCGACCTCGGCGAACTACGTGTGGACCGCGCAGCGCGCCCGCTGGCTCGCCGAGCAGGTCTCCGAGCACTTCGCCGAGGGCGCCGACGCCGCGCTCCCCGAGATCCACATCGACGGCAGCCGGCTCGGCGGCACCGTCCAGGCCCTCGAACAGCCGGAGGGCGAGAAGTTCGGGGTCGGCCAGAAGCTGTTCGTCGGCATGCGTGGCGGCTACGGCGGCCTGCTGATGATCGGGCTCGCGACGAGCTTCGCGGGCCTGGCCCTGCTCAACCCGTTCTCCATCGCCGCGGGCCTGCTGTTCGGCGGCAAGACCGTGCGGGACGAGCGCAAGCGGCTCCTGGAGCGGCGCCGCGCCGAGGCGAAGACGGCGGTGCGCCGGCACATCGACGAGGTGACCTTCCAGGTCGGCAAGGACTCCCGGGACACCCTGCGCCGCGCCCAGCGCCAGCTGCGGGACCACTTCACCGTGCTGGCCGAGGAGCTGTCGGTGTCGCTGGCGACGTCGGTGTCCGCGGCGCAGAGCGCGGTGAACACGGACGTCTCGCAGCGGCAGAAGCGGATCGACGACCTCAAGGCCGAGATCACGCGCGTCGAGGCCCTCGCGAAGCGGGCCCGGGCCCTGGTGGACGAGAAGTGACCGAGCACTCCACCCTCCGGACCCCGGCCCGGCCGGTGGGCCTGGGTGCCGAGGTCCGCACCCTGCTGCGCCGCGCCCTCGACACCTACGCCGACAGCCCGCAGGCCGTCGGCTGGCTGCACCACCACCTCGCCCGGTTCGAGGAGCCGCTGCGCGTGGCCATCGCCGGCAAGGTCAAGGCGGGTAAGTCCACCCTGCTCAACGCGCTGGTCGGCGAGGAGATCGCGCCGACGGACGCGGGCGAGTGCACCCGGGTCGTCACCTGGTACCAGGACGCGCCGGCCCCGCGGGTGCAGCTGTTCCCGCGCGGGGGCGCGCCGCGCCAGCTCACGATCGCCCGCTCGCACGGCGCCCTGCAGCTCGACCTCGGCGGGCTGCCGGCCGAGCAGGTGGACCGGCTCGTCGTCGACTGGCCCTCGCAGTACCTGCGGAGCACCACGCTCGTCGACACCCCGGGCATCGCCTCGCTGTCGGCCGACGCCGCCGCGCGCGCCGGTGCCTTCCTCGCGCCGGACGACTCGCCCTCGCAGGCCGACGCCGTCGTCTACCTGATGCGGCACCTGCACAGCACGGACGTGCGGTTCCTCGAGTCCTTCCTGGACCGCGGCGTGGCCCGGGCGACCCCGGTGAACACCATCGCGGTCCTGTCCAGGGCGGACGAGATCGGCGTCGGCCGGCTGGACGCGCTCACCTCGGCCCGCCGCATCGCCCGCCGGTACCGCTCCGACGCGAAGATCCGCGGGCTCTGTCAGACCGTCGTGGCCGTGGCCGGGTTGCTGGCCCAGACCGGCCGCACCATGCGGCAGGACGAGTACGCGGCGCTCGCCGGCCTCGCCGGCATGCCGCGGGCCGAGCTCGACGCCCTGCTGCTCTCGGCGGACCGCTTCGCGAACCGCGAGGTGGAGGGCGCGCCAACGCCGGAGGTCCGGTCGCGGCTGGTGGAGCGGTTCGGGCTCTTCGGCGTCCGGCTCGGCACCACGCTGATCCGCCAGGGCGTGACCGACCCGTCCGCGCTGGCGGCCGAGCTCGTGCGGCGCAGCGGGCTCGAGGAGCTGCGCTCGGTGCTCACCACGCAGTTCGCCGAGCGTCGCGAGCTGCTGAAGGCCCGGTCGGCGCTGCTCGCCGTCGAGCTGGTGCTGCAGCGTGAGCCGCGCCCCACCGCGCAGCCGCTGGCCGCCGAGATGGAGCGGATCCTCGCCGGCGCCCACGAGTTCGTCGAGCTCCGGATGCTGTCGGCGCTGCGGGCCGGCGCCGTCACCTTCCCCGCGGACGCGCTGGACGACGCCGAGCGCCTCCTCGGTGGGGACGGCAGCGGCGTCGCGGCCCGGCTCGGCCTCGACCCCGCCGCGGGGCCGGACGAGCTGCGCGCGGCCGCGCTCGACGCCGTCGTCCGCTGGCAGCGGCGGGCGGAGAGCCCGCTCGCGAGCCGGGCGACGGCCGACGCCGCGCGGGTCGTGGTGCGCAGCTGCGAGGGGATGCTGGCGCGGCTGCGCTGAGCCGCCGATCGGGCGAGGATCAGCCGACGATCCGCTTGAGCTGGGCGAACAGCTCGCCCCGGCTCGTCGACCCCAGCCGCTGGCGCATCCGGGCCACGTGGTGCTCCACCGTCTTGGCCGAGATGAACAGCTTCTCGCCGATCTGCTTGTAGGTCAGGCCCTCCAGCACCAGCGCGGCGACCTCGCGCTCGCGGTCGGAGAGCGGGCCGTCGGCGGGCTCCTCCTCGGCGGGGACCGCGGTCGGCGCGGGCCGCTGCTCCGGCGACGACGAGTGGTACGTCGGCGGGGACGAGGCCGACGACGGTGAGGTCCGGGCCGGTGCCGGTGGCGTCTGCTGGCCCTGCAACGCGCGGGCGCAGGTCAGCAGCGCGCTCATGGCCTTGCGGTCGTCCGTGCGGATGGCGGCCTGGCCGGCGAGCTTGCCGCCGTCCCAGGACAGGCCGACGGCGTGCAGGCCCCGCGCGGCGGTCTCGACCGCCGGGGCGTCGACCCGGGAGTCGAGCAGCGCCACCCAGTGCGGTGCGGCGACCGCCATGGCCTCGGCGAACCGGCTGCCGCAGGCCGAGCCCTGCAGGGCCGCGGCGTGCTCGGCGGCCTCCTCGCGGTCCTCGGCCAGGATCGCCGCGTGCAGCCGGGCCCAGTGCAGCGGCGCCGCCCACAGCGGCGGGCTGCCGAGCCGGTCCAGCAGGGCCTCGGCCTCGTCGAGGTGCGGGCGGACCCAGCTCGGCTCGCGCAGCCGGGTCGCGGCGATCGCGAGCTCGCCCAGCGGCTGCAGCACGAACAGGTCCACGGGATGGCGCACGATCGCCTCGCGGGCCCGGCCCCACAGCGGCATGAGCGAGGCGAGATCGCCGGCCCGGCGCGCCAGGGCGACCTCGAGCGCGGAGGCGAGCAGCTCGTCGCGCGGTTCGAGCCCCTCCCGGCCGACGGCGTCGAGGTGGGCGCGGGCGGCGCCGAAGGCACCCCGGTTCAGCGCGATCCAGCCGAGCAGCAGCCGGTGGCGGGCCGCCGCGGCGGGGCCGCCCAGCCGGACGGTGACGGCCCGCTCCAGGAGCGACGTCGCGACGTCGAGCTCCCCGGTCTGCACCGCCACGAGCGCGGCGAGGGCGGCCGGGGTGTCCGGCAGCAGTGCGGCGCGAGTGGAGGACTCCAGCAGCGCGGCGGCGCGGGCGAGCTGGGAGAGCGCGCGGGTCGGCGAGCCGGTGACCGAGTCGAGCACACCCTGCGCGGTGAGCTCCTCGGCGCCGGCGAGCAGGGTCGGCGGGCGCGCGGGCCCGCCGGCCGCCTGGGCGCCCCCGAAGCCGGGCGGGGCGCCGAGGACGGATCCGGCGGAGGTCGGCGGGCCGCTCGGGACCGGCGGCGGGGCCGGGGTGTGGAGCGCCGCCCGGGCCTCCTCGAGCGCCCCCGTGCCGACCAGCGCGGTGACCGCGAGGGCCGTCGGGGCGCCCGCGCCCGCCATCCAGCGGTACAGCTTGGCGCTGCGGGCGAGCATCCCGCGGTGGGCGAGGACCGCGGCGGCGACCGTCCCGGCGCGCAGCGCGTCGTCGACGTCGACCCGGTCCAGTGAGGACAACACCTGGTCGGCCTCGGCGAGGGCGTCGTCGAGCCGGCCGGCGCGGATCGCGGCCTCGGCGCGGCGGGCGGCCAACGGCAGCGCGGGCGCCCCGGCCGCCACGGCCGCGGCGTAGAAGGGCCCGGCGTCCTCGTCCGCGGCGGTCCGGGCGAGCTCGTCGCCGGCGGCGGTGAAGACCTCCGCGGACCGGGTGCCGGTCGCGCCGGTGCCGAGCATGCCGCGGGCCGCGGTGAGCACGCTGCCGCCCCGGTCCAGCTCGACCTCGGCGAGGGTGCGGCGGATCTCCAGCCGCCGCGCCTCGGGGGTCGCGCGCAGGATCGCGCTGCTGACGAGCGGTGCGGGCCCGCCGGTCGGGGTGAGGACGGCGGCGGCCCGGGCCTCCTCGACGAGCTCGTCGACCTCGTCGATCCCGCCGCCCGCGGAGTCCAGCAGGCCGAGCAGGGGGACCAGCACCTCCGCGTCGAGCGGGGCACCCAGGGCGACGGCGACGGCCAGCTCGCGCACCCGGGCGTCGAGCGCCCAGAGCCGGTGCCCGAGCTGGTCGAGCAGGCCGGTCGGCACCGGCACCCGCAGCGAGCCGGGCGGGGCGTCGCGCAGCAGCCGGGTGCGGTGCTGCGGCCCGATCCGCTCGACGATCTCGGCGAGCATCCGGTCCACGAGCGCGGGCTGCCCCGCCGTCTTCGTGTGGACGTGCTCCACCAGGGCGTCCGCGGCGGTGCCGCCGAGCAGCCGTGCGGCCCGGGCCGCGACGCCGGTGCGGTCGAGGGCGCCCAGCACCAGCGGCGGGCGGTGGGTGCTCAGCGCGGCGCCGAGGGCGGCCAGCTGCGGACCGCGGGGCCACGTCCGCCGGGCGACGACGAGTCGCGCGCCGGGCCGGGCCGCGTGCTCGCACAACCGCTCGAGGGCGGCCTCGGGGAGCGCATGGGCGTCGTCGACGACGAGGGGGCCGTCCTCCGGCACCTCCCCGAGGGAGGTGGTGACCGTGGTCGACCAGGCCGCGGCGACCGCACGCAGCGTCGTCGTCTTGCCGGCCCCGGCGGGGCCGACCACGTCGCACACCAGTCCGGCGCCCGGGTCCGCGGCGATCGCGCGGACCAGCCTGCGTGCCGCGGGCGCCCCGGCGAGCGCCTCGCCCGGGTCCGGTTCGGACACCCCTCCACCCCCTTACGGCCCCCCGACCGTGCGACGACCGAGCGTATCGATCCACGGGGGTGCAGCGCTGCGCCGCCGCATCGGCGCAGCCACGACCCCCCGATCGGGTGAGGACCGTTCTCAGGTTCCGGGCCGCATCGCCGCTCCTCTGTGGAGTGCGCGGCGGGACGTGGAGCCCGCCTACTGCGGCGGGCCGGCCGGGTCGACGGCGGTGTTCACCGGCGAGCCGGAGGTGCCGAGGAGGTCCTGCCAGGCCGGGTGGTCGACGGTCTCGGGTACCGCCTCGGCCGAGCGCCCGGCGGTGAGGACCCCGACCGCCCGCGCGGCGTCCGACCCCGCCTCCGCGGTGCGGTGCACCGTCCGCGCGAGGACGGGCCAGGACTCGCCGCCGAGGATGCCGTTCGGCTCCTCGGCGCCCGTGGCCTGCTGGAACTCGGTGACGGCGGCGACCGTGGCCGGGCTGTAGCGGCCGTCGGCGTTCGTGCGGACCCCGGCGTCGCGCAGCAGGTACTGGGCGGCCAGGACGGCGTCGCCGGTGTCGCCCGCGCGCAGCAGCGGCCAGCTCGCCTTGTGCGTGTCCGCCTCCTCGACGCGGCGGCCGAGCACCTCCGCCACCTCGCTGCGCAGCCGCGGGAGCATCCCGTAGAGCCGGTCGCCCGGGCATATCGTGTTCTTGAAGTCGCGGTGCCCGTACAGCTCGGTCGGCGCGATCCCGTACTGACCGCAGATGTAGGCGCAGGTGGTGCGCAGCGAGTCCCACAGCGCGCCGGGCGGGTCCTGGTCGATGTAGGTGCCCTCGTTCTCGATCCCGACCGCCACGACGTTCTGCCCCGTGCAGTGCGCGCCCTCGACCTGGCGCTGCCCGATGCGCAGCACCTCGAGCGAGCGGTGCCGGCCCTCGAGCACGAAACCGCCCCGGCTGATCGTGAAGTGCTGGCCGGTGTCGAGCCAGCCGCGGCTGTCCATGTGGAAGTTCTGGATGGCGCGGGCGACCCGGTCGGCGGCCGCACGGCTCGTGTCCGCGACGTTGGCCGACGCGGTGTGGTGCACGAGGATCTTCACCGGCCGCTGGTTCCAGATCGGCACGATCGCGCTGTTCGGGCGGGCCCCCCAGCCGGCGCAGTCGATGATGTCCGGCGAAGCCACGCCGTCCGTCACCGCGCCGCCGCCCGGGCGCTCGCCCGCCCACCCGATTCCCGGTGCGGCGATCAGCGCGCCCGTCGTGAGTCCACCCAGGACGAAGCCGCGGCGGCCGAGATCGCCGCGCACCACTCCCGTCACCCCGCGCCGACGACCCATCTGGTCCCCCTGCCCCTTCGGATGACCCGCACGGTCACACGAGTCACATCCGCCCCGGTGGAACCTTGGATCACACACGCTCCGTGCACAACCGGTCGACACGAAGGTGTGACCGCCGCGCGGCGAGCACGGGACGGTTGCCGTGGTTACCAACCGGTATAAGCTCGGCCCCAGGAGTTACCCGTCGGTAGGAAGGAGCACCGCGATGGGCCACTACAAGAGCAACGTGCGCGATCTCGAGTTCAACCTGTTCGAGGTGTTCCGCGTCCAGGAGCAGCTCGGCACCGGCGCGTTCGAGGGCGTCGACGTCGACACCGCCAAGGGCATCCTGAGCGAGCTGAACACGCTGGCCACCGGCCCGCTCGCCGAGTCCTTCGCCGACGCGGACCGCAACCCGCCCGTCTTCGACCCGACGACCCACACGGCCACGCTGCCGCAGTCCTTCAAGGACTCCTACAAGGCCCTGTGGGACGGCGAGTGGTACCGGCTGTCCCTGCCGGCCGAGCTGGGCGGCTTCGGCGTACCCCCGTCCGTGCAGTGGGCGGCGTCGGAGCTCGTCCTCGGCGCCAACCCGGCGCTGTACATGTACATGGCCGGCCCGAACTTCGCCTCCGTGGTGCACGCCAACGGCACGGACGAGCAGAAGCGCTGGGCCGAGATCATGATCGACCGGGGCTGGGGCGCCACGATGGTGCTCACCGAGCCGGACGCCGGATCGGACGTGGGCGCCGGCCGCACGAAGGCCGTGCTGCAGGAGGACGGCTCCTGGCACCTCGACGGCGTGAAGCGGTTCATCACGTCCGGCGACCAGGACATGACCGAGAACATCATGCACCTGGTGCTGGCCCGCCCCGAGGCGCCCGGCCTCGACCCGAGGCCCGGGACCAAGGGCCTGTCGCTGTTCCTGGTGCCCAAGTTCCACTTCGACGGGCGGACCGGCGAGCTCGGCGAGCGCAACGGCGCCTTCGTGACCAACGTCGAGCACAAGATGGGCCTCAAGGTCTCCACGACCTGCGAGCTCACGTTCGGCCAGCACGGCGTCCCGGCCAAGGGCTGGCTGCTCGGCGAGGTGCACGACGGCATCGCGCAGATGTTCCAGGTCATCGAGTACGCGCGGATGATGGTCGGCACGAAGGCCATCGCCACCCTGTCGACCGGCTACCTCAACGCGCTGGAGTACGCGAAGGAGCGCGTCCAGGGCCCGGACCTGACCCGGCAGACCGACAAGACCGCCCCGCGCGTCACGATCACGCACCACCCGGACGTCCGCCGCTCGCTGATGACGCAGAAGGCGTACGCCGAAGGTCTGCGCGCGCTCTACCTCTACACCGGCACCTTCCAGGACCGGATCCGTCAGGGCGGCGACGTCGATCTCGCCGAGAAGGTCAACGACCTGCTGTTGCCGATCGTCAAGGGCGTCGGGTCGGAGCGGGCGTCGGAGCAGCTGCTGCAGTCCCTGCAGACGCTCGGCGGGTCGGGCTTCCTGCAGGACTACCCGCTCGAGCAGTACATCCGCGACGCGAAGATCGACTCGCTGTACGAGGGCACGACGGCGATCCAGTCCCTCGACCTCCTCTTCCGCAAGATCGTCAGGAACAACGGCCAGGCGCTGATGGCCGTCGCCGGCGAGATCCAGGCCTTCCTCGAGAACGAGACCGGCAACGGCCGGCTCAAGGAGGAGCGGGCGCTGCTGGCGACCGCGCTCGCCGACGTCCAGGGCATGCTCGGCTCGCTGACCGGCTACCTCGTCGCGTCCCGGGAGGACGTGACGAACCTCTACAAGGTCGGCCAGCACTCGGTGCGGTTCCTGATGGCCGTCGGCGACCTGCTCGTCGGGTGGCTGCTGCTGCGCCAGGCGGACGTCGCGCAGAACGCGCTGGCCGGCGAGGTCTCCGCCCGGGACACGGCGTTCTACGAGGGCAAGATCGGCGTCGCCCGGTTCTTCGCGAAGACGGTCCTGCCGCGGCTGACCGCGGAGAAGGCGATCGTCGAGGTGGCCGACAACTCCCTGATGGAGCTGGACGAGGCCGCGTTCTAGGAGGACCTCGACGCACGAACGGCGCCGTCGCTCAGTCCAAGTGAGCGAGAGCGCCGTTCGCTCATTCGTCGACCGGGCTACTGGGCGATGTAGGACTCCAGCTGCTCGCGCTCCCGCTCCAGGGAGTCGATCCGGGCCTTGACCAGGTCGCCGATCGAGACGATCCCGCGCAGCTCCTCGTCGACCACGACCGGCAGGTGCCGCACCCGCCGGTTGGTCATCACCCGGGCGAGGTCGGTCGCGCTGTCCTCCGGCGTACACGTGGCGACGACGGTCGTCATGATCGCCGAGACGGGGGAGTCGAGCAGGGCCGCACCCTGCTCGTGCAGCTTCCGCACGACGTCGCGCTCGGACACCATCCCGACGAGCCGGCCGCCCTCGACGACCGGCAGGGCGCCGTAGTTGCCCTCGGCCAGGCGCGCGAGCAGATCCGCCACCGTGGCCTGCGGCTCGATCGTCGCGACGGCGTGCCCTTTGCTCCGCAGGACGTCCGCGATGCGCATCCGTGCCCCCGATCCTCGGCGTCGTTGTCCGAGGAGGAGGGTACGAACCGTGACCGGTGTCACGCGAGGGCTGAACGGCGGCTCGCCCCGATCGTCCGACCGCAGGTCAGCCGCAGATCACGTTCGGTGACGGGTTGTACTTCACGGTGCGCGTCTTCCGGGTGACCTCGCCGGTCTCCAGGTTCCGCATCACCCGGGTGTCCGTGGCCGTGAAGCCCTGGGACCCCTTCGACGGCGTGCACGGCTGGCCCGGCGGGACCGTGATGGTCTGCGGCTCGGTCGGGTTGGTGCGCGGCCCGGTCTCCGAGGTCACCTCGTAGCGCTTGGTGCCGAACAGCTTCACGGTGATGCTCGAGGGTGTCCAGAAGGTCTGGATGAGCACGCCCGTCGGCCCGTCGTTGCGGAACCTCAGGTCGATGATGTCGTCGAACACCGTGGCCTCGCGCGCCACCGGGTAGCGGCTGATGTAGAAGCTGTGCTCCTTGTGCGCGACGTCCACCATGCCGGCGAAGTACGCCGCGTTGTACAGCGTGGTCGCCACCTGCGACACGCCGCCGCCGACGCCCCGGGCCGAGTGGCCGTTCTCGATGATGCCCGCCTCGACGTAGCCGTTGGCCGCGTTGCGCGGGTTGGTGAGGGCGTTGAGGCTGAACGTCTCGCCCGGCTGCACGATCGTGCCGTTGATCTGCTGGGCCGCGCGCTTGATGTTCTGGCCCGAGTCGGCCGCGAAGCCGCCGGTCGTGAAGGAGCTGATCTCGCCGGTGATGCCGAGCGAGGACAGCTTCTCGGTGGTCAGCTCGGCCTTCTGGTCGGCGTACACCGCGGTGACGCTGCGCTCTCCCGAGCCGGTCAGGACGTCGACGACGTCCTCGAAGGTCTTGTCGTAGTCGATCCCGCGGCCGTCCTGCGAGGGGACGACGACCGGGGTGCCGGAGGAGAAGTCCAGGCTGGCGTCCCGGGCCGGCGTCTCGGTCGCGGCGAGCTGCGGCGACGCGACCTCCTTGAGCGCCTCGTTGTTGATCTCGGGGACGAGCTTGGGGCTCGCCGCCGCGTCCGCCCGGAAGGTCAGGGCGGACGCGATGTCCGCGGGCTGCAGGACGGCGTTCGCCCCCTCGCCGGTGATCGTCAGGGGCGCGGAGACGGCCGGCGTCGCGACCTTCTCGATGGCCTCCTGGACGTCCTCGTTCGTGGTGGCGGTCGGCTGCGGGATCAGCGGCAGCGCGACCGGCGCCCCCGACGCCCAGTCCCGCTCCAGCACGCGGACGGCGGCGGGCAGGTCCAGTGTCTGGCCCGGGACCGGCGGGACGGCGACCGGGGTGGTGCCCTCGAACCGGACGTTGCCCTCGACCGGGGCCTGGTCGACGACCGGCTTGAGCTGCTCGAGCGCGGTGGTGACGGACCGCTCGTCGGCCTTGTTGATCACGCCGACCTCGCGCTCGGAGAAGAACGACGAGATGCGCGTGACCGGGTTGAGCGGCTGCGCGCCGGCCTGGTCGATGGTGGCCTGGTAGTCCACCTCGAGGCCGGCGGCCTTCGGGTCGATCTGGCTCTGCACCGGGCCCGCGGTGATCTGGACCGGGAGCGACGAGCGGGGCTCGATCGCCTCCTGCAGGCGCTGCCGGGCGTCGGCCTTGGACAGTCCGCCGAGCTCCAGCCCGGCGACGGTGACGCCGCGGGGCACGTTGCCCGCGGAGATCACCAGGTCGGCGACGTAGAGGAGGCCGAGCACGGCGACCACGCCGGCGACGATCAGGAGCGGCCGCTTGCGCCGGCCCCCGCTGCGGCCCGAGCCGGCGGGGCCGTCCCCGGTCGGCGGGGTGCCCGAGGTGCGGGCCGGCGGGACCGCGCCGCCCGCGCTCATGCGGAACTGCTCGGTGGGCGGGTCGACCGGGCGGGCCGGGGCGCCGAGGCGCTGGGTCGGCTGGTCGACGGCGGCCGTGACGGCAGTGGCGGCCCCGGCGCGCGGGAGCACCTGGGTGTCCTCGGTGCCCCAACCGGTCGCGGCGGGGTGGACGGCGGTGGGTCGCTCGTCCGTGTCCGACGGGTCCGCCGGGGCCGGCGCCGATGCGGCAGCCGGGGAAGGGCTCGATGCCGCCGCGGGGGAGGCGGCGGGGGTGCCGGCGGCCGGGGCGGAGGGCTGCTGCTCGCCGGTCGGCGGGGTCGGGGAGGCGGCGTCGGGTGTGTCAGTGGTCGGCGCGGGGGTCGGCGCGGGGGTCGGCGCGGGGGTCCCCGCGGGGGTCGACGCGGTGGTCGGGACGCCGGTCGACGCCGTGGTCGGCGCGGTGGTCGGGACCTGGGGCTCCGGCGCGGCCGGGGGCTGCGGGTTCGTGGCCCCGGCTGCCGCCGGAGTCGGAGTCGTCGCAGCCACGGCGGAGTGGTCCGCGGCGCCGGTCGGGGCGCCGTCCGACCCGGTGCCGGGAGCGGCGGTGGCGCCGTCGGCGTCCGAGGCCTTCCCGGCGGCGGGGCCGGTCTCGGCCGAACCCGCCGCGGCGCCGCCCTTCTCGGCGTCGCGGCCCGACGCGTCAGGCCCGGCGGCGGTTCCCGCAGCGGCGGCAGCTCCGGTCGCGGCGGCCGTGCCTGCCGCAGCGGCGGTACCGGCAGCACCCGAAGTCCCGGCAGCACCCGGGGTCCCGGCAGCACCCGGGGTCCCGGCCGAACCGGCGGTCCCCGCGGCACCGTCCTCGCCGTTCTGCGCAGCACCGTCGCCGGCGCCGTCCCGCGCAGCGCCGTTGCCCACGCCCTCCCGGGCGGCACCGTTGCCCGCGCCGTCCCGGGCGGCACCGTTGCCCACGCCGTCCCACGCTGCACCGTGGCCCGCGCCGTCCCGCGCAGCGCCGTTGCCGGCGGCGGAGCCGAAAGCCGGGGCAGGGCCGGCCGGGGCGGATCCGGTCGGGGAGGCCGTGGGAGCCGGTACGGAGCCGGCGGGGGTCGTCCGCACGCCGTTCGAGGTGGAGGCCTGGGCCCCGGTCACCGCGACGCCGGAGCTCATCGGGCCCTTCGGCCTCGGGGAAGGCCGGGTGGCGGCCTCACCGGTGGACGCGGCGGCACCGTTCGTCCCGGCCGCACCCGGGGCGCCACCCTGCTCGCGGGGCTTCGGGGTGGGCCGCAGAGTCGGCTGGGGAGCGGTGCGCGGTGCCGGGGAGAACAACGCGTCGCCCCGCGGGCTGTCCGTGCGCGAGGCGCGGTCGGCCGGCCGTGGGCCGTCCGTGACCGGGCCGGCGCCGTTCCCCCCGCCGCCGGCCGTCTGCTCGTCCACCTCGCCGGGCGAGGGCTGCCGCTCGGGCATCACGCCGTGTTCCTTCCCCACCGATGTCCGCCGCCCCGCGTGCCCCCGGGACGGTTCCGTGCCGCGCACCGCGCGCCTACAGGTACAGGCCCGTTCCGTGCTCGGTGCGCTCCGTCGCGACGGCGTGCAGGTCCCGCTCGCGCATCACGATGTAGGAGGAGCCCTGGACCTCCACCTCGTACTGGTCCTCGGGAGCGAAGAGGACCCGGTCACCCACCTTGACACTGCGCACGTGCTGGCCGATGCCGAAGACCTCGCCCCAGACCAGGCGCTTGGCGACCTGTGCCGTGGCCGGGATGACGATCCCCGAGGAGCTCCGCCGCTCGCCCGCCGACTCCACGATCCTGATCATGACGCGGTCGTGCAGCATCTGGATCTCGAACTTCGGCTCCGGCACCGGAGTGATGCTACGGGCAGCGCGGACGCCGTCACCCGCCGGTGTCGCCTCGGGCACGAGCCGGGCACCGGGACGGACCCGGCGACGCGGCCGGGCACGAAGAGGCCCCGCGGAGCTGCCAGGTCGGGGGTCCGACAGCGCCACGGGGCTACTCCAGAATTCGTCCCGTCACGCCGGTGCGTTACGCCCCCGATGGCGAAATACCCGGTTCACTCGAAAGGGGCAGCGTTGCGTCAGGTGGACGCGAGCAGGTACCGGCCGAAGTGGGGCACGGTGAAGGCGATCTGGCCGCGTTGCGCGGAGAACACCAGGCCCTTTTTGAGCAGGCTGTCCCGTGCCGGCGACAGGGACGACGGCTTGCGCTCCAGGTGCTGCGCGATCGTCGAGGTGACGACGGGCTCGTCCGTCCCCTCGGCCAGCTCGGCCATCGCGCGCAGGTACTCCCGCTCCGCGGGCGTCGCCCGTTCGTAGCGGGACCCGAAGAAGCCGACCGCCAGTTCCGCCTCCGCCTCGGGCGCGGCCAGGGCGACGTCCTCGGCCCGGATGGGGCTGGTCGGCGCCGCGTCCCAGGCCGCCTTGCCGTAGGCCTGCACGAAGTAGGGGTAGCCGCCGGAGCGCTCGTAGAGCTGGTCGAGGGCCTCGGCGTCGAAGCTCGCGTCCTCCCGCTCGGCCGGGGCGATCAGGGCGAAGTCCGCGTCCTTGCGGTCCAGCTTGTCGATCCGGGCGTACTTGAACAGCCGCTCCGAGTAGGACTTCGACGCCGACAGCACCGCCGGCAGGTGCGGCAGGCCGGCGCCCACCACGACCAGCGGCATGCGGGACTGCGAGAGCTCGTGGCATGCGGCGCAGAGGGCGGAGACGTCGTCCGGCCGCAGGTCCTGCATCTCGTCGATGAGGATCGCGATCCCGGTGGCGACCTCGCTGGCCAGCTCCGCCACCTCGGTGAACAGCTCCACCAGGTCGATCTCGATGTCGCCCGAGTCGGCGCGGCCGTTGCGCACCGGCACGTCGATGCCGGGCTGCCAGCGCTCCCGCATGCGGGCGCCGTCGGGCGAGGCCCGCAGGGCGAAGGCCTTGAGCACGCCCAGCACCTCGTCGACGCGCTCCTGCCGGGGGTGCTGCACGGCCAGGTCGCGGATCGCCCGGTGCAGGGCGGCGGACAGCGGGCGGCGGAGGTCGGCGTCCGGCCGGGCCTCGATCTTCCCCGATCCCCAGCCCGCGCGGACCGCCATGGACCGAAGCTCCCCGAGCAGCACCGTCTTGCCGACGCCGCGCAGCCCGGTCAGCACGAGGCTGCGCTCCGGGCGGCCGCGCGCGACCCGCTCCAGCACGATCTCGAACGCGTCGACCTCGCGGTCCCGCCCCGCCAGCTCCGGAGGGCGCTGACCTGCGCCGGGAGCGAACGGGTTGCGCACCGGATCCATGGATCGCACGGTATCCGCGCGTCTCGCGCCGACCCTAGATTTCGCTATCCCGCAGGATGGCGTGTCGCCGATCGGTCCGTCTGCGCTCGTCTAGCACTCCGTCTAGAAGACGGTATGTCAGGCTCGACGGAAGGCCGCGTCGGCGACGCAGTACAGCCCGAAGGCCCCGAACCCCAGCGCGACGACGACGAGCAGGGACATCCCGAGCGGCGTCTCGCCGAGGGCGCGCAGCGCGGCGTCGAGCCCGCCGGCCCGGCGCGCGTCGGACGCCACGGCCGCCGTGAACACCAGCACCCCGACCACGGCGAGCGCCAGCGCCCGGGCCAGGTGCCCGAGCACGCCCAGCGCCTCGATCGCGCGGCGCAGCGCGGGGGCGAGCCGCCGGACGTCGAGATCGCCCATGAAGGTCCGGCGCACCCCGGTGTAGGTCATCGTCACGGCGAGCACCCCGATGGTCACGGCCGCGGCCGCCACCAGCAGCCGTCCGCCGGGCAACACCAGGAGGTCGGCGACGACGTCCCGGGCCCCCGCGTCGCCGGACCGCGGCCCCGAACGCAGGAAGGCGACGGCCACCACCGCCAGCCCGAGCATCGTGACCGCTTTGGCGGTCGCGCCGACCCGCTTGCGCACCCGCTCGCCGCCGGAGACCCAGCAAAACCCGAGCGCCGCCGCGGTGAGTTGCCAGATCGCGAACGCGACGAGGCCGACCACCGCCACCACCAGCCCGACGGCCCCGGCGCCGGTCGCGATCTCCGCGACGGCGCCCTGCGCGTCGGCCGAGCCCCCCGGCAGGCCGATCGCCATGCGGATCGCGAGCCAGGCCACGACGAGGTGGACGACGCCGTAGGCGAGGAGACCGGCGCGGCCGAGGAGGTCGACGGTGCGGCCGGGTGCGTCGGAGCGACCACGGCGAACCGACCGGCGCAGGTGCCGGAGGGGGGCGTACACCTGCTCACGGTAACCATCGCCTCGTCTGCACTCGTCTAGCTCCCGGCCGATACTCCGCGATATGCCGTGATCGGCCGGAGATCTGGGAGGCTCGGGCCGTGACCGAGAGCGCACCGGAGATCGTGACCGAGGGCAGCGGGTGGGTCGAGCACACGGCCGACCGGGCCGAGCTGTCCGTGGTGTTCGACGCGCGGGGGCGCAGCCGCACCGCCGCCGCCGAGGAGCTGGGGCGGCGGGTCGCCGCGGCGGAGAAGGCTCTCGGCCTCCCGGGGCTGACGGTGCGCGGCCGGCGGGTGTCCGTGCACACCGAGTACAAGGGCTCGAAGCCCGCCGGGTGCCGGGCGAGCGAGGCGATCCAGGTGCGCGTCGACGACACGGACGTGCTGGAGGAGGCGGTGTCGCTGCTCCTGGGCGCGGAGCCGGCGTCGCTGTCCGGGCCGTCGTGGTCGCTGGCCGACCCGGACGCGGTGCTCGCGGAGGCGCAACGCCGCGCGGTGGCCGACGCCCGTCGGCGCGCCGAGGGCTACGCGGCGGCGCTCGGCGGCAGCCTCGGCCGGCTGGTCCGGCTCAGCGAGGCCCCGGAGCACGGGGTCGCCCCGATGATGGCGGTGCGCGCGCGGGCCGAGGGGGGACCCGACGTCGCCGATCTGGGGCTGGAGCCGGAGCCGGTGCGGGTCACCGCCCGCTGCACCACGACCTGGACCTTGATCGGCTCGTGATCAGGGCTATTCCACGCTCGAAATTCCCGTACCAACGGGTGAATCAGCGCCTCCGAGTAGCGCAATTCCCGGCGCGAGCCCGACACTCGTTCGGAGTAGTCACTCGGTTCGTGACGGGAGGACACGTGGGTTCTCGAGGGGGACGGCACCGGCTGACGCGACGCACCCGCCAGGAACTGCGGATGCGCCCCGGACGACGGCGCCGGGCCGGCTTGCGGGCGACCGCCCGGGCCGTGCTCACCGCGGCCGTCGGACTGCTGCTCACGAGCGGCGGCGCGACGGTGCTGCACAACGACGGCGGCCCCGTGACGGTCGCCTTCCTGACCTCCGACACCGAATAGCCCGGTACGGGACGGCACCGGCACGGCACCGGGGCCCGCCGCGGTCAGTGGCCGTCGACGACGGTGCCCTCGATGACCATGGGACCCACCGGGCGCCCCGGCGTGCCGGGCCCGGCATGGCCGCGCGCGTCCGTCCGAGCGCCGGGCTGCACGTCGACGACCTCGGCGTCGATCACCTGACCCTCGCCGCGGATCCGCGCGGTCCGCAGGTCGGGGTGCCGGCGCTCGGTGGAGGCGACGAGCCGGCGCCGCACCAGCGCCCGGGTGGGCGGCAGTACCAGCAGCAGGCCCAGCACGTCCGTGACCAGGCCGGGCACGAAGATCAGCAGGCCGCCGGCGGCGACGAGCATGCCGTCCGTGGTCTCCGAGGTGGCGACCCGGCGGTTGCGCGCCGCGTCGGCGAGCGCCTGCGCGGCCCGCAGCCCCTCCCGGCGGGCGAGCCACAGGCCCAGCACGGAGCCCGCGAGCAGCACCAGCAGGGTCGGCAGGGCGCCGATCCAGGAGCCCAGCGCGACCACGGCGACGATCTCGACCACCAGGTACAGCAGCACGAACGGCATACCCGTCCAACGCGCGGGACCGCAATTTTGCTCCCGACACCCGCCCCCGATAGACGAACGGCACTCTCGTTCACTCCTAGTGAGCGAAAGTGCCGCTCGTGCACCGCTCGGCTCGCACGACTCCCGCACAGTTCCCTGAGCGAACGCCGCTCTCGCTCACATCTAGTGAGCGAAAGTGCCGTTCACCGGTGTCGGTAGCGCGGTGTCGGCGCCGCCGGGGCCACCGGAGCAGGGTCACCAGAGCAGGGCGGTGGCCGGGTCCTCGAGGAGGGCGCCGACGTCGGCGAGGAAGCGCGAGCCCTGCTCGCCGTCGACCAGCCGGTGGTCGAAGGAGAGCGCGAGCTGGCAGACCGTCCGCACCGTGAGCTCGCCGTCGACCACCCACGGCGCGGGTTTGATCGAGCCGACGGCCAGGATCGCCGCCTCGCCGGGGTTGAGGATCGGCGTGCCGGTGTCGACGCCGAACACCCCGACGTTGGTGATCGTGATCGTGCCGCCGACCAGGTCCGCCGGCGCGGTCCTCCCCGCCCGCGCGGTCTCGGTCAGCTCGCCGAGCGCGACGGCCAGGCCGTGCAGGTCGAGCCGGTCCGCGTCCCGGATCTTCGGCACCATCAGCCCGCGCGGGGTCGCGGCGGCGATCCCGAGCTGGACGTGGTCGTAGTAGACGATCTCGCCCGCCGGCTCGTCCCAGCTCGCGTTGACCGCGGGCGTGCGGCGCGCGGCCAGGCACACCGCCTTGGCGACGAACGCGAGCGGCGTGAGCTTGACGTCCGCGAACGGCCGGGAGGCCCGCAGCCGGTCGCGCAGCTCCATCGTCGCCGTGACGTCGACCGACAGGAACTCCGTGACGTGCGGGGCGGTGAAGGCGGACTGCACCATCGCCGCCGCCGTCGCCTTGCGAACGCCGCGGATGGGCTCCCGGCGCACACCGCCCGGCGACGCGGGCCGAGGCGCACCCGCCGCGGGCCCGACCGCGGTGGACGCCCCAGGGGGCTCGGCTCCAGAGGGCTCGGCCCCGGCGGGCTCGGCCTCAGCATGAGCACCGACCCCACCGACGAGGTCCACCTGCGTACCGGGCCCGCCGGCGGCCTGCGCCGACGCCGCCGCCCGCACGTCCTCGCGGGTGATGACGCCGCCCGGCCCGGACCCGGCGAGGACCCGCAGGTCGACGCCGAGGTCCTTGGCCAGCTTGCGCACCGGCGGCTTGGCCAGCGGGACGAGGGAGGTGGGCCGGCCGCCCGCGCCCTGATCGAGGTCCGGTGCGGCGGCCGCGGCGGCGGACGGACCGACCTGGGCGGCGGCCTCCTCGCCGGCGACCACCGGGGCGACCTCGGGCTCGACCGGCCGGGCGGGTTCCGCGACCGCGGCCGCCGCGCCGGGCACGCCCTTGCGGGGGCGGCGCCGCGCAGCGCCCTGCCGGGGCCCGTAGCCGACCAGGGTGGCGATGCGGCCGTCGGCGCCGGCCTCGCCGATCAACGCGCCCTTCCCCTCGCCGGACCCGGCCGTCTCGATCCTGATGATCGGTTCACCGACCTGCACCGTCGCGCCCGGCTCGGCCAGCAGCTCCGTGACCGTCCCGGCGAACGGCGAGGGCAGCTCGACCGCCGCCTTCGCCGTCTCGATCTCGACCAGGATCTGGTTCACCGTGACCGGGTCGCCGGGGGCGACCTGCCAGGCCACGATCTCGGCCTCGGTCAGGCCCTCACCGACGTCCGGCATGCGGAAGGTCTCGGGCACGCTCACCACCCCAGGGCGCGGTCGACGCCGTCGAGCACGCGGTCGAGATCGGGCAGGTAGTCGTCCTCGCACTTCGAGGGCGGGTAGGGGGTGTCGAAGCCGGTCACCCGCAGCACGGGCGCCTCCAGCGAGTGGAAGCACTCCTCCTGCACCCGGGCGGCGACCTCCGAGGTCACCGACGCCTCCGACGGCGCCTCGGACACCACCACCAGCCGGCCGGTGCGGCGCACCGAGGCGAACACCGGACCGAGGTCCAGCGGCGACAGCGAGCGCAGGTCGATCACCTCCAGGTCGGTGCCCTCCGCCTCGGCGGCGGCTGCCGCCTCCAGGCACGTCTTCACCAACGGTCCGTAGCAGGCGACCGTGACGTCGGCGCCGGAGCGCACGACCCGCGAGGAGAACAGCGGGGCGGGCTCGCTCTCGGACACCTCGCCCTTCTCCCAGTACCGCCGCTTCGGCTCGAAGAAGATCACCGGGTCGTCGCTGGCGATGGCCTGGCGGATCATCCAGTGGGCGTCGTCCGGGTTGGAGCAGGCGACCACCTTCAGCCCCGCGACGTGCGCGAACAGCGACTCGGGCGACTCGCTGTGGTGCTCCACCGCGCCGATCCCACCACCGAACGGGATGCGCACGACCACCGGCATCGGCACCTTGCCCTGCGAGCGGAACCGCACCTTGGCCAGCTGCGACACGATCTGGTCGTAGCCGGGGAAGACGAAGCCGTCGAACTGGATCTCGCACACCGGGCGGAAGCCGCGGATGGCCAGGCCCACCGCGGTGCCGATGATCCCGCTCTCGGACAGCGGGGTGTCGAGCACGCGCTGCTCGCCGAAGTCCTTGGCGAGGCCGTCCGTCACTCTGAACACGCCCCCGAGCTTGCCGACGTCCTCGCCCATCACCAGGACCTTCGGGTCCCGTTCCATCGCCGCGCGCAGCCCGGAGTTGAGCGCCTTGGCGAGCGTCATCGTCGTCATCTCACACTCCCCCCGTGCTCGGTCCCGCGAGCGACCCTTCGGCCTCGAAGCTCGCGTGGTACTCCAGGAACGCCTGTTTCTGCGCCTCCAGCTGCGGCGACGGCTCGGCGTAGACCTCGGAGAACATCCGGTCCGGTGCGGGGTCCGGCATGGCGACGCAGAACGCGCGGAACCGGGCGGCCAGCTCGTCCGACTCGGCCTGCACCTCGTCGAAGAACTCCTGCCCGACGCCGTGCTCGCGCACCAGGTTCACCCGCACCCGCTCGATCGGGTCCTTGAGCTTCCACAGCTCCAGCTCGTCCGCGAGCCGGTAGCGCGAGGGATCGTCCGACGTCGTGTGTGCGTCCATGCGATAGGTGAACGCCTCGATGAGCACGGGCCCGTTGCCGGTGCGGCACTCCTCCAGGGCCCAGCGGGAGACGGCGAGGCAGGCCAGGACGTCGTTGCCGTCGACCCGCACGCCCGGGAAGCCGTAGCCGCGGGCGCGCTGGAAGAGCGGCACCCGGGTCTGGCGCTCGAGCGGCACCGAGATCGCCCACTGGTTGTTCTGGCAGTAGAAGACGACCGGCGCGTCGTAGGCGGCGGCCCAGACGAATCCCTCGTGGACGTCGCCCTGGCTGGTGGCGCCGTCGCCGAAGAAGCACATCGTGGCCTCGGCGTCCGGCCCCTCGCCGACCTTGCCCTCGAACCGCTGCCCCATGGCGTACCCGGTGGCGTTGAGGCACTGGTTGCCGATGACGATCGTGTACAGGTGGAACCGGGCCGCGATCGGGTCCCACGAGCCGTGGTCGGTCCCGCGGAAGATGCCCAGCAGGTCCGTCGGGTCGATCCCCCGGCACCACGCCACGCCGTGCTCGCGGTAGCTCGGGAAGATCATGTCGCGCGGGGTGGCGGCGCGGCCGGCGCCGATCTGCGCGGCCTCCTGGCCGAGCAGCGGCACCCAGATGCCCAGCTGGCCCTGGCGCTGCAGGGCGTTGCCCTCACGGTCGATGCGGCGGACCAGGACCATGTCGCGGTAGAAGCCCTGGAGCTCCTCGGCGCCGACGTCGTCGGCGTAGGAGCCGAACCGCTCGTCGGACACGCGCTGCCCCTCGGGGGTGAGCAGCTGGACGAGTTCGGCACCGCCCTCGTCGGTGCCCTTCAGCCCGGACAGCACGTGCTCCCGGGTCGGTGCGGATCGGGGATCGGTCGGGACCCAGCTCTGTGGACGGGACACGCGTTCCTCCTCGTGCTCACGGCACGCGGGGTCCGTGCTGTTCCGACACTGACCCGCGGGCCGGCGGACGCCCGGCAACGGACCACTCGGGTGTGTGGGCCGCCCCACGCCGGACGTCCTGTGAGGCCGATAGTGGCACGGCTCGCGCCGGCAGGGGGATCGCGAGAAGCCACGGGATCACCCGGCGGCGCGTGCGTGGGGACACGGCTCCGTTCGGCGTCCGATCCTCGGAACCCGGAGCGACGGACCCGCCGGGCAGGGCGCCGGAACGACGACGGCCCGGCCACCCGTGCTGGGTGACCGGGCCGGCCGGGCCGTCGTGCGGCCCCGGATCGGGCGCCGCGTCGGGCTCCTGTCGAGCTGTGTGTCGCGCTCGGTGTCGAGCGCGTGTCGGACTCCGGGTCAGGCGCCGCGGTAGGGGGCGGCGGGCGGGTCGTTCGGCCCGTAGCCCTGCCCCGGGGACTGCTGTCCGGGCTGCCCCGGGCCCTGCTGCCCCGTGGGCTGCCCCGGGTGCCCGTAGCCCTGCGTCCGGTCGTGGATCCCGGCGACGCCCTTGGCCTTCTGCGCGACCCCGTGGATCTGCCCGGAGTACTTGCCCTTCGTCTGCTTGTCGACGAACCGGGCCGCCTGGTCGAGGTACTTCCCGGCCTGCTCCGGGTTCTTCCGTGCGTAGCGGCGCGCCGCCTCGGCGGCACCCGCCAGCGCGCCGAGCTTCTTGAACAAGCCCGCCATGCGCTTCCTCCCGTCGTGTCCGGTGTCGTCCACCGTCCGTTCTGCACCGACAACGGCCGGTGATATGTCCAGGTTCCCAGGAGCCGCCCGGCATAACCATGTGTCCGTCGGGTAACGGACGATCGTTCCGGGATGTCCTTCCGGCGGCCAGGTGGCAGCATCCCGTCGACCGCGTCGACCCGGCGCGGACGGATGAGGAGGTGCCGGCGTGTCCGCCCGAAACAGAACGATCCCCGCCGCGCTGGCCGCGGCGGCCCTCGCCGTCGTCCTGGCCGCCTGCGGCTCCGGCGGCGACGGCTCCGGCGGGGGCACCGGAGGCGCAGGCGCGACCTCGGCCCCCGCGATCCCCACCCCCACGAAGGACGACGCGCTCGCCGCCAAGGTGCCGGCGTCGGTCTCCGCCGACGGCAAGCTCGTCTTCGGCACGGACGCCTCGTACCCGCCGAACGAGTTCACCGACACGGACGGCAGCACCATCATCGGGATGGACGTCGACCTGGGCACGGCGATCGCGCAGAAGCTGGGGCTGCAGGCCGAGTTCCAGAACAGCCAGTTCTCCGGGATCATCCCGGGCATCGACGGCGCCCGCTACGAGGCCGGCATGTCGTCCTTCTCCATCACGCCCGAGCGCACGGTGACGGTCGACATGGTCAGCTACTTCACCGCGGGCACCAGCCTGGCGGTCAAGGCGGGCAACCCGGACGGACTGGCCGCGGACAACCTCTGCGGCAAGGCGATCGGCGTGCAGGCCGGCACCACGCAGGCCGAGGAGGTCGTGACCCGCAGCCAGGAGTGCACCTCCCAGGGCAAGCCGGCGATCCAGGTAACCGAGCTGCAGCAGCAGACGGACGTCACGCTCGCCCTGACCTCGTCGCGCATCGTCGGCATGCTCGCGGACTCACCGGTCGCCGCCTACGCCGTGACCACCACGAACAAGGCCGTCGAGGTCGTCGGCGAGCCGTACGACACCGCGCCCTACGGCATCGTGCTCAAGAAGGGGCAGGCCGAGTTCCCGCAGGCGATCCAGGGCGCCGTCCAGGCGCTGATGGACGACGGCACCTACAAGGCCATCCTCGACAAGTGGAACGTCGGCAACGGGGCCATCCCGACCTCGCAGATCAACGCCTGAGCGTGCCCCGATGACAGTGCGGCCCGACCGTCCCGAGCCCATGAACGCCGTCCCGGTCCGGCACCCGGGACGGTGGGTCGCCGTCGCCGTCATGGCGGTCCTGGCCGCCATGCTGGTCCACACGATCGTGACCAACGACGGCTTCGGCTGGCCCGTCGTCGGCGACTACCTGTTCTCACCGCCCGTGCTCAACGGGCTGAAGAACACGCTGATCCTGACGGTCCTGTCCATGGCGATCGGGATCGTCGGCGGCGTGCTGCTGGCCGTCATGCGGCTCTCGCCGAACTGGATCCTCAGCTCGGTCGCCGCGCTGTACATCTGGGTGTTCCGGGGCACGCCGCTGATCGCGCAGCTGCTGTTCTGGAACTTCCTGTCGGCGCTGTACCCGCGGCTGTCGCTGGGGGTCCCGTTCGGGCCGGAGTTCGTCACCTTCGACACCAACCAGCTGATCAACCAGTTCGCGGCCTGCCTGCTCGGCCTCGGGCTCAACGAGGCCGCGTACATGGCCGAGATCGTGCGTGGCGGCATCGCGTCGGTCGAGCACGGGCAGACCGAGGCGGCCGGCGCGCTGGGCATGTCCCGGGCCCAGACGCTGCGCCGGATCGTGCTGCCGCAGGCCATGCGGGTGATCATCCCGCCGACGGGCAACGAGACGATCTCCATGCTGAAGACCTCGTCGCTCGTCGTGGTGATCGGGTACTTCGAGCTGCTCACGTCCGTGCAGCGGATCTACTCGGTCAACTTCCAGACGATCCCGCTGCTCATCGTGGCAGCGATCTGGTACCTGGCGCTGACGTCGATCCTGTCCGTGGGGCAGGGCTTCATCGAGCGGCGCTACGGGCGCGGGCTGCAGACCGGACCGCCGGGACCGTCCCTGCTGGGCTTCCTGCGCCGCCGGCCGGAGGAGGTCGCCGCATGACGCCGATGGTCGAGGCCCTGGGCATCCACAAGCGCTTCGGCGCGACCGAGGTGCTGCGCGGGGTGGACCTGGTCGTGCAGCCCGGCGAGGTGAGCTGCGTGATCGGGCCGTCGGGCTCCGGCAAGTCCACCCTGCTGCGCTGCATCAACCACCTCGAGCGGATCGACTCCGGCCGGCTGCGGGTCGACGGGCACCTCGTCGGGTACCGGGAGCGCAACGGCCGGCTCTACGAGATGCGCGAGTCCGAGGTCGCGCACCAGCGGCGGGACATCGGCATGGTGTTCCAGCGGTTCAACCTCTTCCCGCACAAGACGGCGATCGAGAACGTCATGGAGGCGCCGGTCGTCGTGCGCCGCCAGGACAAGGCCGCGGCGCGGGCCCGGGCGGTCGAGCTGCTCGACCGGGTGGGCCTGGCGGACCGGCGGGACAACTACCCGTCGCAGCTCTCCGGCGGGCAGCAGCAGCGCGTGGCGATCGCGCGGGCGCTGGCCATGTCGCCGCGGCTCATGCTGTTCGACGAGCCCACCTCGGCGCTGGACCCCGAGCTCGTCGGCGAGGTGCTCGACGTCATGCGGGGGCTCGCGCGGGAGGGCATGACGATGGTCGTGGTCACCCACGAGATGGGCTTCGCCCGCGAGGTCGGCGACTCGCTGGTGTTCATGGACGAGGGCGTGATCGTGGAGCAGGGCGCGCCGCGGGAGGTGCTGGCGAACCCGCAGCACGAGCGGACCCGGTCGTTCCTCTCGAAGGTGCTCTGAGGTCTCGGTGACGGCCCCGGCGAAAGCGGGCGAAGCACCCGAATCGGGCACCGACCAGGCGGGATGACACGATCGAGGCATGCGTGTGCGAGGACCGACCCGGCTCGTCGCGGCCGTCCTGGCGGCCGGGGCGCTGCTCCTGGGCGGTGTCGGGTGCGCGACCACGCCCGCGCCGCCCGTCGGCGTCGTCCAGCAGCCGCTGCCGGAGGTGGCGGCCGATCCTGCGCTCGTCGCCCTGCTCCCGGCCGGTCTCGCCGGCGGGACGCTGAGGGTCGCCGTCCCCGGGGTCGCCCGGCCGGCGACCGGTCCCGAGGAGGAGCTCGGCTCCGCCGTGGCCGCCCGGCTCGGCCTGCGGTCGTTGACCGACGGGGTCTCCGCGACGGCACTGCCGCGGGCGTTGGTCGGCGCCCGGCACGACGTCGGGATCCTGCCGGTCCCCGTTCCCGAGGCCCCGCTGGGCGGCAGCGTGCTGCCATGGCTCGCGGCCCGCACCGCGATCGTCACGCCGCCCGGCAACCCCGACCGCATCGAGCCGACCACGCTCTGCGGGCACCGCCTCGGCGTCGTCGCCGGGTCGGCGCAGCACGCGGCGGTCACCGAGGAGAACCTCCACTGCCTGGACAACCGGCGGCCGGAGATCGAGATCGTGCCCGTCGGCGGTGCGGAGGACGCCACCCGCCGGCTGCTCGCGGACCAGCTCGAGGCGTTCGTCGCAGACGCCCCGGCCGCGGGCCACGCCGTCGTCCTCGGGAAGGGAAAGCTCGCGTTGCCGAGCGCCCCGTACGGCGAGGGGACGGCCGGGATGATCGTGGAGAACCGCGCCGTGCCGGCGGTCCGCGCCGCGCTGGCCTCGCTCATCGACGACGGGACCTACGCCGCGATCCTCGACCGCTGGCTGCTCGGGGACCTTGCTGTCGACGGCGCCGCCGTGCGGCCGTGACGGTCGTGACGGGCTGTCCCTTCTCCCGGTCAGCGGGGGAGGCGGCCCATCAGGAAGAACTCCGGGTTGGGCCGCAGCGCGGTCAGGTGTGCCATGCGGTTCGACAGGGCGAACAGGGCGGTGATGGCGCCGACGTCCCAGATCTCGTCGTCCGTGAGGCCGGCGGCGCGGGCGTCCTCGAGCTCGGCGTCCGTGACGGTGGCGGAGTCGGCGGCGATCAGCAGCGCGAGGTCCACGATGGCCCGCTCGCGGCGGCTGAGCTCGACCGCGAACGGGTTCGTCGCGACCTTGTCCGCGATCTCGGGGTCCTTCATGCGGATCCGCAGGATCGCCCCGTGCGCCACCACGCAGTAGGTGCAGTGGTTGGCGGCCGAGGTCGCCACCACGATCAGCTCGCGCTCGGCCTTGCTCAGCCCGTCGTCGGAGTCCATGAGCGCGTCGTGGTAGTCGAGGAAGGCGCGTAGCTCCCGAGGACGCTTCGCCAGGGCGCGGAACACGTTGGGGACGAACCCGGACTTCTCGGCGATCGCGCCGATCCGTTCCCGCAGGTCCTCGGGCATGTCCTCCAGCTCGACGTGCCCGAAGCGACTCACCGCGTGCTCTCCCATGCCCCGGACCGTACCTCCGCCGGGGCCGCTCGGACACGGGTGCGGGGCCCTTCCCCGGGTCGCTGGCGTGTGTGACCTGCCGGGGTGTGCGGCGTGCCGGGGGGTGTGGCCCACCGGGGTGTGCGGCCCGCCGCCCCGCCGGTTGCGTGCGGGTCCGGACTCAGCCGGCCGCGCCCGCCGCGCGCACGGCCGAGCGGATGCGGTCGAGCAGCACGAACGGATCGTCGGCCGAGGGCTCCTGACGCTCCCAGCGCTCGCCGGAGGACGTGGGGATGTAGAGCACCCAGCGCCCGGTCCCGGGCTCGTTGCGCAGCTGCGCGAGCGGCGTGGAGGACCAGACGGCGCCCAGCTCGGGGAACGCGGGCGGGCGGCGGTCGAGGATCGTCACGTGGTCGCCCACCGTCGTGTAACCGATCCGGCGGCGCTCGCGCTCCTCCGCGGACAGACACTCCGCGCACCAGTCCGACAACCGGGTACGGATCTCCTCGGGCACCCCCATGCCCGCAGATGATGACGTTTGCGGGGCCGCCGGGGAAGGTCCACGACCGGGATGTTCCCCGCCGGTGACCAGGCGGCCGTGATCCGCCCTCGCCGCTGTGCCGCCGACCCCGCCGGCCCTCCCACACCCGCCCGGGCGCCGCGGCACACCCGCGGGGTTCGCCCCACACCCCGTCGACGACCCGTGCGACGCCCCTCGGGGTGTGCGAGGTCGGCGAGCGAGACGGGAGAGGGCCGACGCGGGCGGGAGCGGATCGTCCCTGCGAGGTCGGCGAGCGAGACGGGAATCGGGCCGACACGCGGGCGGGAGCGGGTCGTCCGAGCGGCACACCTTCTCGTGCGTCCCACGGGCCGTCGACTGGATGTGCGACGCGCCTCGCGGGTGTGGGAGGGCGCCGGCGCGGTGCCCCGCGTGCCGCCGGGTGTGCCGGCCTCGATCCGCGGGCCGTCGACCGCATGTGCGACATGCCGCGCGGTGTGGAAGGACGCTGGAGCGGGTGCGCCGCGTGCCCTCGGGTGTGCCGATATCGATCCGCGGGCAGGCGACCGGATGTGCGATGTACCTCGCGGGTGTGGAAGGGCGCCGGCGCGGTGCCCCGCGTGCCGCCGGGTGTGCCGGCCTCGATCCGCGGGTCGTCGACCGCGTGTGCGACGCGCCTCGCGGGAGTGAGAGGACGCCGGAGCGGATGCGCCGCGTGCCGCCGGGTGTGCCGGCCTCGGGTCCGCGTCGATCGCGCCCGCTCGCGTACGGGAGCGGCGCGCCCACCCGATGCCGGCGCTCGAGAGTGGGCCCGCCCGCGCACCCGCCGAGCGGACGCGCTGTGGACCGTGATCATCGCGAGCGTCACCGGATGCGAGGCGCGGAGCAGCCGCGTAGCACTCGAATCGATCAGCGTCGCGGTGATCGCCGCGAGGGGCACGGCAGTGTCGCCCGGGCAGCCGCAGCGTCCCACCCGGATCGATCATGTCCCACGAGCGGCCTCGCTCCTCGCGATCGCGAGCCCGGGAACGGGAACCGCGCTCACTGCGCTCCACGGCCGACGAAGACCACGGATCCCGGGCGTGCACCCCGGGTCCGCCGCGCACGGGGGACCCTCAGGCTCCCGCCTGCTCACGCCTCGGCGCCTCGGGGCGGCGGGCCGTGGGGAGGCGGACCACACGACCGCCCGGATCCGGGGGGCGCGGCGGGGCGACGACAGGGGCCGCGGCCCGCTGCAGCGCTCCGAGCACCGTCGGGCCGCCCTCGTCGGGGTGCGCACGGGAGTCGGCGACCGCCAGCAGCCGGGGCGCCGCGGCGGCCACGAGGAGCCGCTCGACGGAGAGCTCCCCCGCGTCGAGCACCACGACGGCGTCGAGCACGTCGTCGGCCGGCAGCCGGGACAGCAGCGCCTCCAGCGGCACGCTCCACACGAACCCGCGCCCGTCCGCGTACGCACCCGCGGCCTCCGGGTCCTCGGCGCGCAGCCGGGCCAGCAGCTCGTCGCACCGGGCCTGGTCGGCCGCCTCCCGGCGGGCCGGCGCCAGGGCGGCGAGGGCGGCCTCGTAGGCCTCGGCGTCCCGCGCCCGCAGGGCCTCGACGGCCGCGCGGTGCCCGCCGACCAGCTCCTCGACCGGGCCGGAGCCGGCGAGGCCGTCCGCGATCGCGTCGAGCCGGACGGCCGCCTCGGCCGCGGAGCCGTGCTCGGCGACGTCGAGGATCCCGGTCGCGACCCGCTCGGCGGCGGCCAGGTCCGGCACGGCGATCGGCGAGGTGGGGTGCAGGAACAGGACGTCGTGGCGCAGCTGGCCGACCGCCCGCGCCGCCTCGTCCACCCGGTCCAGCCCGGCGACGAGCGCACGCAGGTCGCCGACGTCCCGCGGGGTCGGGACGAGCAGCGCGCGGCACCCCTCGTCGACGGCGGTGAGCCGGGTCGCGAGGTCGACGTGCAGGACGGCGGCGTGCACCGACCGGGCGTCGGCCGGGACCTGCCCGCCGACCCGGATCAGGTCGAGGACCGGCTGCACCTCGCGCTGCATCCCGATGCGGAAGCGCCGCCGGGCACGGCCGCCGGAGTCGAGGAACTCCCGGTAGTCGACGAGCAGCTCGCCGGCGTGCGGGGGCAGCGGGCCCGCGAGCGTGACGAGCGGCAGGTCCCGCGAGCGGTCGGCGATCGTGAGGGCCGCCGCCGCGGTCGCCCGCAGCGCGTCGAACACCGGCCGGTGCCGGGAGTGCACGAGGTTGGCGAGCAACGGCCACGCCCAGGAGCCCTCCCGCGGGCCGAGGGCGTCGAGGGCTGCGCGCACCGCGCGGGCGACCCCGGCGACGGCGGCGAGCCGCGGCTCGTCGAGCGTGGTGAGGACGTCCCGGAGCAGGTCCGGCGCCCCGCCGCGGGCCGGCCCGGAGCCGGAGGCGTTGGCGCAGAGTGCGCGGATCTCGTCGACCGGCGGGAACGCGGGCGGCGGCGGGATCTCCCGCCCGGCGTGCTCCCGGCGGGCGGTGGCCGTGGCGAGGAGCAGCCGCAGTTCGCGCTGCTCGGGCCCGGTGAGCGCGGGCAGCCGGTCGACGGTGGGGGCGACGGCGTCGAGCCGGACCAGGCCGGCGGCGGTGACGGCGACCCGCAGCCCGGTCCGCGCGAGGTCGCGGACCGCGGCGGCGACCTCCTCCGGCCGGTGCCCCTCCAGGACCAGGAAGGACTCCGTGCGGACCGCCGCGACGACGTCCGTGAGCGGCGCGGGGTGCTCGTCCGGCGCGGTGCGCTGCCGCGGCACCAGGGGCACCAGGGGCACCGCCGCACCGGCCCCGGCGGGGGATCCGGCGCCGTCGTTCCCGGCGAGGGCCTCGGCGAGCCGGCGCAGCCCCGCCGGCGCGGCACCGGCCTCCATCCGGGCGCGGACCTGCTCGGCCGCGGCGAGGGTGGCCGCGTCGGCCGGGGGCGGGCCCGCGGCGGAGCCGTCGGTGGGAGCGGAGGACTCCGCCTCGTCGGCCGCGCGTTCCGCCAGCCGCTCCACGAGGTCGCCGAGTCCCGAGGCCTCACGAGGCGCGTCGGGTCCCGGACCGGCGCCGTCGGCACCGTCCACGGGCTCCTCCTCCGGCTCCCCCGCCCGCCCGCTCCCCGCCGTGGGCAGGTGGCGGACCACGTGTCGCATCTCCGCCATCACTCACCTCCAGCCACCGCCGTCGAACCCGGCGGTCACCGGGGGTATCGCTCGGGCGGCCACGATGTTCCACCGCGACGGTGTGGTCCTGCAACACGTACGGGACGTTCCGGTCACGCACAGGGCTCGTTCGGCCGCACGCACGCGACGCGTTGGTCCGGTCGGGCGTCGGGCGCTCGCCCGACCCCCGCCACCCGGACCCGCCTCAGGGCTCAGTGGGTCAGCACGTCCGCAACCGGGCGGAGCCGCTTCGAGCCCTCGTCCGCGTGGTAGTCGGGGCCCTGGGTGGCGTCCGCGCCGTTGCCGACCTTGAGCGCATGCAGCACCGCGGAGACGACGACCACCACCAGCAGGTTGAGGACCAGCGCCACGAAGCCCACGTAGATCTGCACCTGGGAGCCGGCGAACGGGTGCCAGCCGAAGATCGTCAGCTTGTCGAGGGTGAGCGCGGAGCCGCCGAAGTGCGCCCTGTTCGCCGCCGGGTTGGGGATGAGGTAGAGCAGGTACATCCCGTACGCCATGCCGACGAGCCAGCCCGCCACCAGCGCCCAGCGGTGCAGCCAGCGCGTGTAGAGGGCGATCGCCACCGCCGGCAGCGTCTGCAGGATGATCACGCCGCCGATGAGCTGCAGGTCGATCGAGAACTGCGGGTCGACGAACAGCACGAAGGCCACCGCCCCGAACTTGACGACGAGCGAGGCCAGCTTGGCCTGCCGCGCCTCCTGGGACGGCGTCGCGGAGCGGTGGATGTACTCCTTGTAGATGTTGCGCGTCCACAGGTTGGCGGCCGCGATCGACATGATCGCCGCCGGCACCAGGGCCCCGATGCCGATGGCCGCGAAGGCGACGCCCGCGAACCAGTCCGGGAACTGGCCGTCGAACAGCACGGGGATGATCGTGTTGGTGTCCGGGCGGCCGGTCGCGTTGTTCGTGATCGGCTTGGAGCCCGCGGCGATCGCGACGTAGCCGAGCAGCGCCAGCAGCCCGAGCAGCAGCGAGTACGCCGGCAGCGCCACCATGTTCCGCTTGAGCACGTCCCGCCCGCGCGAGGCGAGCACACCGGTGAGCGAGTGCGGGTAGAGGAACAACGCGAGCGCCGACCCCAGCGCCAGGGTGATGTACTGCAGCTGGTTGTTGCCGGTCAGCAGGATCGAGCCCGCCGGCTTGCCGGTCGCCGGGCTCGGCTGGGCCAGCTTGTCCGAGGCCGCGCCGAAGATGTCCGACCAGCCGCCGAACTTGGCGGGCAGGTAGATCACGGCCACGAGGATGACCAGGTAGATCAGGATGTCCTTGACGAACGCGATCAGCGCCGGCGCCCGCAGCCCGGACTGGTACGTGTAGACCGCCAGGATCACGAACGCGACCAGCAGCGGCAGGTGCCCGGCGATGCCGGTGCCGTTGAGCCCCATCGTCCGCAGCACGGCCTCGAGGCCCACGAGCTGCAGCGCGATGTAGGGCATCGTGGCGACGATGCCGGTGATAGCCACGAGGAAGGCCAGCAGCGAGCTGCCGTAGCGGCCCCGCACGAAGTCCGCCGGCGTCACGTAGCCGTGCACCCGGGAGACCGACCACATCCGCAGCACCGGAAGGAAGACGATCGGGTACAACACCACGGTGTAGGGCAGCGCGAAGAAGCCCATCGCGCCGGCGCCGAACATCAGCGCGGGCACCGCGACGAAGGTGTAGGCCGTGTAGAGGTCACCGCCGACGAGGAACCACGTGATCCACGAGCCGAACTTGCGGCCGCCCAGGCCCCACTCGTCGAGGTGGTCCAGCCCGCCGCCCCGCTGCCAGCGCGAGGCGACGAAGCCCATCACCGTCACCACGAGGAAGAGGACGACGAAGACGGACAGCTCCACCCACTGGATCATCGCCGCGCCCCCTCGTCGAGGTCGTCGACCCGCTCGTCGGCGTCCGGCGCGTACTCACCGTCGCCCTTCGTCCGCAGGTAGACGATGAGCACGCACACAACGCCCACCGGCACCCACAGGAACTGGGACCAGTAGAAGAACGGCATCCCGAACAGCACCGGGTCCGTGCTGTTGAACCACGGCGTGACGAGCATCAGCAGCGGGACCAGGAGCAGCAGGTTCCACGGGCTCCAGCGGAACCCGGACCCTCCTTCGCGTGCGGCCATGACTCCCCGATTCGATCGACGACGACCAGCAAGGCTCGGACTGCGGCGCATCGTAGGTCGGCCGCGCGGAGATCGCCGGACACGCGCCGGGCGAGTTCGATCACGGCACCCGGACGGGACCCGGCGGACGCGGAACGGCCCGCCCCGGGGGTCCGGGACGGGCCGTCCGTGACAGGGGGTCGGCCAGGAGCCGATCACATGCCGGTCACATGCCGAGGCGCTGCTTGAGGTTCTCGAGCTCGTCGCGCATCGAGGTCGGCAGCTTGTGGCCGACCTTGTCGAACCACTCCTCGATGAGCGGGATCTCCTGCTTCCACTCCTCGGGGTCGACCTTGAGCGCGGCCGCGACGTCCTCCGCGGTGGCGTCGACGCCCTCGAGGTCCATCTGGTCCGGCGTGGGCACGTAGCCGATCGGGGTCTCGGCCGCGGCGGCCTTGCCCTCGATCCGCTCGATGACCCACTTGAGCACGCGGCTGTTCTCGCCGAAGCCCGGCCACAGGAAGCGGCCGTCCTCGCCGCGGCGGAACCAGTTGACGTAGAAGATCCGCGGCAGCTGCCCGGCGTCCGCGCTCTTGCCGACGTTCACCCAGTGCTGGAAGTAGTCGCCGACGTTGTAGCCGAGGAAGGGCAGCATGGCCATCGGGTCACGGCGCACCTGGCCGAGCCCGCCGGCCGCGGCGGCGGTCTTCTCCGAGGACATCGTGGCGCCCATGAAGGTGCCGTGCTGCCAGTCGCGGGCCTCGGTCACCAGCGGGACCGTGGTCTTGCGGCGGCCGCCGAACAGGATCGCCGAGATCGGCACGCCGTTCGGGTCCTGCCACTCCGGCGCCACGACCGGGCACTGCGAGATCGGCGTGGTGTAGCGGGAGTTCGGGTGCGCGGCGTCCGTCCCGGACTCCGGCGTCCAGTCGTTGCCCTTCCAGTCCTTGAGGTGCTCGGGCTTGTCCCCCCCACCCGGCGCCTCGAGGCCCTCCCACCACACGTCGCCGTCGTCCGTCAGCGCGACGTTGGTGAAGATCGAGTTGCCCGCCTCGATCGTGCGCATGGCGTTGGGGTTGGTCTTCCAGTTCGTGCCCGGCGCGACGCCGAAGAAGCCGAACTCGGGGTTGACCGCGTACAGCCGGCCGTCCTCGCCGAAGCGCATCCAGGCGATGTCGTCGCCGACGGTCTCGGCGCGCCAGCCCGGGATGGTCGGCTGCAGCATGGCGAGGTTCGTCTTGCCGCAGGCCGACGGGAAGGCGGCCGCGACGTAGTAGGCCTTCTCCTCCGGGCTGATCAGCTTGAGGATCAGCATGTGCTCGGCGAGCCAGCCCTCGTCGTGCGCGATGGCCGAGGCGATCCGCAGCGCGTAGCACTTCTTGCCCAGCAGCGCGTTGCCGCCGTAACCGGAGCCGAAGGACCAGATCTCCCGGGTCTCCGGGAAGTGGGTGATGTACTTCGTCTCGTTGCAGGGCCAGGGCACGTCCTGCTGCCCCGGCTCGAGGGGTGCACCGACCGAGTGCACCGCCGGGACGAACCTCTCGCCCGCGGGGCCGTCCAGCAGCGGCAGCACCGAGGCGCCCATCCGGGTCATGATCCTCATCGAGACCACGACGTACTCGGAGTCGGTGATCTCCACGCCCAGCATCGGGTGCTCGGCGTCCAGCGGGCCCATGCAGAACGGGATGACGTACATCGTGCGGCCGCGCATGCAGCCGCGGAACAGCCCGCGCAGCGTCTCGCGCATCTCGGTGGGGTCGGCCCAGTTGTTCGTGGGGCCGGCGCCCTCCTCGGTGGCCGAACAGATGAAGGTGCGCTCCTCGACCCGCGCGACGTCGTCCGGGTCCGAGGCGGCGTAGAAGCTGTTGGGCTTCTTCTCCTCGTTCAGCTTCACGAAGGTCCCGGCCTCGACGAGCCGGCTGGTCATGCGGTCCCACTCGGCGTCGGACCCGTCACACCAGACGACGGCCTCCGGCGTCGTCAGCTCCGCGATCTCACGCACCCATGACAGCAGGCGCGCGTTGGTCGTGGGCGCATCGTCGATCCCTGGGACGGTCGCTGCGGTCATGTGAGTCTCCTAGCCTGGCCGGCCCCCGTTCCCCGGCCGGGGAATGCTGGCAGAGCCTCGCCTGGTCGGGACGAGGCCTGTAACGGGGAAAGATGACTACGGAGGTTACCGGTCCGGCCCCGTTCCACACATCGATGCGAACTGTCGATTGACTCACAACACCGATCATGGAATCGATACAGTTTGTGCTGACAAAACCCCTCACCACCGCATTCGCGGCGGATCCGGGCAGGTCCGTGACGTGACCGCGGGGCCGCGCGGCGGGTCCCGTGGTTCAGGGGTGCGACGGGGTCATGACACCGGTGTGAAATCGCGCTCAGGGCTTAGGAATTCGAAATGCGCAACCATGCCCGGCGGAACAGCAATTCCCGCGCTCTTCAGGCGCTGCGCAACGCACCCGTGCGAGTGGGCCGACCGGTGGGCCGGGCGGGGGTGCCGGCGATGGCCGGGAGGAGGATCGGGAGCCGGTGCGCCTGCACCTGCCAGAAGCGCGTCTCGGGCTCGCCGGCGCGCCAGGCGTCGGCCAGCCGGGCGGCCGCCTCGGGGTCGGTGACGCGCCGCGGGCGGGGCCGCATGCCGCACCGGAGGCGGATCTCCGCGTCCAGCGCGCGCCAGGCGGCCTCGGCCGTGGAGAACACCTGCACGTCCGCCGGGCCGTCCTCGTCGCCCACGACCAGGGTGTACGCGCTCACAGCGTCCAGGGACACGGTCCGACCTCCTCGCACTCGCCGGCCGCGGCGTCGGTGGCGCGGGACAGCTCCTCGTTGACTTCACCCGACCCGAGGCTCAACGGACATGGTGCGGACCGGGTACGCCCGGAACGGCGCGACGCGCCGGGCGGGCACCCGGGGACGACGAGGGAATGCGCCGAACGGCGTTTGGGCGCGGGACGAGCGGGGTACTCGCCCGGCCCCTCGGGGCGGCCGCCCGCCGTCACACCGGATCGCCGAGCCGGAGCAGCAGCCGGGCCAGCGCCACGGGCTCGCTGAGCATCGGCCAGTGTCCCGTGGGGAGCTCGGCGAAGGACCACTCGGGCCCGGCCATCTCGGCGAAGGCCGGTACCCCGGCCGCGATCAGCTCGCGCGCCTGCGCCTCGGTGAAGCTGCACGCCACGACCGTCTTCGGCAGGGACGGATCCGGCGTGGCGCGCCGGGCGCCGGTGAGGATCGCGCCGGCCGGTTCGGCGAGCGCGCGGGCGTGCAGCGCGGCGAAGGCCTCGTCGTCGAGGCCCTCGGTGCTCGTGCCCAGCCGGGCGAACTCGGCGCGCGTGGGCATCGGCTGCACCCCGTCGTGCTCCGCGATCCGGGAACGGATCCACTCCTGCGCCTCGGGCGGGTTGAACTCGACCTGGGCCACGCCGTCGGGCAGCGGGCCGGTGTCGACGAACACGAGCCGCGTGACCCGCTCCCGGGCCCGCTCGGCGGCCGCCGCGCAGACCGGGCCACCGCCGCTGTGCCCCACCAGGACCGCCGGGCCGGCCTTCTCCAGGGCCTGCAGCACGTCCTCGACGTGGCTCTCCGCGGTGGCCTCCGGCTCGTGACCCGGCTCCACGGCGTGCACCTCGTGGCCGGCGGCGCGCAGCTCCGCGGCGACCGCGTCCCACGCCCACGCACCCAACCAGAACCCGGGGACCAGCACGTATGTCGTCATGGGTTGAACAATAGAATCGAATCCGGGCTGATCCCGTCCTGTTTACTGGACGGATGTCGGCCGGTCGCGTGCTCGCCCTGCTGGAGCTCCTGCAGGCCCGTCCCGGGCTGACCGGGCCGGAGCTGGCCGACCGGCTGGAGGTCGACGTCCGGACGGTTCGGCGGTACGTCGCCGCGCTGGAGGGCCTCGGGGTCCCGGTCGTCGCCGAGCGCGGGCGGTACGGCGGGTACCGGCTCCTGCCCGGCTACAAGCTGCCGCCGCTGATGCTGTCCGGGGACGAGGCCGTCGCCGTGGTGCTCGGGTTGCTCGCCGCCGAGCGCACCGGGATGCACGCGGCCGCCCCCGCCGTCGCGAGCGCGCGGGCGAAGGTGGAGCGGGTGCTGCCGGCGGAGCTGCGCGACCGGGTCGCCGCCGTGGCCGGCGCCCTCGGCTTCACCACCGCGGCCCGCGACGGCACTGCGCCCGCGGCCGCGGTCCTGCTCGGGCTCGGCGAGGCGGTGCGGGACCGGCGGCGGGTGCGGCTGGAGTACCGGTCGTGGCGGGGCGAGGAGAGCACCCGCGAGCTGGACCCGTACGGGCTCGTCTTCCACTCCGGACGGTGGTACGTGACCGGGCACGACCACCGCCGCGGCGCCGTGCGCACCTTCCGGCTGGACCGGGTCGGCCGGGTCGAGCCGACCGGCGCCGCTTTCGCGGCGCCGGAGGGGTTCGACCCGGTCGCGCACGTCGTCGCCGGGCTGGCGGAGGTGCCCTACCGGCTCGAGGTGGAGGTCCTGGTGCACGGCCCGCCCGCGGACGTCGCCCGGCGCTGGCCTGCCTGGCTCGGCACGGTGGTGCCCCATCCCGAGGGCGCGCTCCTGCGCGCGCGGGCCGAGGACGCGGACGGGATGGCCCGCGCCCTCGCCGGACTGGCGTGGCGGTTCACCGTGGTGCGGCCGGACGAGGTCCGGCAGGCGGTGGCCCGGCTCGCCGCCCGCCTCGCCGAGGACGCGGGAACGAGCCGCGTCATGGATCCCTGACGCGCCCAGGCGTCGCGTCCGAGAGCAGGAGGGATCCACCACGCGCCCGAACCCCGCTCCTGGGCGGCTTCAGCGGCGGCGCAGGCCCAGGACGACCGTGAGTGCGACGAGCAGCAGCGCGGCCGTGCCCACCCCGGCGGTGACGTCGACGCCGACGGCGAAGGCCTGCCGCGCCGAGACGAGCAGCGCGTCCGCGGCCGGGCCCGGCAGACCGGCGGCGACGTCGACCGCCCCGCCCAGCGTCTGGCGTGCCGTCCCCGACGCCTCGCCGCCCAGCGGCACCCCCGGGGCGGCATCGGCGGGCACCGCCACGGCCGCCCGGTAGACCGCGCTCAGCACGCTGCCGAGGACCGCCGTCCCCAGCACCGCGCCGAGCTCGTAGGCGGTCTCGCCGACCGCCGACGCCGACCCGGCCCGGTCGACGGGTGCGGCGGCGAGGATCGCGTCGTTCGTGATCGTCTCGGACAGACCGATGCCCGCGCCGATGAGCACCGCGGCGACCAGGAGCAGCGTCGCGCCGGAGCCGACGCCGAGCCGTGTGCAGAACGCGTAGCCCGCGGCGGCGAGCGTCAGGCCCGCCGGCACCAGCACCCGCAGCGGGAAGCGCCTGGCCAGCCCCGCGGCGCCCAGCCCGGCGAGGATCGTCGCGATCATCCCGGGGACCAGCACCAGGCCGGCCTCCAGCGGGGAGCGGCCGAGCACGAGCTGCAGGTACTGCGCCGCGAAGAACAGCAGCCCGGTGAGGGCGAACATCGTGGTCGCGTTGGCCAGCACGGACATCCGCACCACCGGGGACGCGAACAGGTCGAGATCGATCAGCGGCCTGCGACCACGGCGCGGCAGCTCCCGGCAGCGCCGCACGAACAGCGCCCCGGCCGCGGCCGCGACGGCCGCCTCGACCACGGCCGCGACGGTGAGGCCGTGCTCGCCGACCGTGTGGATCGCGAGGACCGCGGGCACGGCGGCGAGCATCGACAGCGCGACGCCGCCGAGGTCCGGGCGGCCGGGGTGCGCCATCCGCGACTCGGGCAGCACCAGCGGGGCCGCGATCAGCACCAGCACCGCGACGGGCACGTTGACCAGGAAGACCGCGCCCCACCAGAAGTGCTCCAGCAGCAGCCCGCCGACGATCGGGCCCAGCGCGGCACCGGCGGCGAAGGCGGTGGCCCAGACGGCCAGCGCGAGCCTGCGCTGCGTGCGGTCGACGAAGACCGTGCGCAGGATCGCCAGCACCGAGGGCATCAGCATCGCGCCGAAGAGGCCGAGCGCGGCCCGGGCCGCGACGAGGTGGGTCCCGTCCGTGGCGAAGGCGGCCAGCAGGGACACCGCGCCGAAGCCGGTGATGCCGGTCAGCAGCAGTCGCCGGCGCCCGATCCGGTCCCCGAGCCCGCCCATCGCGATCAGCAGGCCCGCCAGGACCAGCGGGTAGACGTCGACGATCCACAGCAGGGTGGTCGCCTCGGGGCGCAGCGCGCGGCTGATAGCGGGCAGGGCGAAGCCCAGCACGGTGTTGTCGACGGCGACCAGCAGCGTCGGCAGGAAGAGCACGGCGAGCGCGAGCCACTCGCGCAGGCCGGCGCGGGTGCCGGGCGACACGGGGGAGCGGGTCGGGAGCGTGGCGGTCATGGCGGTGCGGGTCCTTGCGGGGTCGGGCGGCGCGGGGTCGGGCGGCGCGGGGTCGGCGGTGCCCTCGGGGCGCGAGAGGGGGCGGGAACATGACTGTACCGTCTGGACGGTACAGCTCTACCGTCCAGACGGTACAGTCGCTCCAACCGGCGGGTCCAGCCCGTCATTCCGCTGGTGAGCGGCCTCACCGCAGGGCCTGTGGGTAGGGTCCGGATGTGCCGAGCGCCCGCGACCGCGTCCTGGACGCCTACGAGACGCTGCTGATCGAGCAGGGTCCGGCGAGCGCCACGCTCGAGGCCGTCGCGGCCGCGGCCGAGGTCTCCAAGGGCGGCCTGCTCTACCACTTCGGGTCCAAGGAGGCGCTGGCCGAGGGCCTGCTGCAGCGGCTGCGGGAGCGCAGCGCCGCCGACGTCGAGCACATGCGCGGGAACCCGGACGGCGCCGTCGCCTACTACCTGCAGACCTCCGTGCCCGGCGCCGCGTCGCCGGTCGGGCTCACCCGCACCTATCTCGCCGCGCTGCGCATCGCGGACGGCAGCACCACCGGCGAAGCCACCAGGCGCGCCCTCGCCGACGTCGACGCCCAGGGGCTCACCGCGCTGCGCACCGAGATCCCGGACCCGGTGCTCTCCTGGCTCGTGCAACTGGTCGGCGACGGCCTCTACCTGCGGACCCTGACCGGAGCCCCGCTGACCGGCGACGTCGGCGTCGACGCGCTGGTCGCCCGGTTGCGGGAGTTGTTGATCTCCATCCCGCGCGGCTAACGCCGGGTCCCCTCCGGCCGAACCCCCGGCCCGGAGGGACGAATCGGATGGTGCTGGTGCGACGCGGGGTCGTCGAGGTGGACGTGGACCGCGTGGGGGCGGGCCCGCCGGTCGTGCTGCTCGGCTCGATCGCGGGCGGGCGCCGGGTGTGGGACCGGCTCGTGGACTCGCTGCTGGACCGCTACCGGGTGCTGACGCTCGAGATGCACGGCCACGGCGCCACTCCGCCGTGGACCGGTGACCGGCCGCAGACGCTGACCGACGCGGTCCGGCTCGTGCACGCGGTGACGGCGGGCGGCACGGAGCGGCTGGGACTGGTCGGGCACTCCTTCGGCGGGGCGGTGGCCATGCGGGCCGCCGTCGAGCTCGGCGAGCGCGTCCGGGCGCTGGTCCTCGTCGAGCCGACGCCCTTCGCGCTGCTCGCCCGGGCCGGGCGGGACGACCTGTTCGACGCGGTCCGGGCCTCGCGGGACCGGCTGCGGGCCGGCCTCGCCGCCGGCCGCCCGGACGAGGCCGCGCGCGAGCTGACCGACCACTGGCTGGGGCCCGGGGTGTGGGACCGGCTGCCCGCCGAGCGGCGGGCGGCGATCGACCGGGGCCTCGCCCACCGGCTGGCCGAGTTCGAGGCGCTGACGGACCCCGGGCTCACCCTGGCCGAGGTGGCGACCGCCGAGGCACCCACCCTGCTGATCCACGACCCGGGCTCGCTCGAGCCGGTGCGCGCGCTCGTCGACGTGCTCGCCGAGGCCCGGCCGGACTGGGAGCGGGCGGCCGTGCCGGGGGCGGGGCAGTGGGCCCCGCTCACCGGGGCGGCGGCGCTCACCCCCTTGATCGGGGAGTTCCTCGACCGGCACCTCGGGCGGTGACCGGCCGTCCGCGGATCAGTTGCGCCTGATCACTTCCCCAGGGACACCGACGACATCCGGAAGTCCGGGATCCGCATCGCGGGCATCCGCGCGCGGGTGAACCAGTCCTTCCACTCCCGCGGCAGCGCCGGCTCGGTGCGGCCCACCTCCGTGGTGCGCCGCAGCATGTCCAGCGGCGAGTAGTTGAACCGGAAGTTGTGGTCGACCTCGGCGGTGACCTCGCCGCCCTCGACCAGGTACACCCCGTCCCGGGTCAGCCCGGTGAGCAGCAGCGTCGCCGGGTCGACCTCGCGGATGTACCAGAGGCAGGTCAGCAGCAGGCCGCGCTCGGTGCGGGCGACCATCTCGTCGAGCGTCGCGGCGGAGCCGCCGGTGAGCAGCAGGTTGTCGCCGGGCGGGGTGAACGCGGTGCCGAACTCGGCCGCCTCGGCCCGCGAGTAGACGAGCTCGTCGACCACGCCTCCCCGGATCCAGTCGACGCGGCGGGTGGGGGCTCCGTTGTCGAACACGCTGACCCCGCCGCCGGAGCTCGACGTGATCACCACGGGCTCGTACTCGAGACCCGGCGCGGCGGGATCGGAGAAGAGCGTGAGCGGGAGGTCGGTGAGCCGCTCGCCGACGCCGGCCTTGCCCGTGAACGCGCTGTGCCCCTCCTGCGCGGCCCGGCCCTCCATCGACCAGCCCGCGTAGACGAGCATGTCCGAGACGCACGACGGCGGCATCACCGTCTCGTACCGGCCGGGCTCCAGGCGGACCTTCCGCGCGCCCCACGCCAGCCGCTGCTCGGCCTCGGCGGCCAGGGCGCGTACGTCGACGTCCGTGAAGTCGGTGGTCGCCGTGCCGGTCCAGGCCGAGGAGTCGGCGTTCTTGACGTTCAGCTCCACCGAGCCGGTCGGCTGGACCCACCGGCGGCGGACGCCGGTGGAGGTGCCCAGCCACGTCGTCGTCAGGGAGTGGTCGGCGAAGCCGAACTGGCGCGACGGTCCGGCCAGGACCTCGGCGAGGCCCGCGGCCAGGTCGGTGTAGACGGCGATCGAGGTCGCCGCGGCCGGCTCGGCCCAGGCCGGGTCCGCGTCGCCGGTCGGCTCCGGCAGCGGCGCGGCGTCGCGCGAGGGCCCGGCGTCCCGGGCGCTGCGCTCGGCCGCCCCGACGAGGTCGGCGAGCCGCTCGCGCTCGGTGATCCGTTCCCCGGACGAGACGGTCCCGGCGGCGGTACCGCCCGGCACGTCCACGAACGCGATCACGGTGACCCGTGCGGACGTGGTGTGCCCGTTGGTGGTCATCGTCGAGTTGGCCCAGCGGAGCACGGCCTCGCTGGTCTCCGAGACGATCACGGCGCAGCCAGTCAGGTGCGCGGCCGCGGCCAGCACCCGCTCGACCGACTCCTGTGGACCGAGCATGCCGCTCACTCGCCCTCCTCGCGGGTGTTGAGCACCGTGACGCCGCGGAACAGCGCGCTCGGGCAGCCGTGGCTGACGGGTGCGGCCTGGCCGGGCTGGGCCTTGCCACAGTTGAACGCGCCGCCGAGCCGCCAGGTGGACGGTCCGCCGACGGCGGCGAGCGCGCCCCAGAACTCGGTCGTGGTGGCCTGGTAGGCGACGTCGCGCAGCTGCCCGGCGAGCCGGCCGTTCTCGATCCGGAAGAAGCGCTGGCCGGTGAACTGGAAGTTGTAGCGCTGCATGTCGATGGACCAGGAGCGGTCGCCGACGACGTAGATCCCCCGTTCGACCCCGCCGATCAGCTCGTCGGTCGTGGTGTCGCGCAGCGGGTCCGGCTGCAGCGAGACGTTGGCCATCCGCTGGATCGGGACGTGGTGCGGGGAGTCGGCGTAGGCGCAGCCGTTGGACCGCTCGAGGCCCAGCCGCGGGGCGAAGGTGCGGTCGAGCTGGTAGCCGACGAGCGTGCCGCCGCGCACGAGGTCCCACTCGGAGGTGGCCACGCCGTCGTCGTCGTAGCCGATGGTGGCCAGCCCGTGCGGGACGGTGCGGTCGCCGGTCACGTGCATGTGCTCCGAGCCGTAGCGGAGGCTGCCGAGCTGGTCCGGGGTGGCGAAGGAGCCGCCCGCGTAGGCGGCCTCGTACCCGATCGCGCGGTCGTACTCGGTGGCGTGGCCGACCGACTCGTGGATCGTCAGCCACAGGTTCGTCGGGTCGATCACCAGGTCGTAGGCGCCGGGCTCGACGGACGGGGCCTTCGTCTTCTCCGCCAGCAGCTCCGGCAGCCGGGCGAGCTCGTCCTCCCAGTCGTAGGAGGTGCCGGTGAGGTACTCCCAGCCGCGGCCGGCCGGGGGCGCGAGGGTGCGCATGGTCTCGAAGGTGCCGGCGCCGGGGTCGACGGTCGTGGCGCTGAGCCCGGGCTCGACGCGGACGCGTTGCTGCAGCGTCGTGGTGCCGGCGAGGTCCGAGTAGAACTTGCACTCCCGCACCTGCACGACCGAGGCCTGGACGTGGTCGATCCCGTCGGCCGCCAGCAGCCGCTGCGACCAGTCGGTGAGCAGCTCCACCTTCTCCCGGGTGGGCACGGTGAACGGGTCGACGTCGTGGGCGGACACCCAGACCGCGTCCGGGTACACCGGCTCGTCGGCGCGCTCGATCCGCTCCAGCGCGACCGGGGCGAGGGTCCGCGCCACCGCCACCGCACGCTCCGCCGCGGCGCTCGCCGCCTGCACGGTCAGCTCGACGTGCGAGGCGAAGCCCCACACGCCGTCGACCAGCACACGGACCGCCAGCCCGGTCGTGACGCCGTCCGAGACGGCCTCGACGGTCCCGTCCCGCAACGAGATCCGCTGCGACACCGTGCGCTCGACCCGGACGTCCGCGTGCTGCGCGCCCAGCAGCATGGCCCGGCTCAGCGCCGCCCCGGCCAGCGCCTGCAGCGGCAGGGCGCGGAACTCCGGGTCCACGGCGTCGACGGGGTCCGGCCCCAGGAACGCGGGGGCCGCGTGACCGGGGCGGGCGGGGGGATCGGAGCCGGCGGGAGCCACGCGCAGAACCTATCCGCACCGGACGGGCGTGGCACCTCCGCGGAGCGGGCCCGGGCGGTGGCGCCTGTCGCACAGGGGTTCGCCGGTAGGGAACCCCCGGCGATCAGGGATCGGCGAACCAGGTCCACGGGGCCCACCACCGGACGTCCGCCGGAGAGCGTGCCAGAGGATCCACTGTGGGTGGAGGGGTGCGCGGCGGGAGGGTCGCCGGACCGGGGCGGAGGACCTGGTCGGCGAGGCCGTCGCCGTCGAGGTCGGTGTGCAGCACCAGGTCCGCGCCGTCCGCGAGCACCACGGAGTCGGCGACGCCGTCGACGTCCGTGTCGAGGTCGCCCGGCCCGATCGCCACCCGGGTGGGTGCGGACGGGTCGGGCCGGGGAATCGCGGCGCCGAGGGGTTCGGGCCGAACGGGAGCGTCCACGTCGGACGGACCGGTGCTGGCCGCGGCGGGCGGGCCGGTGTGCGGGTCGTACGGGTCAGGGCGCACCGGGGCCTCCCAGTGAGCGCAACTCCGCGGCGAGCGCGGTGCGGCGCTCGCCGGCGGTGCGGTCGAGCAGCTCCGTGGACCGCCGCTCGAGGTCGATCAGCAAGGCGGACAAGGCCGACACCGTCGCCGCCTCGGCGTCCCGCAGCGCGATGTCCAGCCAGTACCCCCACTGCTCGCGCTCGACGGCCGCGCGCCGGCGCCGCGCGAGCAGCACCGTGGCGGCCACCGCCGCGCCGATCGCGAGCGGCAGCAGGGTCCGCCCGCCCGCGACCGACAGCCCGAGCGCCGGGGCGCCCGCGACGAGCACCAGCGCCAGGCGGACCAGGCCGGCGCCGGACCCGGCCCGCAGGAGCGCGTCCAGCCACCCCACGCGTCCCGGCGGGTCGGGCAGCCCGGCGACGACCGTCGGCGCGGGCACCGGGCGCGGGATCAGCTCGCGCGGCAGGGGAAGCGGGCCGAGCATGCGCCCGGCGGCGCGCCGCACGGCGGCCTCGGCGTCGCTGCGGGACCGCGCGAGGAGTGCGGCCGAGGCGCGGCCGATCGCCGGCTCCAGGACCTCGGGGAGCGACGAGCGCGGGCCGGTGATCCACGGCGCGCTCAGGGTGCGCAGATCACGAAGGGACGCAGTGAGATCCGCGGTGCCGCGGAGCCGGACGAGGGCGAGATCGCCGCGCAGCCGGGCCCGGTGCCGCCCGTCGCACTCGGCCAGCGCGGCGACCAGCTCGGACCGTCTGGCGCGCAACGCCTCCGCGTATCGGCGGGTGGGGGACGGGTGGGTGCCCGCGAGGGTGGTCACGCGGCGGAGCATCACGCGGGCCGGCCGCGGGCGAGGGCGTTTCCGCCCAACGCTTCACGACCGTGAACCGGCCCGGCGGCCACTGTGGTCCCACCGCCCGGCCGAGCATGATCACCACGACGATCACGTGATCGTCGGGGCGCACCCCCGCGCCCGTTCCGTCCGGGGCGATCATCGGTCGCGCCGCCGCGAGCACGGGCGGGTCGCCGAACAGCGGCCCGGGGACGATCACCGCCCACCGGCGCGGACGCGGACGGGTTCCGGCCGATCGCACCCCGCCACTCGCCCGCGGGCCGTCGGTACGTCAGAGTGAGCGGTCGAGGAAGTGGACGCGACTGACGGGGGGACGACCGTGGGCCGACGGGGCGGGGGAGCGGGCCGGTGAGGCCCGGCGCGCCGCCCGGTGCCGGTCGGGTCGCCGAGCTGTCCGGGGGCGTCGGCCTCGAGACCGACCCGGCCGGCTGGACCGGGCTGGACCCGCGCGGCATGCCGGTCGCGGGCGTGCTGGCGACGGTGACCGTCGCGGTCCTCGGCGCGACGGCCGTGGTCGCCGTCGCGGTGCGTGCGCCCGAGCTCGCCGGGCCGGTCGCGCTGTGGACGCTCGCGGTCGCGCTGGCGGTGGTCGGCCTCGCCGTCGCCACCTCCTACGCCCGCTGGCGGTGCTCGCGCTACCGGATCACGGCCGACCGGGTGGAGCTGCGGACCGGGGTGGTCGTCCGGCGGGCGCGCAGCCTGGCGATCGGGCGCGTCCGGACCGTCGACGTGACCGCCGGCCCGGTCCTCCGCGCGTTCGGCCTGGTCACCCTCCGGGTCGGGACGGGCCAGCAGCGCGGGCGCGGGGAGGCGACGCTGCGGCTGCGGCCGGTCGAGCGGATGGAGGCGGACCGGCTGCGCACGCTCCTGCTCGACCGGATGCGCTCCGCGGGCGGCCCGCCCGCCGGCCCCGCCGACGGCCGCATCGCCGAGCTGGACCCGCGCTGGCTGCGCTACGGCGTGCTCACCGCCGCCACCCCGCTGTTCGGGATCGCGGTGCTGACCGTGGTCCTCGCGCTCGTCGACCGGCCGCTGGGCGGGCTGCTGCGGACGGTCCCGCCCGCCGTGCGGGTCGTGCTGGTCGTGGTCGGGATCCTGCTGGCCGGGACGGTGCTGGCGTTCCTGGTCTACGCGGAGACGTGGAGCGGGTTCCGGCTCGACCGTGAGCCGGGCAGCACGCTGCGGGTCCGCCGCGGGGTGCTCACCACCCGGTCGATCTCGCTGGAGGAGCGCCGGCTGACCGGCGTCGAGCTCGTCGAGCCGCTGGGGGTGCGGCTGGCCGGTGCCGCGCGCGTCGACGCGGTGGCGACCGGTCTGCTCGTCGGGAGCGGCGCCGAGAGCACCGAGCACCGCACCCTGCTGCCGACCGCGCCGCGACGGCTGGCCGAGCGGGTCGCGGCGGTGATCCTCGGCGAGTCCCGCTCGCCGACGGCCGCGGCGCTGCGCCCGCACCCGCCCGCCGCGCGCCGCCGCAGGCTCCGCCGGGCCGCACTCGTCGTCGCGCCGCCGGTGGTGGCGCTGGTCGTCGCCGGCGTCACCACCGGGGCCGGGTGGCCCGTGGTCGCCGCGGCCGTCCTGCTCGCCGTCGGCGCGCCGGTCGGCGCGGCGATCGCGATCGACACCTACCGCGGACTGGGCCACGCCCTGGTCGGCGGCTACCTCGTGGTGCGCGCCGGGTCGCTGCGGCGCACCACCGTGGCCCTGCACCTCGACGGGGTGATCGGCTGGACCGTGCGGCAGACGGTCCTGCAGCGGCGCACCGGGCTCGTCACCCTCGGCGCGACGACGGCGGCGGGCCGGGGCGCCTTCCACGCCCACGACGTCGACGGCCGGGAGGCGCTGCGGCTGGCGGCCGAGGCCACGCCGTCACTCCTGGTCCCGTTCCTCGCGTCCGGCTGCGCCGCCGGCGACCACCCGCGCGTAGCGGTGCCCGGCCGCCAGCAGGACGAGCCCGGCGCCGAGGAACGCCGCCACGCGGGCGAGGCCGTCGAGGGCGAGCAGGTCGAACAGCACCAGCTTGCCGACGGCCGCCGCCACCAGGACCGCCCCCGCCACCCGTAGCGCGGGCCGGGTGATCCCGCGCGCCAGCAGGACCAAGGCCGCGACCGTCCACGACACGGTGACGAGGGCGTGCCCGGCGAGGAAGCCCGTGCGGTCCGGCGACACGAGCAGGGCGGCGGTCACCACCGTCGTCGTGGCGCCGTGCAGCGCGACGAGCGCGAGCGGGCCCCACAGCACCGCCGTGCGGGCGTCGGCCCGGATCAGCCCGGTGCGGCCGGCCGCGACCAGCGCCGCGACCGCCGCCGCGAGCACCAGCACGGCGAGCACGAGGCCGCGGAACGGGACCGGGAGCGCCGGCACCGAGGTCGGGTCGGGCAGCTCACCGGCCAGCGCACCGAGGTAGCCGATCAGCGCGAAACCGCCGCCCGCGAGCAACGCTGGCCGGCTCCGCACGACCGCCGCGGCGACGAGGACGACCACCCCCTCGCCGAGCAGGACCGCGTGCAGGGTGCCGCCGTCGAACGCCACGACGGTGGCCTCCAGGACCGCGACCGAGCCGGCCGCGAGCGCCGTGAGCCGCACGGCCGCGCGCCCGGCCGGGATCGCGAGCGCGAGCAGCGCCACGGCCGCGAGCAGGGCCAGCCCGGCGCCGGGCCACCGGTCGGTCCGCGCGGCGAGCGCCAGCAGCGGGAGCGGAGCGGCCGCGACCACCCAGGCCACGGCGACCGGGGCGGTGCGGTGCCCGGGCCGGTCGAGCAGCCGGTCGAGCAGCGGTGTCGGCACGAGCCCCACCACGAGCGCGGCGACCGCGGCCGCGATCGCCGGGACGAGCGGCTCGTCGTACGGGTCGACCAGGCCGTAGAGCGCCGGCGCGGTGGCCGCCGTGGCCGCGAGCCCGCCCCAGCCCTGCCGCACCACGGCCGGCACCGCGGCGGCCTGCAGCACCACGACGAGCGCGACGAGCAGCGGACCCGGTCCGTCGGCGACGAACGGCGCGAGCAGCGCGGCGCCGACGACCGTCCCGACGGCGAGCGCCTGGGAACGCCGGCGGTCGGCCAGCACCACCCCGCCGGCCGCGACGGCGAGCGCGGCGACGAGCCCGGCGACGTCCGGCAGGAGGTCGTAGAGGGCGGTGGCGGCCGCCACCGTCAGGTACAGCGTCGTGATGCCGGTACCCGCCAGGGCGAGCGCACCGGTCCGCGCCTCGGGCCTGCGGTGCAGCCGCAGCGCCAGACCGACCAGGACGGCGCCGAGGAGCGCTCCCGCCGCCACCCGCCCGGACGGGGAGAACCATCCCCGCGAGGCCGCCAGCACGAGCAGCAGCACCACGCCGAGCAGCGTCACGGCCGCGCCGGTCACCGCCAGCAGGGCCGGGCCGGAGAGCCGGCCCCGCAGCCGCTCGACGAGAGTGGGCGGGCGCGGCCCGATCGGCGCCGGGTACTGGAACCCCGGGTGGACGGGTCCCCACGGGCCACCCACCGGCGCCGACGACACACCCGACGGTGGCGTCCACAGCGTGGCCACAGGATCGGGGGTGTAGTGGCGCGACACGCGCGGTGGGACGGGCGGTCCCGACGCGTCGGCGGACGGTCGCGCGGCCTCCGCCGGACCCGCCGCCGAGCCCTCCGCGAGGCCACCCGGGACCCCGCCCGCCGCACCGCCGCGCAACTCCGCGACCAGCGCGTTCACCGTTCCGCCGAGCTCGTCGACCCGCCTGCCCAGGCGGGTCAGCTCGAGGGCCACGGAGAGCAGCCGTTCGTCGAGCGCGGGGGGACGACCGGTCGGTTCGGACATACCGTCGAGCCTGCCGCCGATCGGACGCGTCAGGATGCGTACGACTACGAGGATCGGGTCACGACACGGTCACGCTCCCCGACCGGCCCGGTCCCCGGCGAGTGAGATCGCGATCACCCGTAACCGGGTGTCGCGGACGCTCGTTGTCCCGAGTGGAGCGGACCCGTCTGGAGGTTGTGTGAGCGCCGTAACGCCCGCCCGTCCGGCATCGTCGCCGGTGCCCCCCGGGGCGCCCGGGGCGCCGCCGTACCGCGGACCTCGGCCCGGCGGCCCCGGGCAGCATCCCGGACCGAACCCGCGCCCGGGTCCCTACGGGCCCCCGCCCGCCGGCTACCGCCCCGGCCCGCCCGGGGCCATGCCGCCGGGTGCCCCTCCCGGGGCCCTGCCGCCCGGGCCCTTCCACGCCCCGCCCGCGGGACCGCCCGCAGGCATCCGCAGGCCGCGGCCGCGGCCGTCGCCGCGGCGCTCGGCCAACCCGGCCGTGACGGTCGTGGTGCCGACCCGCAACGAGGCCCGCAACCTCGAGGTCGTCCTGCCGCAGATCGCGGCGGTGCGCCCCGCGGTGCACGAGATCATCGTCGTGGACGGCAACTCCACGGACGACACCATCGGCACGGCGCGTCGCACCCTGCCGTGGGTGCGCTGCATCACGCAGACCCGCAAGGGCAAGGGCAACGCGATGGCGTGCGGGTTCGCCGCGGCCACCGGGGACGTCGTCGTGATGTTCGACGCGGACGGCTCGGCCGACCCCGCGGAGATCCCCGCGTTCGTCTCCGCGCTCGTCGCGGGCGCCGACTTCGCCAAGGGCACCCGCTTCGCGGCCGGCGGCGGCAGCGACGACATCACGCTGCTGCGCCGCACCGGCAACGCGGGGCTGAACACCGTGGCCAACGCGCTGTTCGGCACGTCGTACACCGACCTCTGCTACGGCTACAACGCCTTCTGGGCCGACCTGCTCCCGTTGCTGGAGCTGCCGGACCCGGCGGAGCCGCAGCCGGAGGACGGCACGATGCTCTGGGGCGACGGGTTCGAGATCGAGACCGTGCTCAACTGCCGCGTCGCGGCCGCCGGCCTGAAGATCACCGAGGTGCCGTCGGTCGAGAAGCAGCGCATGTTCGGCGAGACGAACCTGCGCACCTTCGCGGACGGCACCCGGGTGCTGCGTACCCTGCTGTCCGAGCACCGGCGCGCCGACAAGCGGAAGAACTGACCGCGGGAGGAGTCGGCCGCCGGCGGACCGCACCCGGAGGACCTCGCCCCGTGAACCTGTTCGAGCCCGCGCCCGAGCCGCCGGTCACCGCGACCGTCGTCGTCTGCGTCTACACCGAGAAGCGGTGGGCCGACATCGTCGCCGCCGTCGAGTCGGTGGCGGCGCAGGACGTGCTGCCGGTGGAGACGATCGTGGTCGTCGACCACAACGAGGGGCTGCTCGAGCGGGCCCGCGAGGCGTTCCCGCGGGTGCAGGTCGTGCCGAACGCGCACAAGCAGGGCCTGTCCGGTGCCCGCAACACCGCCGTGGAGCTGGCGACCGGCGACGTGGTGGTGTTCCTCGACGACGACGCCACCGCCCGCCCCGGCTGGCTCCGCGCCCTGCTGGCGCCCTACGCCGACCCGGCGGTGATCGGCGTCGGCGGCGTGGCGCACCCGCGCTGGCCGGTCGCCCGCACCGCCGTCGACGACTCCGGCCGCCCCGCCACCCTCCCGGGCGCGCCCGGCGGGCGGGACGCGACCGGCGAGCTGGACTGGGTCGTCGGCTGCACCTACACCGGTCAGCCGACCGAGCAGGCCGAGGTCCGCAACCTCATGGGCTGCAACATGTCCCTGCGTCGCGAGGTGTTCAAGCGGGTCGGCGGGTTCGCCGAGGACATCGGCCGGATCGGCAAGAACCCGCTGGGCTGCGAGGAGACCGAGCTCTGCATCCGGGCCCGGCAGGCCTACAAGGCCGACGGGCGCGAGGTGAAGATCCTCTTCGAGCCGCGCGCCGAGGTCGACCACCGCGTCTCGGACGACCGCGTCGACTGGTCCTACCTGCGCCGCCGCAGCTGGGCGGAGGGCCTGTCGAAGGCGGCCGTCTCCAAGCTCGTCGGGCAGGGGGACGCGCTGTCGACCGAGAGCAGGTACGTGGCGACCGTGCTGCCGAAGGCGCTGATCCGCGAGGTGAAGGCGAAGCGGCCCGCCTCCGCGGCCGCCGTCGTCCTCTGCCTGGGCTTCACCACCGCCGGGTACGTCCGGGGCAAGCTGCCCGGCGCGACCTCGCACGTCTCCCTGCCCGCGGCCGACGGTGCCTGAGACGCATCAGCGGATCCCCTCGTTCGTCCACCAGCGCAACCGGCTGAGCGAGGGCCAGCAGCACGCGTGGGACCGGTGGTGGCCGGAGTACGGCGGCGACGTCGCGGCGCTCGGGCGGCTCGACCCCGAGGCGCTCTTCGGCCGCGCGGCGCCGGTGATCCTCGAGATCGGCCCGGGGATGGGGGACGCCACCGCCGCGATGGCCGCCGCCGCGCCCGAGGTGGGCCACGTGGCCGTCGAGGTCTACGAGCCCGGGCTCGCCCGGCTGCTCATGCTGCGGCAGGAGGCGGGTCTGGAGAACCTGCGGCTGCTCCGCGGGGACGCGGTCGACCTCCTCGAGCGCGCGGTCCCCGAGGGCCTGCTCGAGGGCATCCGGATCTTCTTCCCGGACCCGTGGCCGAAGCGGCGGCACCACAAGCGCAGGCTGGTCCAGCCCGCGTTCGTCGCGCTCGCCGCGTCCCGGCTGCGGCCGGGCGGATGGCTGCACCTGGCCACGGACTGGGAGCACTACGCACTGCAGATGCGCGAGGTGTGCGACGCCTGCCCCCTGCTGCACCGCGCGCCCGACGCGGGCCCGGAGGGCTGGCTCCCCCGGCCGGACTCGCGTCCGCTGACGAAGTTCGAGCAGCGCGCGGTGCGCGAGGGCCGGGCGATCCGGGACCTGCTGTACGTGCGCTAGTCGTGCTGGTCGAGGGTGGGCGCCGGCAGGTGCGGCACCGCGCGGGACCGGCCCCGGAACTCGGCGACCACCTTGCCGGCCGCGGTCCGCACCGTCACGTCGTACAGCCCCGTCCTCCCTACGAGCGCACGCTCGACCGCCTCGGCCTCGAGCTCCTCGCCGACCCGCGCGGCCCGCAGGAAGGCGACGTCGCCGCCCGAGGCGACCGTCGAGACGCCGTGGCTGTTGCAGGCGAAGGAGAAGGCGGCGTCGGCGAGGAAGAACAGGTACCCGCCGTGCACGATGCCGTGCCCGTTGACGTGCCGTTCCTCGACGGTCAGCGCGGTCCGCGCCCGCCCCGGCCCGACGTCGACGAGCCGGATGCCCGCCCCGCGGATCGCCTCGTCGTGGTGCACCATCGCCTTGGCGACCCGCTCCGCGGTCGCCCGGGGATCGGTCGGGGGATCGGCCGCTGCATTCGTGCTCACCCGGTCAGTGTGACGGGCCCACACCCGGGTCCCCGGCGGGATAGGGTCACGGGCATGCGCACCCACCCTCGGGAGACCCGGACCCCGTGACGTCGACCGGCCCCCTCCCGCGCGTGCTGCTCGTCTGGGACGCGCCCAACATGGACATGAGCCTCGGTTCCCTGCTGGGCGCGCGGCCCACCGCGGCCTTCCGCCCGCGGTTCGACGCCGTCGGCCGCTGGCTGCTCGACCTCGCCGGGCCGGAGGCAGTGGCCGAGGCCTGCGTGTTCACCAACGTGGTGCCGGGGTCGACCGAGGTCGTGCGGCCCTGGGTGGAGGCGCTGCGCAACGTCGGGTTCGCGGTCTTCGCCAAGCCGAAGGTCACCGAGGACTCCGACATCGACGACGACATGCTCCGGCACATCCAGATGCGGGAGGAGGAGGGCCACCTGCGGCACGTGGTGGTGGCGTCCGGGGACGGGCGGGCCTTCCGGGAGCCGCTCGAGAAGCTGATCGAGCAGCACACGGACGTCACGGTCATCGGGTTCCGGGAGTACGCGAACTTCGCGCTGAACTCCGAGACGATCTCCTTCCTCGACCTCGAGGACATCGACGGCGTGTTCCGCGAGCCGCTGCCGCGGATGACCCTCGACACCCTGCCGGACACCGGCGCCTGGCTGCCGCCCTTCCGGTCCCTGCGCTCGCTGCTCGACCCGCGCCGGTGACCTCCGGGTCGGCCGCACGGGCCACCGGGGGCGAACGGTTCGCCGCGCCCGTGGTGCTGACCTGCGGGCCGGGGTTCCCCGTGCTGCGGGACGGGATCGTCGACGTCGGCCCGGACGGGCGCATCGTCCGCGTCGGCCCGCGCGCGGAGGCGCCCCCGCCCGGGGGCCCGGTGCACGAGCTGCCCGGCCTGCTCATGCCCGGCATGGTCAACACCCACTGCCACACCCCGATGCTGTCGCTGCGCGGGATGGGGGGCGACCTGCCGCTGATGTCCTGGCTGCAGGACGTCATGTGGCCGGCCGAGGCGAGGTTCACCGAGGAGGACGTCCGGGTCGGGATGACCGCCGGCGCCGTGGAGCTGCTGCGGACCGGCTGCACCACCTCCGTGGAGATGTACTTCGTCGCCGACGCCGTGATCGACGCCGTGCTCACCGCCGGCTCCCGGGTGCTGCTGACCCCGGGGATCATCGCCGCGCCCGGCTGGGACCGGCTCGGTACCTGGGAGGAGATGCGCGACGACGTCTCCGCCCGGATCGACGCGGACGGGCTGCGGTCCGGCCCGCACGAGCGGATCGAGCTCGGGTACGGGCCGCACTCCGCCTACACGCTGCCGCCCGAGGCGCTGGCCACCACGGCCGCGGCGGCCCGGGAACGCGGCGCGCTGCTGCACGTGCACGTCGCCGAGTCCCGGCAGGAGGACCTCGCGCAGCGGGAGGAGTTCGGCTCCGTGCCGGCCGAGCTCGAGGCCGTCGGCGCCCTCGGGGGGCGGGTCCTCGCCGCGCACTCCGTCCAGCTCTCCGGGGCGGACGTGGCGCTCTACCGGCGGCACGGCGTCGCGGTGGCGCACTGCCCCGGGTCGAACGGGAAGCTCGCGGCAGGCCTCGCACCGGTCGCGGACCTGCGCCGGGCCGGTGTCCGCATCGGACTCGGCACGGACGGGCCGGCGTCGGGGGACGACCTCGACCTCTGGCACCAGGCGCGGCTCGCCGCCCTGTTCGCCCGGGTCCGCGAGGACGACGCCGCCGCGCTCACCGCCGCCGACGTGCTGCTCATGGCCACCCGGGAGGGCGCCGAGGCGATCGACCGGTCCGACCTCGGGGCGCTGGAGGCGGGCCGCTGGGCCGACCTCGTGCACGTCGACCTCGACGACCAGGCCTTCGTGGACCCCGAGGACGACGCCCAGCTGTTGTCCAACCTGGTCTGGGCGGGCGGGTCGCGGCTGGTCCGGGACGTCTGGGTCGCGGGCGAGCAGGTGGTGGACGACGGCGAGCCGGTCAAGGTCGACGCCGCCCGCGCCCGGGCCGACCTGCGGGCCGCCGCCGCGCGCCTGCACGGCTGAGGCTCCTACGCTCGACGCGATGTGGGTCAACTGGTGGGGCGGGCAGCAGTGCCGGCCCCGGCGCACCGACCGGCCGCTCGACGAGGCGGGCGTGGTCGCCGCCCTGCGCCGCGCCGGAGAGCGCGGGCAGACGGTCCGCCCGCTCGGCTCCGGCTGGTCCGACAGCACCCTGACCCTCACCAACGACGTGCACGTCGACTGCTCGGCGCTCACCGGCATCGTCGCCGTCACCTCCGACACGGTCCGCGCCCGGGCGGGCGCCACCCTCGCCTCGGTGCAGGCGGCGCTGGCCGAGCGCGGGCGGGCCCTGGCGACCGTCACGCACGGACCCGGGGCCACCGTCGCCGGCGCGGTCGCCACCGGGACCCACGGCAGCGGCGCAACGATCGGCTCGCTGTCGGACCAGGTCGTCGGGATGCGGTTCGTGGACGGCACCGGCCGGCTCCGCAAGGTCGCGGCCGGGGAGCCCGAGCTCGAGGCGCTGCGCACCCACCTCGGCGCCCTCGGCGTCGTCACCGAGGTGGAGCTGCGGACCGTGCCGGCCGGGCAGGTGGAGGCGCACGAGGAGGCGGTCGGGGCCGAGGAGGTCCTGGAGGTCGGCGGCCCGCTCGACGAGCACCGGTTCGCGGCGGTGGAGCTGCACCTGCCCAGCGGGGAGGCGCTGCTGCGGTGGGCCGGCCCCGTCGTCGACCCCGATCCCGAGCCCGCCTCGACCGGCCCGGTGGAGGCGCTCGGCCGGGTCGTGACGCGGCTGGGGCACACGGCGTCGGCGCAGTGGTCGGCGCAGCGCTCCCGGCCGGTCCCGCGCTGGGAGGGCGTGGTGACCGGGTCGCCGCACGACCTGCTGCCCGATCCGCACCCCGGTCGCGGGGGCGTGACCGAGTGGGCGCTGCCGCGCGAGGCCCTCGCCGGGGCGATCCGCGAGCTCGGGGCGGCGACGGCGGCGCGGGACCGGGAGGTCCGGCGGCCGGTGGAGGTCCGGACGGGCCCGGCCGAGACGGGCTGGCTGCACCCCGCCCACGGCCGCGCGACCGCCTGGGTCACCGTCCGGACCCAGCGGGGCGACGACCACGGGCCGCTGTTCCGGCTCGTCGGCTCGGTGCTCGAGGGGATGGGCGGGCGGCCGCACTGGGCCGGGCGGCACGACTGGACCGCCGCCGACGTGGCGCTGGCCTACCCGGAGCTGCCGCAGTTCGTCGCCGTCCGGGACCGGCTCGATCCCGACCGCCTCTTCGGCGGCGACCACCTCGAGGCCCTCCTCGGCCCCTGATCGGCGCGAACGACGAGGGCCGGTGGTTCCGCGATCCGGTCACTCCCCCGGACCCCGGGCCACCGGCCCCTGGTCGACGCCGATCCGCTCCCCAGCCGACCGACGTCCGCCGCGGCCCGAAGCTGCCGCGGTCCGTTCCTGATCACCGGGGCCTCTCGGCGCCGGGTCCTCTTTCCTTCATCACCGGGGCTCCCCAGCTCCGGGGTCCTCGTCCCCGTACCAGATGCGCGCTCCGCGAGCTCCGCTAGCGGACGCTCGGCGCGGCGTCAGTACGCCAGGTGGTGGTGCCCCGAACCCGAGCCGACGGCCCGGCGGTGGTGGCGGCCCGTGCGCGAGGACAGCTCGGCCAGCGCGTGCGGGCCGGTGTCGGTCAGCGAGGTGTACGCGGGCGCGGCCGGCGCGTAGGTCGGGACGTGCGCGGCGTAGAGCGGCGCGCGGTCGTACCCCGCCGACACCGGGGCGGGGACCGGCTCCGGCTGCGCCGACCGGACCGACGGCATCGACGGGAGCGGCTGGACCGGCGGCACCGGCGGCACCGGCGAGGTGGTGCGCTGGGTCAGCGTCGAGTAGGCCTGCACCGGGATCGGCGCGGTCAGCGGGTCGCGGCGGAAGTCGTCCAGCGCCTCGGCCGAGCGGCGGCCGGGCCGGCGGGCCGGGGCCTGCCGGGCGGTCTGCTCGGTCTGCCGGCCGCGCCAGCCGCCGACCGTGAGGGCGTGGAAGATCGGCGTCTCCGCCGCGATCTCGGTCCGGCTCGCGTGCCGCCCCGGGAAGGGACCGGTGTCCTCGACGCCCCGCACCCGCACCGTGGCCTTCCGCCGGCCGACCGCCCCGTCGAGGGCTCGCTCCCTGTCGGTCACGCCCCGCACCTCCGTCATGTCTCCACCTCGCGTCGTCCGTGTGCCGCGCGATGCTGCCATCGGCCCTGTCCCCACAGGGCCGTTCGGCCGCACACACCACCCACAACGGGGTCACCTGCCCGGGGAAACGGGCCGGGAACGGTCGTTACCCGCTTTCGGGCCATGTCCATTCGTTCGGGTGGTGTGGCGGCACGGCCGTGCAGACGTTGTCGCTCTGCGCAGTCGACTTCGCCACTTTCGGGACGCTCCGTGACGCCCCGGCGGGGCTCGCCAAGGCCTCGGACGGCCCGGCGAGGGGTCGGGACCAGCACCTCCGCCTCCTCCTCACCCGATCGGGACCGACGGCTCCCGCGCCGGCCGCGTGGCCCCTCCGGACGATCTTGGGAACGGCCGCGAGGCCGCGCGGCGCCGGCGCCGGCCGACGACGTCCGCGCTGGTCCCCGCGCCACCGCACCGCGGGCCCGGCGGGCGTGGCGGCCACACCATCGAGCATGATCATCGTCGAGCGGCGTGTCGGCCGGGCGCCGGGCGGTCGCCGATCACTACGGTCCTCCGTGACGCCGCAAGCACCGCGTACTCCGGAGCGTCACGAGCTTCTCACCCGGGCGCACCAGCCGTCGTTCCGGAGGGTGTCAACTACACGGGTGTAATTCGGCGTTCCGTGATGAAGCGGTCGTCTCGCTAGGCCAACGCGGTGGACAGCGCAACTCCTGGCCACCGGAACGGAGCAGCGCGGGCCCCGGCCGGCCAACATCACGGCGGATCCGCGCACGTCACCGGGCCCGAGGGGCTACCGTTCGCCAATGACCGACGATCGGGCGGGCGAGAGCGGCCCGAAGATCGACCCCGTGGCGGACGACGAGATCACCAGGCCGGCCCCGTCCACCCCGGAAGCGGCGGGCACGCCGGTCCCGCCGCCGTCGCCGGTCGTCCCGGAGCAGCGCCGCCGCAGCGCGGCCTCCTCCGTGCCCACCCCGCTGCGCGTGACCTCCGAGGTCGCCGCCCGCGGCCTGATCGTCGCCGCGGCCCTCGGGCTGCTCGTGTTCCTGGTGATCCAGCTCCGGGTCGTCGTGATCCCGGTGGCGATCGCGACGCTGATCTCCGCGCTCCTGGCGCCGGTGGTGCACTGGCTGGTCGCCCGCCGCGTGCCCCGCGGCCCGGCCGTCGCGATCACGATCGTCGCGGGCCTCTGCGTCCTCGGCGGGCTGCTGTCGTTCGTGGTCAACACCTTCGTCGGCGGCTTCGGGGAGCTGCAGCAACAGCTCACGGCGAGCCTCACGTCCATCCAGCAGTTCCTGGCCCGGCCGCCCTTCAACCTCAGCTACGAGCAGCTGCGCACCATCCCCGCGCAGATCGGGCAGGCCCTCACCAACAGCCAGGCCAACCTGACGTCCGGGGTGCTCACCACGGCCGCGACGATCACCGAGGTCGGCGCCGGGCTCGCGCTCACGATCTTCACGCTGATCTTCTTCCTGTACGACGGCCGGCGGATCTGGATCTTCCTGCTCAAGGCCGCCCCCCGCGCGCGCCGGGAGAAGGTCGACATCGCCGGGCGGCGCGCCTTCGCGACGCTCGTCGGCTACACGCGGGCGACGGTGCTCGTCGCGTTCGTCGACGCCATCGGCATCGGGATCGGGCTGTGGGCGGTCGGGGTCCCGCTCGTCGTCCCGCTTGCCGCCCTGGTGTTCCTCGGCGCGTTCGTCCCGACCGTCGGCGCCGTGGTCACCGGCGCGGTCGCGGTGCTGATCGCGCTCGTGGCCAACGGCCCGGTCCCAGCCGTGATCGTCCTCGCCATCGTCATCGCCGTGCAGCAGCTTGAGGGGCACGTGCTCCAGCCGCTGCTGCTCGGGCGGGCGGTCCGGCTGCACCCGCTGGCCGTGGTGCTGGCGGTCGCCGGCGGCGTCGTCATCGCCGGGATCCCGGGCGCGCTGCTGGCCGTGCCGCTGCTCGCCACCCTCAGCGCCGCGATCCGCTCCTTCGTCCGGGACGACGAGCCCCCCGCGCGCACGATCAACGCCGTCGACCCGCACGAGGCCAACGCCGAGACGGCGCACCGCATCCGGGTGCCGTCCTGGTGGAGCCGGGTCCAGAGCCGGCTGCGCCGCTCGGCCTGACGTGCCGATCCCGCCCGTCGGCGGGAGGATCGGGCGGGTGCGATACCTGATCACCGGCGCGACCGGGTACATCGGCGGACGGCTCGCCCCGCGGCTGATCGAGGAGGGCGGGCCCGGCTCGGCGGTGCGCTGCCTCGTCCGCGACCCCGGCAAGCTGCGCGACGTGCCGTGGGCGCGGCACGCGGAGATCGTGCAGGGCGACCTGCTCGACGCCGAGAGCGTGCGGCGGGCCTGCGAGGACGTCGACGTCGTCTACTTCCTGGTGCACTCCCTGGCCGACCGGGACTTCTCCTCGATCGACCGCCGGGCCGCGCTGATCCTGGCCGAGGCGGCCCGGAACGCGGGCGTGCGGCGGATCGTCTACCTGGGCGGGCTCCACCCGGACGGACCGCTCTCCGAGCACCTCACCTCGCGCGCGGAGGTGGGCGAGGTCCTGCTCCGCAGCGGGGTGCCGACGGCGGCGCTGCAGGCCGCGGTGATCCTCGGCTCGGGGTCGGCGAGCTTCGAGATGCTGCGCTACCTCACCGAGCGGCTGCCCGTCATGCTCACGCCGCAATGGGTGCGCAACCGCATCCAGCCGATCGCGGTGCGGGACGTGCTGCGCTACCTGATCGGCGCCGCCCACCTGCCGCCGGACGTCAACCGGACCTTCGACATCGGCGGCCCGGACGTGCTGACCTACCTGGACATGATGCAGCGCTACGCCGCGGTGGCCGGACTCCGGCGGCGCCGCGTCATCGGCGTCCCGGTGCTCACGCCGCGGCTCTCGGCGCACTGGGTCAACATCGTCACGCCGGTGCCGAAGGGCATCGCGGCGCCGCTCATCGAGTCGCTGGTGCACGAGGTGGTGTGCCGCGAGCAGGACATCCTGCGGTACGTCCCGGACCCGCCCGAGGGCCGCATCGGCTACGACCGCGCCGTCGAGCTGGCCCTGGCCAGGATCAGGGGCGGGGACGTCGAGACGCACTGGTCCGGCGCCGCCGTCGAGGGCGCGCCGTCGGACCCGCTGCCCAGCGACCCCGAGTGGTCCGGCGGCAGCGTGTACACCGACGACCGCGCGCAGCCGTGCACCGCGCCGCCCGAGGACCTGTGGCGGGTCGTCGTCGGGATCGGCGGCGAGCGCGGCTGGTACTCGTTCCCGCTGGCCTGGTCCGTGCGGGGGTGGATGGACCGGCTCGTCGGCGGCGTCGGGCTGGCGCGCGGGCGGCGCGACCCCGACCGGCTGCACGTCGGCGACGCGCTCGACTGGTGGCGCGTCGAGGCCCTCGACGAGGGCACCCTGCTGCGGCTGCGCGCCGAGATGAAGGTCCCGGGGCTGGCCTGGCTGGAGATGGGCGTCGCGCCGGACGCCGCGGGCTCGCGCTACACCCAGCGGGCGGTGTTCGTGCCGCACGGCCTCGCCGGCCACCTGTACTGGTGGTCGGTGGCGCCCTTCCACGGCATCGTCTTCGGCGGCATGGTCCGCAACATCACCCGCACCGCCGAACGTGCCGCCCCCGCGGGCACCGGGGCCGAGCGGAGGGCGTCGTAGACGTCCCCTCACCGCGAGCCGGAGCGACGGGCCGCCGCGACGAGCCGTGGCTACAGCTCGGTGAGGCCCGCGTCGAGGCGGTCGATCTCGGCGAGGTCGAGCTCGAGCCCGGCGGCGCGGCAGTTGTCCTCGAGGTGGCCGAGGTCGGCGGTGCCCGGGATCGGGAGCATCACCGACGAGCGCTGCAGCAGCCACGCCAGCGCGACCTGCGGCGCGGTCACGCCGTGCGCCCAGGCGATCTCGGCGACGGCGCCGCCGGGCTGGGCGAGCGCACCGGCCGCGACCGGGTGCCACGGCATGAAGCCGATGCCGTTCTCCGTGCAGTGGCGCAGGACGTCGTCGCTCGCGCGGTCGGCGAGGTTGTAGCGGTTCTGCACGGTCGCGACCTCGACGATGCCGCGGGCCTGCTCGATCGTCTCGACCGAGACCTCGGACAGCCCGACCTCGCCGATCTTGCCCTCGGCCTTGAGCTCGGCGAGCACCCCGAACTGCTCCGCCGCCGGGACCGTCGGGTCCACCCGGTGCAGCTGGAACAGGTCGATCCGCTCGACGTCGAGCCGGCGCAGGCTCAGCTCGCACTGCTGGCGCAGGTACTCCGGGCGGCCGCACGGCGTCCACTGCCCGGGTCCGGGGCGCAGCTGGCCCGCCTTCGTGCCGACGGTCAGGCCCTCGTACGGGTGCAGGGCCTCGCGGATCAGCTCCTCGGAGGTGCCCGGGCCGTAGGCGTCGGCGGTGTCGATCAGGTTCACGCCGAGGTCGACGGCGCGGCGCAGCACCTCGATGGCGGCCTTCGGGTCGGCGGGCGGGCCCCACACGCCGGGCCCGGTGATCCGCATGGCCCCGAAACCCAGGCGGTGGACCACGGGTCCCTCGCCGATCCGGAAGGTGCCTGCGGCCGCGGCGGGACCGGCACCCTCGGCGGCCTCGTTCTGCGGGAAGACGCTGGTCATGGGACGAGGGTGGCACCGTGGGTGTCCGGGCCGCCCCCGATCGTGACCAGCACCGCAGGGGTCACGGCGGTCACGTGCGTCCGGTTGCCGCCCCTCCGCGCGGCGGATAGCTTCGCGCCGTGGCCACGATCTCGGCGCTGGCCGACGCCGTCGACGCCCTGGTGCACGACGGCGCGGAGATCGCCCTCGAAGGACTCGGCGCGTCGATCCCCGTGGCCGCCGCCCACGCGATCCTGCGGCGCCGGCCGCGCGACATCACGCTCGTCGGCACCGCGCCCGGCCCGGCCGGGGACCAGCTCGTCGGCGCCGGGTGCGTGACGCGGCTGGTGTTCGCCCGGCTCGACCCGGCCCTGCACCGGATCCGGGACGCCCTGGTCGCGGGCTGGCCGGCGCCGCTGGAGATCGAGGAGCACACCCAGGCGGGGATGGCCGCGCGGTACGTCGCCGGCGCGTCGGGGCTGCCCTTCGCGACCGTCCGCGACGGCTACGCCGGCACCGACCTGGCGGCCGTCACGAACGCGGCGACGGTCCGGTGCCCGTTCACCGGCGAGGAGCTCACCGCGCTGCCCGCGCTGCGCCCCGATCTCGCGGTGGTGCACGCGCAGCGCGCCGACCGGGCCGGGAACGTGCAGCTCGGCGGGGTCCCCGGGCTGCGGAAGGAGGCCGTGCTCGCCGCCCGGAAGGCGCTCGTCACGGTCGAGGAGGTCGTCGACGAGCTCGAGCCCGAGCACGGCGCGGTCGTCCTCCCCGCGTTCGCGGTCACCCGGATCGCCGTCGTGCCCGCCGGGCCGGAGCGCCACCCGGGCGCGGACCCCTGCGACGACGGCGTGGACCTCGCCTGGGCGGCGGTCTCGGGCGACCGGAACCGGTTCACGACCTGGCTGGAGGGGATCCGCGCGTGAGCGACCAGATGCTCGTCACGGCCGCGCGGCTGCTGGGCGACGGCGAGGTGTGCGTCGCGGGCTGCGGTCCGGCCCGGCGGGCCGCCCGGCTCGCCCGCGCCACGCACGCGCCCGGACTCACCGTGCTCGGCGACGACGGGACCGTCGACGGCGTGCCCGCGGCGACGGCCGGTGCCGCCGAGTTCGCCGCCTACTGGCTGCAGGGCGGCCGGGTCGACGTCGGGCTGCTCGCCGCGGACCAGGTCGACGCCTTCGGCAACGTCAACACCACCGTCCTCGGCGAGTACGACGAGCCCACGGCCCGACTCTCCGGCGCCGGCGCGGCCGCGGAGATCGCGACGGGCGCGGGCCGGGTCGTCGTGCTGCTGCCGCACCGGCTGTCCGCGTTCGTCGAGCGGGTCGACTTCGTCACCGCACCCGGCGCGCTGACCGGCCCGCTGGACCGCGCGCAGGTGGGTCTGCGGGGCGCCGGCCCGGTCGCCGTCGTCACCGACCTGGGGGTGCTGCGGCCCGATCCCGCCACCGCCGAGCTCGTGCTCACCGAGGTGCACCCGGGCGTCTCGGTGGACCGGGTGCGGGCCGAGACCGGCTGGCCGCTGGAGGTCGCCGACGAGGTGGGCGTCACGGCGCCCCCCACCGCCGCGGAGGTCGCCGCCCTGCGGGCCGGGTGACAGGATCGGGCCCATGACCGACCTGCTCCACACCCGGACGGACGGACCCGAGGACGGGCCCGCGCTCGTGATGCTCGGCTCGCTGGGCAGCACGCTCGACATGTGGGAGCCGAACGTCCCGGCCCTCGCCGAGCACTTCCGGGTCATCCGCATGGACCACCTTGGACACGGCGCCTCGCCCAACCCGGCGGGCCCCTACACGATGCAGATGCTGGCCGAGGCGGTCCTGGCCACACTCGACTCGCTCGGCGTGGACCGCGTGCACTGGTGCGGACTCTCGCTCGGCGGCATGGTCGGGATGTACCTGGGCTCCGAGCACCCGGACCGCATCGCCCGGCTCGTGCTGTGCTGCACCTCCTCGAACTTCCCGGACCCCGCGATCTGGCGGCAGCGCATCGAGGCCGTGAAGGCCGGGGGCACGGCGGGCATCGCGCCGGGCGTGGTCGAGAGGTGGTTCACGCCGGAGTGGGCGGAGCAGCACCCCGACGTGGTCGCCCGGGCGATCGGGTGGGTCTCCGACACCCCCGACGACGGCTACATCGCCTGCTGCGAGGCCATCGAGGTGTGGGACCACCGCGACCGGCTGGGCGACGTGACCGCGCCGACGCTCGTGATCGCGGGGGACGAGGACAAGCCGACGCCCGTCGAGCCGCACGCCCGCACCATCACCGCGGGCATCCCCGGGGCGCACCTGGAGGTGCTGCACGGCGGGCACCTCGCGACGATGCAGAGTGCCGAGGAGGCCAACCACCTCCTCCTCGGGCACCTGACCTGAGGAGCGCGTCCTACGGTGTGTCCGGCCGCGTCGTCCGCTGCGGCGCGGTCAGGGCCAGGCCGAGCGCGGCCATCGCCATGAGGATCCCGGCGACGACGATGGGCACCGCGGCCGCCGCCCCGCCGAGGACGAGCAGCAGCAGGCCGCCGCCGAGCAGGATCGTGGGCACGAGCCCTGCGGTGTGCACCGAGCGGCCGGCCGGGCCGCCGGTGCGGGAGGGGGCCGGACGGTGCCGGCGCAGCTTGCGTCCGAGCGCGCTGCACCGGGCGACGAACAGCGGATCGCCGGACATGAGACCCTGCTCGATCAGGGCGAACTGGCTGCGCTCACGGTCGCTGAGCATCGTTCGGGGCACCCCCGGGATCACAAGGCCTGGCTGGGGAACGGAGCGGCCCGCTCGCCGTTGATCCGGGTGCACCGGGTACCAGTGTAGGTGACCGAATCGTGACCTTGAGCGGGGCTGTGACCGGACGCCGGATGTGATCGGCGTCGCCCGGTGAGGTGACCCTCCTCTTTGCATGCACGATCACGCATAGGTAGCGTGCGGGCCATGGGAACGGGGCACGGGCACGGGCACGGCCATGCGGCCGGCAGCGATCGCCGCCGGCTGGTCGCCGCGCTGCTCGTGACCATGGCCTGCGCCGTGCTCGGCGGCGTCGGTGCGCTGCTCACCGGCTCGCTCGCCCTGCTCGCCGACCTGGGCCACCTGCTCACGGACGCGGGTGCGCTCGCCGCCGCCGTCGCCGCGTCGGTGCTCGCGGCGAAGCCGGCCTGCCACCACCGGACCTTCGGCCTCGGCCGGGTCGAGGTGCTGGTCGCCGGGCTCAACGCCGTGGCGCTGGTCGCGGTGGTCGTGTGGGTGGCCGTGGAGGGCGTGTCCCGGCTGTTCCAACCCGCCGCGATCCCCGGGCTGCCGCTGCTGGTCATCGGCGCGGCCGGGCTCGTGGGCAACGTCGTCTCGCTCGTGATCCTCGCGGGCGGCGACCGCGGCAACATGAACCTGCGCGGGGCGATGCTGCACGTCCTGGGGGACGCGCTGGGCTCGGTCGGCGTCATGGTCGCGGCGACCGTGCTCGTGACCACCGGCTGGCCCTACGCGGACACCCTCGCCTCGCTGCTCATCGCCGCGTTGATCCTGCCTCGCGCCGTCGGCCTGCTGCGCGAGGTCTGGCACGTGTTGCTGGAGGGCGCGCCGGCGGGGATCGACGTCGCCGAGGTCCGCTCCGCGCTGCTCGCCGTGCCGGGCGTGACGGCCGTGCACGACCTGCACGTGTGGGCCATCAACGACCGCACGCCGTCCATGTCCGCGCACCTGGTGGTCGCCGACCACGAGCCCAATGCGAGTGGCTGCGGCGGTTCGGTGCTCGACCGCGCGGGCACCACGCTGCGCGAGCGGTTCGGGCTCGCCCACAGCACGCTGCAGGTGGAGCGGCACGCCCACGTGGGGCACGAGGACACCTGCCACTGATCACCGAGCGACTCGGCGGCGGCCCACACCGAGGACCGCTGCTCGGCCCCTGATCGGCGGCGGGTCGGCGCCGACCGGGCTCGGGGTCGGCCCCACGACGGGCGGTTCAGCGGATCCCGCGCGCCGGCCGGTCGAGGACGAGGTCGGCGGCCCGGGACAGCACCTCGGCCCGGCTCCGCCCCTCGTGGTCGGCGGCGAGGAAGTGCTCGCCGATCGCCACGCAGAAGGCGATCAGACTACGGGCCTCGACCTCGTCCGGGTCGGCGCAGAAGGTGCCGATCATCTCGCGGAGCAGTGCCATGCGGCGGTTGTCGACACGGCGCAGGCGGTCCGCGACGGCCTCGTCCCGGCGCGCCCAGGCGCGGACCGCGAGGTCGATCGGCAGCAGCCTGTCACCGGAGAAGGTCAACATCCCGGCGCGGTGGATCCGGGTCCGAGGGGCGCCGCCCTCGCGCTCGACGCGGGCCAGCACCTCGTCGACGCTCTCGCGCTCCCAGGTGTCGAGCATCGCCTGCAGCAACGCCTCCCGGTCCGCGAAGTACCCGTAGAAGCCGCCCTTGGTCACCCCGAGGCTCTTGGCGAGGGACTCGACCCGGACGGCGTCGGGCCCGCCCGTGGCCAGCGCGCGCAGCCCGGCCTCGATCCAGCTCCGGCGCGGTGTCCGGGCGACGCCCACGCTCGACCCCTTCCCGTCTGTTGTACGCAGCCGTATATTCAGGCTTCTGTTGTACGCCACCGTATAGGAGGTGCGTGATGGCCGTGCAGGGTGTCCGCGGGGTCTCCGAGATCCCGCCGGCAGTGCGGGCGCGGGCGGCGCTGTCCACGGTCGACTACGCCGATCTGTTCACGGTGCCGTCCCAGGACGGGAACGCGTCCGCCGAGCAGTGGGCCCGCGCGATGTTCGGCTCCGTGCCGACCCCGGGCGAGCAACTGATCTGGCAGGTCCTGCTCGGGCTACGGCTGGATCCCGAGCGGGGCCCCGACACCGTGGCCGGCTGGCGCGTCACCGGGCGCAGGGACGGCTGGATCCGGCTGGCCACCGCCGGACCGCTCCTGAGCGCGAACCTCGTGGTGACGACGAGCGAGGGGCACGCCGCGCTCGCCACGTTCGTCCGCTACGAGCACCGCGCCGGCAGGCTGCTGTGGCGCCCGGCCTCCGCGGTCCACCGTGCCCTCGTACCCCGTGTCCTCCGGAACGCCGCCGCCAGGATCAACGCCCGGAACGCCGTCGCCCGGATCGACGCCCGGGCCGACGCGACCGGACCCGACCGCGCCTGACGCGGCCGACCTGACGCGAGCCGAACCGACGCGGCCCGGACCCATCCGGCTCAGCCGTGGGCGAGGTCGGCGAAGCGGCTGTAGTGCAGCTGGTGGGCCACCGTGATGGTGTTGGTGGGGCCGTTACGGTGCTTGGCCAGGATCAGGTCGGCCTCGCCGGCGCGCGGGTCGTCCCGCTCGAACGCGTCCGGCCGGTGCAGCAGGATCACCATGTCCGCGTCCTGCTCGATCGAGCCCGACTCACGCAGGTCCGAGATCATCGGCCGCTTGTCCGTGCGCTGCTCCGGGCCACGGTTGAGCTGCGAGATCGCCACGACCGGCACCTCGAGCTCCTTGGCCAGCAGCTTGATCTGCCGGGAGAACTCCGAGACCTCCTGCTGGCGGGACTCGACCTTGCGGCCCGAGGTCATCAGCTGCAGGTAGTCCAGGATGATCAGCTTCAGGTCGTTGCGCTGCTTGAGCCGCCGCGCCTTGGCCCGGATCTCCATCAGCGTGAGGTTCGGCGAGTCGTCGATGAACAACGGCGCCTCGGAGATCTCGGACATCCGCCGCGCCATCCGCGTCCAGTCGTCGTCGCTCATCCGGCCCGCGCGCATGTCGGCCAGCCGGATCCGCGCCTCCGCCGACAGCAACCGCATCACGATCTCGGACTTGCTCATCTCCAGCGAGAACACCGCGCTGGTCATCTGGTGCTTGATCGAGCACGAGCGGGCGAAGTCCAGCCCGAGCGTGGACTTGCCCAGACCCGGCCGGGCCGCCACGACGATCATCTGCCCCGGGTGCAGCCCGTTGGTGCACGCGTCGAGATCGGCGAACCCGGTCGGCACGCCCAGCGAGACGCCACCGCGGGAGGCGATCGCGTCGATCTCGTCCATCGTCGGCTGCAGCAACTCCTCGAGCGGGACGTAGTCCTCGCTGGTGGACCGCTCGGTGACCTCGTAGATCGCCGCCTGGGCCCGGTCGACGACCTCCTCGACCTCCGCACCCTCGGCCCCGTGATAGCCCAGCTGCACGATCCGGGTGCCCGCCTCGACCAACCGCCGCAGCGTGGCCTTCTCCGCCACGATCTCGGCGTAGTACGCCGCGTTCGCCGCGGTCGGCACGGTGGCGATCAGGGTGTGCAGGTACGGCGCGCCGCCGAGCCGGATCAGCTCCCCGCGGCGCTGCAGCTCCGCCGACACCGTGACCGCGTCGGCCGGCTCGCCCCGCCCGTAGAGGTCGAGGATGCAGTCGTAGACCGTCTGGTGCGCGGGCCGGTAGAAGTCGTCCGGCCGCAGCACCTCCACCACGTCCGCGATCGCGTCCTTGCTCAGCAGCATGCCCCCGAGCACGGACTGCTCCGCGGTGAGGTCCTGCGGCGGCTGGCGGTCGAACGGGTTCGGGACCACCCCGCCCGCGGAGTCCCCTCCGGGACGGCCCTCGCCGTCGCGGACGGCTCGCGGCCGATTGGGACGGTCATCCGTCACCGCCATGCCCGACGTCACCCCCTGTCACCACGTGGCCCCATCGTATCGAACATGAGTTCGATCCGCAGCCGGTTCTCCCGGCCGCGCGACGATCGTCCCCTCCCGCCGGTACCCGTCCGAGGTCACGCCCTCGGGCGGCGTGCGACGAACGGTGCGCGGGGCGCCGGCGATCGTCCACGCGGCCCGGGCACGTGACGGTAGGGGACGCGGCGCCCACGCCCAAACCCGCGTGTGGACAACCCTGGGGAGGGCGTGGGGACGGATCGGGGACAGGGCAGGCGAGCCTCCCCACCGAGTTGTGGACACCGTGGGGACAACCCCTGATGAGGGCGACTTTCCGCAGATCAGGACCCTAGGACCCGGTGTGGACAACTTTCTTTCCGGGCGGCCCGGCGCGTCCCCCGGCGGGCGTGTCGGAGGCGGTCACCGCCTGTCCACCTGGCGCACCCGGGGGGTCACCGAGCGACGCGGGCGCAACCTCCGCGTGTCGCTCGCACGCGCCGGACGGTCGGTGTGCCGCCGCTCGTCGAGACCCGTCCGAAGATCCGCAGTGCGATCGACACCGAGGGCGATCACGTCGCCGAGAACGCCGCGAGGGCGGGACCCGGTCGAGACGACCACGATCCCGCCCTCGTGACGGAACGTGACGGGCTGGGGCCCGCCGGTGCCGGGTGTCAGGCGGCGACGACCGCCACCTGCAGCTCGGCGGTGACCTCCGGGTGCAGGCGGACCTTCACCGGGTGGGTGCCCACCGACTTGATCTGCTCGGCGATCTCGACCGAGTGCCGGTCGAGGGCCGGACCGCCGGCGGCGCGCACGGCCTCGACGATCTGGGCCGGGGTGACCGAGCCGAACAGCCGGCCCGAGTCGCCCGCGGCCTTCGCCTTGACGCTGACCGCCAGTTCCTTCAGCGAGCCGGCGACCTCCTGGGCGTGGCCCAGGTCGCGGATCTGCCGGGCCTTCTGGGCGCGGCGGATCTGCTCGACCTGCTTCTCGGCGCCACGGGTCGCGACGATCGCGAACTGGCGCGGCAGCAGGTAGTTACGGCCGTAGCCGTCCTTGACCTCCACGATGTCGCCGGGGGCGCCCAGGTTCGGCACGTCGGCGGTGAGGATGAGCTTCACGGTGCTACTCCTTCCTCGGTCAGCGGGCGGTCGAGGTGTACGGCAGGAGGGCGACCTCGCGGCTGTTCTTCACCGCGACGGCGACGTCCCGCTGGTGCTGCCGGCAGTTGCCGGTCACGCGGCGGGCCCGGATCTTGCCGCGGTCGGAGATGAACTTCCGCAGCAGACCGGTGTCCTTGTAGTCGATCTCCTGGGCCTTGTCCTTGCAGAACGCGCAGACCTTCTTCTTCGGCTTGCGCAGGACGGGCTTGGGCATTGCTGGTGCTCCTGGGTGTACCGGTCCCCGCGCTCGGCGGGGGTGTGGATCGAGGTCAGAAGGGGGGCTCGTCGTCCGCGGCGGGACCACTGCCGGCCGGCGGGGCGGAGCCCCACGGGTCGTCGTAGCCGCCGCCCTGGCCGCCACCGCCACCGAAACCGCCGCCGCCACCGCCGCCGCCGAAGCCGCCGCTGCCACCGCCGCGGCTGACCTTGTTGACCTTGGCCGTGGCGTACCGCAGCGAGGGGCCGACCTCGTCGACCTCCATCTCGATGACGGTGCGCTTCTCACCCTCGCGGGTCTCGAACGACCGCTGCCGCAGCCGGCCCTGCACGATGACGCGCGCACCGCGGGTGAGCGTCTCCGCGACGTTCTCCGCGGCCTGGCGCCAGATGTTGCAGCGCAGGAACAGCGCCTCGCCGTCCTTCCACTCGCCGGACTGGCGGTCGAAGGTGCGCGGCGTGGACGCCACCGTGAAGTTGGCGACGGCCGCCCCGGACGGGGTGAACCGCAGCTCCGGGTCGGCGGTGAGGTTGCCGACCACGGTGATCACAGTCTCGCCGGCCATGGGGGCCTCCTCAGCTCGCGGCGGGGGCGGGCGTGCGCGCGGGGGCGGCCTTCGCGGCCTTCTTGGGCTCCTTGCGCAGCACCTTGGTGCGCAGGACGGACTCGTTCAGACCCAGCTGGCGGTCGAGCTCGGCCACGGTGGCCGGCTCCGCCTGGACCTCGAGCACCGCGTAGATGCCCTCGGCGTTCTTGGCGATCTCGTAGGCGAGGCGACGCTTGCCCCAGACCTCGACCTTCTCCACCGAACCGCCGTCGGAGCGGACGACGTTCAGGAAGGTCTCCAGCGACGGCTGCACCGTGCGCTCGTCCAGGCTCGGGTCGAGAATGACCATGAGCTCGTAGTGACGCATGAGAACCACTCACCTCCTGTGGACTGGAACGGCCGCGGCGCTTCCGCGGCAGGAGGTTCTCACCCCGCACCGACAGAATCGGGCCGGGCCGGGATACGGGGCCCGGACCCGGCTCGTCGCGGCGGCCCGGATGGCCACCGGTCGGAGCGGTTGGACACCAGGTTACCAGCGCGTTCTCGCCCGTCCGGCCCCACCCCGCGATCGTTCCCGGTCGGGAACGGCGGCCGGGCCGGGCGGTCGGCCCGGGCGACGATGTCGCCCGACGGGCCGGAGGGGCGCGGGGCCGCCGGGAGTGCGGGAGTGTCGGTGGGGGTCACTACCCTCGTCGGCATGCTCATCGGTGCCCACGTCCGCGACGACGACCCCCTCGCCGCGGCGGCCGAGCGCGGGGCGGAGATCGTGCAGTTCTTCCTCGCCGACCCGCAGGGGTGGAAGAAGCCGCAGCCCCATCCGCACGCGGAGGCGCTGGTGGCCGCGGAGGTCGCCACCGTGGTGCACTCGCCGTACGTCGTGAACGTGGCCTCGCCGAACAACCGCATCCGGATCCCCTCGCGCAAGCTGGTGGTGCAGCACGCGGAGGGCGCGAAGGCGGTCGGCGCGATCGGGCTGGTGGTGCACGGCGGGCACGTCACGAAGGACGAGGACCCGGCCGTCGGCGTCGACAACTGGCGCAAGTTCGTGCAGCGTCAGCAGGACGAGGGCGGCTTCGCGGTGCCCGTGTTCATCGAGAACACGGCGGGCGGGGACAACGCGATGGCCCGCAAGTTCGACGCGCTGGCCCGGCTGTGGGACGCGGTGGGCGAGTTCGGCGTCGGCTTCTGCCTGGACACCTGCCACGCCTTCGCCGCCGGCGAGGAGCTGGTGGACGTCGTGGACCGGGCCAAGGCGATCACCGGCCGGATCGACCTCGTGCACCTGAACAACTCGCGGGACGAGTTCGACTCCGCCCGGGACCGGCACGCCAACGTGGAGTCCGGGACCATCGAGCCCGAGGTGCTGGCGGCGGTGTGCGCCGCGGCGGGCGCCCCGGTCGTCGTGGAGACACCCGCCGAGGGCCAGCCGGCGGACATCGCGTTCCTGCGCGAGAAGCTCGGGCGGTGAGCGAGCGCGCGGCCGCGGGCTCCCCGGCCGCGCGGCCCGCCGGCCCCGCCGCGCGCGGGTCCGGGGACCACTCCGCCTCGCCGGGCGCCGCCCGCGCGCCCCTCGGCACCGCGGGCCTGGTCCTGCTCGTCCTGCTCACCGGCCTGACCCTGCTGCTGGGCTACGCGAACAAGGCCCGCTGCACCGGCCCCGAGTTCGACGCGGCGGGCCGCTCGGCCCCGGACTTCGCGGTCCGACAGTACCGGGACGTCTGCTACTCGGACGTCCAGAAGCTGTGGCTGGGGCGGGACGTCGACCGGCACGTCTTTCCCTACGTCCACGGCTCGATCTCGCCGGACGGGCAGCTGCGGGGCGGCACCGTCGAGTACCCCGTGCTCACCGGCGTGCTGATGTGGCTCGGCGCGCTCGGGGCCTCGACGGACGCCGGCTTCCTGCTCGCCTCAGCCCTGATCCTGGCCCCGTTCGGGCTGGTCGCCGGGTGGATGCTCGGCCGGCTCGCGCGCTGGCGGGCGTTGGTGTGGGCGCTCGGCCCACCGCTCGTGCTCTACGCCTTCCACAACTGGGACCTGCCGGCCGTCGCGTGCGCGGTCGGCGCGGTGTTCGTGCTGCACGGCCTGCGGCGGGAGGTGCCGCTGTCCACGCGCGCCACCGCGGCCGCGGTGCTGCTCGGCCTGGGCTTCGCGGTGAAGCTCTACCCCGGGGCGTTCCTGCTGCCCCTGGCGCTCTACGTCCTCACCCGCGGACGCCCGCCGGGCGCGGGCCTCGACGTCACGGGCGCGGTGCGGGTGTGCCTGGCCGGCGCGCTGACCGCGGTCGCGGTGAACCTGCCCTTCGCGGTGCTAGGCTTCCCGGGCTGGGCCGCCTCGTTCGCCTTCCAACAGCAGCGCCCGATCGACGTCAGCACCAACTCCGTCTGGTTCTGGGGCGTCCGGCCGCTGATGGCCGACCTGGGCGCCGGCGAACAGTTCGAGCCGGTCGTCGCCGTGCTGTCGCCCGCGCTGGTGCTGCTGTCCTTCGTGGTCGCGGCCGCGGTGGGGATGCTGCGGTGGCGGCGCGGGGCGGTCTACCCCTGGATCGGGGTCAGCGCCGCGATGCTCTGCGGCTTCCTGCTGCTGCACAAGGTGCACTCGCCGCAGTACACGCTCTGGCTGTTGCCGTTCCTGGTGCTCCTGCGGGTCCGCTGGGGCTGGATCACGGCCTACCTCGCGGCGGACGCGCTGATCGGCATCGGGATCTTCCGCTGGTTCCACCTGCTCGACGCCGGCGCCGACGCCGGGATCGGCGCCGGGTTCGCCGCCCAGGCGGTCGTGCTCGGGGTGTGGGGCAAGGCGGTCCTGCTGGTGCTCCTGTTCGTGCTGTTCCTCCGCACGCCCACGACGGTCGACGCCCGCGAGCCGGAGACCGGCGCCGATCTCACCGCCAGGCGAACACCGGCTGCTCCAGGTGGTCCACCCGCGTCGGGCGACCGTGCAGCAGCAGCTCCCGGACCTGGTACAGCACGGCCCCGGTCGGCGCGTGCACGAACCGGTCGAACAGCGGCACCTGGATGACCGGAGCCTCGGACTCGGGGATGGTGAGGAAGCGCGGCTCCACGTCGATGTCCGCCAGCGGGATCCGGTGCAGCTCGCCGACCTCGGCGGGGTTCGGGGTCAGCTCGCCGACCTCGCCGCCCCACAGCACGACCGGCGTGATGACGTACCCGGAGCGGGTCACGTAGTCGTCGAGCAGCCCGAGCACGGCGTCCTCGCCCAGCTCGAGCCCGACCTCCTCGAGCAGCTCCCGGCGACCGGTCTCGGTGATCGTCTCGCCCGGGTCGCAGCGTCCGCCCGGCAGCGCCCACTGCCCGGAGTGCCGGCGCAGGGTGGCGGCCCGCCGGGTGAGCAGGAAGGCCAGCCCGTCGGCCAGACCGGCGCCGCCGGTGGTGACCAGCGTGACGGTGACCGCGGAGTGCTTCAGGTCGGGCCGCTCGACGGCCCGTCGCTCGAACTCCGCCAGCCGCTGCCCGACGGCCGCGCGCAGCTCCGTGACCCGGCTCCCGGGGTCGACGTCGACCCCGCCCTCACCCGTTGCCATGCTCCGGACTCTGCCCCACCGGGACGCGGCGTGCGCTGGGCTGTGACCGCTGTCGCACCGGCCAGTCCGGGTCCCGGTCGGGATCGCGGCCCGGATCGCGGGCCCGCACCGGGTCCCGCGAGGGCCGCAGGATCGAGCGGACCACGAGCACGCACAGCAGCACGACGACGGCGTCCCGCAGCAGGACCGCGCCGAGGAACCAGTCCGGCGGCAGCCCCTTGTCCTCCGTGCCGACGTAGAAGAACATCCGCGGCACCCAGACCAGCGCGTCGACGGCCATCCACGCGAGCAGCAGCCGCCACCGCGGCAGGGCGAGCACGGCCAGCGGGACCAGCCACAGCGAGTACTGCGGGCTCCAGACCTTGTTGACGAGCAGGAACGCGGCGACGATCAGGAAGGCCAGGGACGCCAGCCGCGGCGGCCGGGGTGCCTTGGCCGCGAGCACGACCAGCCCGGCGCAGGCGATCACGAGCAGGGCCGCGGTGACGGCGTTGAGCGTGTTCGGCGCCTGGTCGGCGCGCAGCGGGCCGTCGAAACCGCTCCACCCCGTGAAGTACGAGAGCGCGTAGTACAGCGAGTCCGGGTCGGCGGGGCGCGTCCGGTTGAGCCGGACGAACTCCCACCACCCCGCGGGCCACGCCAGCGCCACCGGCAGGTTCACCGCGAGCCACGTGACGACGGCGGCGCCGATCGTCCGCCACGCCGTGCCGAGCTCGCGCCGGCGGGCGGCGACGAGCAGCACCGGCAGCAGCAGGAGCAGCGGATAGAGCTTGGCGGCGCCGCCCAGGCCCAGCAGCACCCCGCCGAGGAGGGGCCGCCGCCGGGCGACGGCGAGGAGCCCACCGCAGGCCAGGGCGACGGCCAGGGTGTCGAAGTTGGTGAAGGCGTGCACCGCGACGAGCGGGGAGACCGCGACCAGCGCCGCGTCCCAGGGCCGCTCGGGGCGGAGCCGGACCACCGCCCACACCGCCACGATCCAGGCCAGGGCCAGGCCCAGGGCGACGAGGTCGAAGTACACGACGACCGGGAGCGCGCTCGGCAGCGGCAGTGCCTCGGCGGCGGCCAGCCAACCGTCGGTCAGCCGTGCCGCCGCCCACTGGTAGAAGCCGGTGAGCACCGGATACTCCATGTACCGGGTCTGCGGGGCGCCACCGCCGGAGGTGTCGGTCCACGCGTCGCGGTAGGGGACGGCCGTGGGGTCGTCGAGCCGCTCGATGCCGTAGAGCGGCACCGTGTCCGAGTAGCACAGGGCCACGTACTGGCGGTTGTTCTGCCAGTCGAGCGCCAGCTGCCCGTCGCCCGTGCGGTACTGCTGCAGGCACGGCGACTTGCCGAGCCAGCTCAGCGCGAGCGTGACCACGGCGAGCAGCAGCACCACCCGCAGCGGGGTCCAGAAGGCGGCGCGGCCGACCAGCGCGTGCCGGCCGAGCGGACCGCCGACGACCCGGCTCGCGGCCGCGGCGAGCGGCTCGGTCCACGTCGGGACCACCCGCGCGGGCTCGCGCGGCGGCTCGGGGCTGCGCGCCGGCCGCCGGGCCGCGGGGGACGGGGCGTCCTCCGGTGCGACCGGCCGCGACGTCACCTAGTCGCCGCCGTCCTCGTCGCCGTCGTTCCCGTTCCCGTTCCCGTTCCCGTTGCCGTCCCCGGAGTCGCTGTTGCCGTTGCCGCGGCCCGAGTCACCGTTCCCGGAGTCGCGGTTGCCGCTGTCGCCGCTGCTGTCGCCGCCGTCCCGGCTGCGCCACTGCTGGGCGTCCTCGCCGCCGTCGTCCGAGTCCACGGAGCGCGTCGGCGAGCTCGACTGGCCGGCGTAGTCGGAGACCGGGGCTTGGCCGATCGGCGTGAACTTCGACCAGGGCTCGACCTCCGTGCCCCGCAGCGCGTCGGACATGTACTGCTGCCAGATCGAGCCGGGCAGCATGCGCCCGTAGATCGGCCGCCCGGCGGAGTTCTTGATCGGCGAGTTGTCGTCCGTGCCGACCCACACCGCGGTGGCCAGCTGCGGGGTGTAGCCGACGGTCCAGGCGTCGTTGTTCTGACCCTCGATGCTGCTCTGCACGGTGCCGGTCTTGGCGGCGACCGGGCGGCCGTCCCGCAGCCCGATCCGCGAGGAGCTCGCCACGTCCGTCATCGACTCGGTGACGTTGCGCGCGACCTGCTGGCTGAACGCCTGCGTGCCGGCCGAGGTGCCCGCGCCGTGGTCGTAGATGACCCGGCCGTCGCTGGTGGTCACCTTGGCGACGAGGTAGGGCTGGCGGGCGACGCCGTCCGCCGCGAACGTGGCGAAGGCGGCGGCCATGTTCTCGGTGGTGACGTTCTTGTCGCCCAGCGAGATGCCACCGGTCGGGTTGGCCAGCGGCCCGGCCGGGATGCCCGCCTTGATCGCCGCGTCGGCGACCTTCTGCGGGCCGACGTCCAGCGCCATCCGGTAGAAGACGGTGTTGATCGACTGCGTCATCGCCGTCTTGACCGAGCACCGGCCGCAGCTGACGCCCTCGGAGTTGGACACCTTCTGGCCCGCGAGGGTCTGCGGGGAGGACCCGTCGTACTGCGTGCCCAGGCCGATCGGGTCCGGCTGCTGCAGGGCCGCGGCCACCACGAACGGCTTGAACGACGAGCCGGGCTGCTTGGACGCCTGCGCGTAGTCCAGCCCCACGCCGTCGTTGCCGCCGAAGTAGGCGAGCACCGCGCCGGTCTTGGGGTCGATCGACACGAGGGCCGTCCGCAGGTTGTCCGGCTGGCCCTTCAGCACCTGGTTGGCCGCGTCGACCGCGTCCTTCTGCTTGGCCGGGTCGATCGTGGTCTGGACCGTGAGGCCCTCGGTGTTGATCTCCGCCTCGGAGATCCCGTTCTGCTCGAGCTCCGCGCGGACCTGGTTGTAGATGTGGCCGTTCGCGTCCCCGGGGATGCCGCCCTCGGCGGCGGTCGGCTGCAGCCACCGCGGGAACTGCTGCTGCGCGCGCTCGGCCGGGGTCATCCAGCCCATCTGGACCTCGCCGTCGAGCACGAAGTTCCAGCGCTCCTGGGACTTCTCCAGGTTCTTCGCCGGGTCCCAGCGCGAGGGCGACTGGATCAGCCCGGCGAGCATCGCGCCCTCGGAGGCGTTCAGCTGCTGGACGTCCTTGCCGAAGTAGGCCTGGCTCGCGGCCTGGATGCCGTAGGCACCGCGGCCCAGGTAGATCGCGTTGAGGTAGTTCTCCAGGATCTCCTGCTTGGTCTGCTCCTTGGAGATCTTCGCGGCGAGCACGATCTCCTTGTACTTGCGCCAGAGCGAGAACTGGTCCTGGCCGGTGGTCACTTTGATGTACTGCTGGGTGATCGTGGAGCCGCCGCCGATGCCGCCGGTCAGCTGGCTCCACACGGCCCGGCCGATGCCGGAGATGTCGAAGCCCGGGTTCGAGAAGAACGAGCGGTCCTCGGCGGACAGCACGGCGTGCTGCACCGGCGCCGGCACCTGGTCCAGGGCGACGTTGGTCCGGTTGATGTTGTTGGGCCGGACCGTGGCGAGCGGGCTGCCGTCGGCGAAGGTGAACGTCGCGACCTGGGTGTTGGCGACGTCGTCCGCGCTGGGCACCCTGAAGGCCACCCAGCCGATCGCGAAGGCCAGGAACGGCCCGAGGACCAGGGCCACCAGCGCCCACAGCACGATCCGGCGCACGAGCCGCTTCCGTCCTCCCGGTCGACCGTCGCCGCCGTTGCCGCCGGGGCCCGGGCGGCGGGGCGGGGGGCCGGGCGGATCGGCCAGCGCCAGGGAGGTGGGGCGGTCGTCCGGCCCCGAGGTGCTCGGGTCGTGGGTGAGCAGCGGCGCGGGCCGCGCGGGCGGCTGCGCCGGACCGCCGGGGCCCGCCTGCGGACCCTGTGGACCCTGCGGACCCGGGCCGACGCGCTGCGGCACCGGCCGGTTCGGGGGGCCGTACGGACCCGGCTGCCCGGGCGGCACCGGCCGCGGCCCCGGCGGCCGCTGCTGCGGCGGCGGGCCGGATCGGACCGGACCCTGCCAGGGCCCCCCACCGGGTGGCGGGGGGCCCTGGTTCGGGCGGATGTCCCAGACGTCCGGGACTCCGGGCCGGGGCGGCGGACCACCGGCTCCTGGTCGGTCGCTGCGTTGATCGGTCACCGCGGGCTCCGTGCTTCTCCGGTCCGCCTGCGGGGAGCATGGGCGGACCGGGCTGGGGCGTGGGGTGCGGGCGCTGTACGGCTCACGGGGTCGGGGCTCATCGGGCGGGGATCGGGGCGGGGCTCGTCACTCGGCGGCGGTCCTCCGGCGGCGCGGGCGGTCGGGCCGGGCGCCGGTGCCCAGCACCGACGATTGGACCAGATGGTTCCAGCTGCACGTGCGGCAGACCTCCACGAGGTAGACGGAGAACTCGCCGTGCCGGGCCGCGAGCTCCTCGACCTCCTCGGGGTCGCGGGCCGAGCCGGACACGTGGCGGAGCTCCTCGCCGAACACCCACCAGACGTGGGTCAGTCGCTCCTTGCGGCACACCGGGCACTGCTGCTGCGTCGGCCGGCCGTGGAAGCGGGCGGCGCGCAGGAGGTACGGGCTCGCGTCGCAGACCTCCGCGGTTCCCACCCGACCGGCGTAGACCTCCGCGAGCAGCGCACGGCGCTGCAACGCGTAGTCGACGACCTGTCGCTGGGTGAGCACCCGACCAGGGTACTCAGCCACCCGGCCGTGCGGTCCCCGAACCGCCCGGACGGGCGTGAGCGCCCGGTGCAGTCGCAGGTCGAGAGGGTGGCCGGGATCTCGGCCGCGGGCCCGCACCCGACCGACAGCGCGTCGAGGGCTGTGCGCGGATGTATCGGGTCGATATAGTGCTCCGACCGATCGCCGGGGACAGCGGGGTTCCCGGGCGGCGCGTGGGAGGAGGGAGGCGGATGCTCGAGTTCGCCATCCTCGGGCTACTGCTGGAAGCCCCGATGCACGGCTACGAGCTGCGCAAACAGCTCGGGCTGCGGCTCGGCGGGTTCCGCGCCTTCTCCTACGGCTCGCTCTACCCGGCGCTGCGCAGGCTCCTTCGCGCGGGTCTGATCGTCGAGGACCCGGACAGGTCCGGCAGCCCACCGGCGACGGGCGGCGGCTGGTCCCGGCGCGCGCGGCGCGTCTACCGGATCACCGCCGACGGCAAGGAGCGGTTCGGCGAGCTGCTGGCCGAGTCCGGCCCGCAGACCTGGGACGACGAGAGCTTCGGCGTCCACCTGGCGTTCTTCTCCCGCACGCCCGCCGAGACCAGGATGCGGATCCTGGAGGGCAGGCGGCGGGCGGTCGAGGAACGCCGCGAGGGGCTGCGCGCCGCGCTCGCCAGGGCCGGCGAGCAGATCGACCGGTACACCCGCGAGCTGCACGAGCTCGGCCTGGACACCACCGAGCGCGAGGTGCGGTGGCTGAACGAGCTCATCGAGCGGGAGCGTCACCCCGGCGACGAGGCCGGACCCAGCAGGCCGTGAAGGCCCAAGTCCCCGACCGAGAAAGAAGGAGAGCCGGCATGAGTGAGGTGCGTGTCGCCGTCGTCGGCGTCGGCAACTGCGCGGCGTCGCTGGTCCAGGGCGTCCAGTACTACGCGGACGCCGACCCGGCCACCCGCGTCCCCGGCCTGATGCACGTCGACTTCGGCGGCTACCACGTGCGCGACGTCACCTTCGTCGCCGCGTTCGACGTCGACGCGAAGAAGGTCGGCCGCGACCTCTCGGAGGCCATCACGGCCAGCGAGAACAACACGATCAAGATCGCCGACGTGCCGCCGCTCGGCGTCCCGGTGCAGCGCGGCCACACCCTCGACGGGCTGGGCCGCTTCTACCGGGAGACGATCGCCGAGTCGGACGAGGAGCCCGTCGACGTCGCCCAGGTCCTGCGCGACACGCGGGCGGACGTGCTCGTCTCCTACCTGCCGGTGGGCAGTGAGGCGGCCGACCGCTTCTACGCGCAGGCGGCGATCGACGCGGGCGTGGCCTTCGTGAACGCCCTGCCGGTGTTCATCGCCTCGGACCCTGTGTGGGCGCAGAAGTTCGCCGACGCCGGCATCCCGATCGTCGGCGACGACATCAAGTCGCAGGTGGGCGCCACGATCACCCACCGGGTGCTGGCGAAGCTCTTCGAGGACCGCGGCGTGCAGCTCGACCGCACGATGCAGCTCAACGTGGGCGGGAACATGGACTTCCTGAACATGAAGGAGCTCGAGCGGCTCGAGTCGAAGAAGGTGTCCAAGACCCAGTCGGTGACCTCGCAGGTCGACCGGGACATGGGCAAGGACAACGTGCACATCGGCCCGTCGGACTACGTGGCCTGGCTCGACGACCGCAAGTGGGCCTACGTCCGGCTCGAGGGCCGCGCGTTCGGCGACGTCCCGCTCAACCTCGAGTACAAGCTCGAGGTGTGGGACTCGCCCAACTCCGCGGGCATCATCATCGACGCCGTGCGCGCCGCGAAGATCGCGAAGGACCGCGGGATCGGCGGTCCCATCCTCTCCGCGTCGAGCTACTTCATGAAGTCCCCGCCGGAGCAGTACAGCGACTCCGAGGCCCGCACCGCCGTCGAGGAGTTCATCCGGGGCGAGCGGGAGCGCTAGACCCCCCGCCACCCTCGCCAGGACCCCGGCCGGAGCCCCGCTTCGGCCGGGGTTCCTTTTTTGCTTGCCTTCCGGAAATGTTCGTGGAGCTTCCGGAGCGGAAATGATTTCACCCGGACGGAGCCATTACGGCCACATCACGTGACCGACACCAAGCTCTCTCACCTGCATTGACGAGTTTGAGCACACAATCACGTGCTGATCACGATCACGACTGCTCCGAACGTGTCACCAATTCGGTGAGGACGGTCACCCGAATTTCCGGTGAGAAATGTAATCTGCGTCATGGCGACGACAGTAATGCGTTCGTAATTTCCTTCGCGGCCTCGCGACACCGCCCTCCACCCGGGAGGACGGGCACGGGGTCACCGCCCGGACGGGCGGGTGCGTCGCCGGCCCGGGCTCCCACACGGCTCCCTCAGCACGGCCGGAGTACTCCCCACCGCACCCGTCAGCCCGGTCCCCGCTCTCCCCCGAGCGGGTCCGGCGGCCGTCGGGCGGTGCGATTCCACGAGGATGCACACCGGTGCCCGAGCACAAACCTGCGCTCCTGCGTTCCACCCTGGTCGCCGCCACCGCAGCGGCCGCCGCCTTCTTCTCCCTCGCGCCCGCCTCCACCGGGGCCGTCGCCGAGGCCCCGGCCGCCGCCCCGGCCGCCGTCGCTCCCGCCGCCCCCGTCGAGGCCGCGGTGCGGACGGTCGCGTTCACCGCACCCGCCCAGGCCGTCGAGGCCGCCACCAGCGGCCTCTCGCCCGCCGCGAAGCGCGCCTCCGCCCTGTCCACGGCGCTCGCGCAGGTCGGCAAGCCGTACCGCTACGGCGCCGCCGGCCCGTCGGCGTTCGACTGCTCCGGCCTCACGAGCTTCGCGTTCAAGAAGGCCGGGATCTCGATCCCGCGCACCAGCCGCGCCCAGTCGACCGTGGGGACCCCGGTCTCGAAGGGCAGCCTGCAGCCCGGCGACCTGGTGTTCTTCTACAAGCCGGTCAGCCACGTGGCCATCTACATCGGCAACGGCCAGGTCGTGCACGCCAGCACCAGCGGCCAGCCGGTGAAGATCGGCTCGCTGAACGCGATGCCGTTCAGCGGCGCCCGCCGGGTCTGATCCGAGAGGCCGGTCGGCGTCCGAGCCGCGGGGTCCCGGCCGCCGATCTAGGGTGGCGGCCGTGGACCCCCGGCCGCTCGCCCTCGTCACCGGCGCCTCCCGCGGCATCGGCGCCGCCGTCGCCCGTGCCCTCGCCCCCACGCACGACCTGCTGCTGGGCGGGCGGGACACGGTGGCGCTCGAGTCGCTCGCGGCCGAGCTCGCGGGCGCACGGGCCTGGCCGGTCGAGCTGACGGACGACGGCTCCGTCGCCGCGGCCGTGGCCGGGCTGAACCTGGCGCGGCTCGACGTCCTGGTGCACTCCGCCGGCGTCGGTCTCCTCGGCAGGATCGAGGAGACCGCGCCGGACACCTGGCGGCACCAGTTCGAGGTCAACGTCGTCGCGGTGGCCGGGCTGACCCGGCTGCTGCTGCCCGCGCTGCGGGCGGCGCGCGGCGACGTCGTCCTGGTCAACTCCGGCTCGGGGCTCACCGCCCGGGCCGGCTGGGGCTCCTACGCCGCCAGCAAGTTCGCACTGCGCGCGTTCGCCGACGCGCTGCGCGCCGAGGAACCCGACCTGCGCGTGACGTCCGTGCACCCCGGGCGGGTGGACACGGACATGCAGCGGGCCGTCGTCGCGCACGAGGGCGGGGAGTACGACGGCTCGAGGTTCCTCCGCCCGGAGAGCGTCGCCGCCGCGGTCGTCGGCGCGGTCACCGCGACCGCGGACGCCCACCTCCCGGAGATCGTGATCCGGCCGCGCTGAGCGGCCGAGCCCGGTCGCGGCTGGTCCGCCCGGGCGACCACCGGTTCGCCGGGCCCGCGCGTGAGTAGGGTGCGAGCCATGCTCGATCCGGCGCAGGTCGATCTCGGCGAGCTGGCGAACGCCCTCGACGACCGCCACCCCGAGGTGCAGTGGTGGATCGACCCGCGCACGGGCCGCATCGTCCCGACGATGCCCGAGGGGTGCACCGGCGAGCCCGACGACTCCGAGGAGCTCGAGGAGCAGGGCTGGGTCCCGATCGAGCAGACCGGCTCGCGCGAGGGCTACCAGGACATGGCGGACTTCACCGCCGGCGTCCAGCACCGCCGGGCGGCCGAGATGCTCGACCGCGCGCTCAACGGCCGCGGCGCCTTCCGCCGCTTCAAGAACACGCTGTTCGAGTTCCCCGAGGTGCGGGACCAGTGGTTCCGGTTCCGGGACGCCCGGGCCCGGCGCCGCGCGCTCGACTGGCTGGCCGACGCCGGGCTCGTCGACCCCGGCGCCGCCGAGCGCGCCGCGGCCGCGTACCCCGACCCGGCGCCGGAGAACGAAGACCTGCCCGCCACCGTCGCCGCCGAGATCGCGGCGCACTACGGCGACCGGCTCCACCAGATCCTGCTGGTGGGGCCGTGGGCGAGCGGGGAGGGCTCGGTCGAGTCGGAGCTGGACCTGCTGGTGGTGCTCGACGACATGCAGTCGCCCTGGGCCGAGCTGGGCACCCTCGAGTCCGTGCTGTGGCGGCACACGGAGCGCTCCGGGATCACCGTCTGCGCCTACCCCGTGACCCAGGCCCAGCTGTCCCGGCCGGAGGAGCCGTGGCTCGTCCGTGCGCGCACGGAGGCGGTGCGGCTGCGGTGACGAACGCGGAGGCGCCCGCTCCGGGTCCGCGGCCCGGCATGGCCCGGGCGCGGCGGGAGCTGGCGGCGGCCGAGCTGCTCGCCGGCAACGGGTTCGCCGGTCAGGCGGTGACCGCGGCCGCCCGCGCGGCACTCGACGCCGCCCAGGTGGCGCTGGGGGCGCTCGACGAGACCCGCGACCAGCCGTCGGACATCGTCTCGGCCTACGTCCGGCGGGTCGTGCGTGAGCGCGCGATGGACCCGGTCACCGGGCGCCTGCTCCGCTCGCTGCTCAACCGTGCCGCGCTCGCCGAGCGCTCCTGGGCCGCGGCACCGGTCGAGGAGGCGCGGGCCGCACTCGCCGACGCCGAGCTCGTCCTCACCGAGGTCGACGAGTGGCTCGACGACCCGGCCCGCAGCGCACCCCCGCGGACCGGGGCGACCCGGCGGGCGGTGCGGCCGCTGAAGCGGCGGCGGGCGTCGGAGACGGGCTGAGCGACCGGCCGTCAGCGGACGACGTTCACCAGGCGGCCGGGCACCACGATCACCTTCCGGGGCTCGGCCCCCGCCAGCGCGGCGACGATCTTCTCGTCGGCCAGCGCGGCGGCCTGCACGGCCGCGGAGTCGGCGTCGGCCGGGACGGTCACGCGCGAGCGCACCTTGCCGTTGACCTGGATCGGGTACTCGACCGTCTCCTGGACCAGGTACCGCTCGTCCGCCGCCGGGAAGGACTCGTAGGCCAGCGTGGCCTCGTGGCCCAGCCGCTGCCACAGCTCCTCGCTGATGTGCGGGGCCAGCGGCGCCAGCATCAGCACCAGCGGCTCCGCCACCGCCCGCGGCGCCCCGCCCGGGTACGCCTTGGTCAGGTGGTTGTTCAGCTCGATGAGCTTCGCGGCCGCCGTGTTGTAGTGCAGCGCCGGGAAGTCCTCGCGCACGCCGGCGATGGCCTTGTGCAGCGCCCGCAGCGTGTCCGCGTCGGGCTCGTCGTCGGTCACCCGCGGCTCGCCGGTGTTCTCGTCGACCAGGTTGCGCCACACCCGCTGCAGGAACCGCTGCGGTCCGACGACGTCCCGGGTCGACCAGGGCCGCGAGGCCTCCATCGGACCGGTGTACATCTCGTACAGCCGGAAGGTGTCCGCGCCGTACCGGTCGCACATCTCGTCCGGCGTCACGACGTTCTTCAGGGACTTGCCCATCTTCCCGTACTCACGGTTCACGGGCTGGCCGTTCCACGTGAAACGGCCGTTCTCGTCCTCGACGACCTCCTCGGCCGGCACGTACAGCCCGCGGGAGTCGGTGTAGGCGTAGGCCTGGATGTAGCCCTGGTTGAACAGCTTCCGGAAGGGCTCCTCGCTGGTCACGTACCCCAGGTCGAACAGCACCTTGTGCCAGAAGCGGGAGTACAGCAGGTGCAGCACCGCGTGCTCGACGCCGCCGACGTAGAGGTCCACGCCGCCCGGGTCGACCGGCGAGATCTCCGGCTCCTTGCCGATCCAGTACTTCTCGGCCTCGACGCCGGTGAACCGCTCGTCGTTCTCCGGGTCCAGGTAGCGCAGGTAGTACCAGCACGACCCGGCCCACTGCGGCATCGTGTTGGTCTCGCGGCGGTACTTCCTCGGCCCGTCGCCCAGGTCGAGCTCGACGTTCACCCAGTCCTCGGCGCGCGACAGCGGCGGCTCCGGCTCGGTGTCGGCGTCGTCCGGGTCGTAGGTCTTGGGGGAGTAGTCGTCGACGTCCGGCAGGACGACCGGCAGCTGGTCCTCCGGCAGCCCGACGGGGCCGTGCTCGTCCCACACGATCGGGAACGGCTCGCCCCAGTAGCGCTGCCGGGAGAACAACCAGTCCCGCAGCTTGTACTGGACGACGCCCTCGCCGTGACCCTTGGCCGCCAGCCAGTCGATGATCGCGCGCTTCGCCTCGGTGACGCCCAGCCCGTTCAGGCTGACCTCGGCGTTCGCCGAGTTGATCGCCGGGCCCTCGCCGGTGAAGGCCTCGCCCTCCCAGCCCTCGCCCGGGTCGACGGTGCGCACGATCGGCAACCCGAACGCCGTCGCGAAGTCCCAGTCCCGCTGGTCCTGCGCGGGCACCGCCATGATCGCGCCGGTGCCGTAGCCCATCAGCACGTAGTCGGCGACGAAGACCGGGATCTCCTCGCCGTTCACCGGGTTGACGGCGAACGCACCGGTGAAGACGCCGGTCTTCTCCTTGTTCTCCTGCCGGTCCAGCTCCGACTTGCGGACGGCCTCGGCGCGGTACCCGGCCACGGCCTCGGCCGGGGTGGCCGCCCCGCCGGTCCAGCGCTCGTCCGTGCCCTCGGGCCACGCGGCCGGCGTCAGCACGTCGACGAGCGGGTGCTCCGGGGCCAGGACCATGTAGGTGGCGCCGAACAGCGTGTCCGGGCGGGTGGTGAAGACCTCGATCTGCTCGCCGGCGGCGGGGAAGCGCACCCGGGCGCCCTCGGAGCGGCCGATCCAGTTCCGCTGCATCGCCTTGACCGACTCCGGCCAGTCGACCCGGTCCAGGTCGGCGGCCAGCCGGTCCGCGTACGCGGTGATCCGCATCATCCACTGCTTGAGGTTGCGGCGGAAGACGGGGTAGTTGCCGCGCTCGCTGCGGCCGTCGGCGGTGACCTCCTCGTTGGCCAGCACCGTGCCCAGGCCGGGGCACCAGTTCACCGGCGCCTCGGAGATGTAGGCCAGGCGGTACGAGTCGATCAGCGCCCGGCGCTCCGCCTCCTCCAGCTCGGCGTAGGGGCGACCGTCCGGGGTCGAGCGGGTGCCGGCCTCGAACTCCGCCTTGAGCTCGGCGATCGGCCGGGCGCGGTCGGCGTCGGTGTCGTACCAGGACTCGAAGATCTGCAGGAAGATCCACTGGGTCCAACGGTAGTACGAGACGTCCGTGGTGGCGATCGACCGGCGCGGGTCGTGCGCCAGGCCGAGCTGCCGCAGCTGCGCCTTGTACCGGGCGATGTTCGCCTCGGTGGTCGTGCGCGGGTGCGTGCCGGTCTGCACGGCGTACTGCTCGGCGGGCAGGCCGAACGCGTCGAAGCCCATCGGGTGCAGCACGTTGTGGCCGGTCATCCGCAGGTAGCGGCCCAGCACGTCCGTGCCGATGAAGCCGAGCGGGTGCCCGACGTGCAGGCCCGCGCCCGAGGGATACGGGAACATGTCCATCACGTACGCCTTGGGCTTCTCCGAGCCCGGCTCGCCCGGGTTGGGCGTGTGGAACGTGCCCTCGGCCTCCCACCGGTCCTGCCAGCGGCGCTCGATCTCGCCGGCCAGGCGCGCGTCGTAGCGATGGGGCGGGGACGCGGGAGCGTCTCCGGGCGCCATGGTCGTGCTCTCCGTGCTCATGATCCCGCTCTACCTCGAGGATGAACCGTCGCAGACGGTTCGCCGGTCGGCCTGCTCGTGCGGTTCGCCGGGAGCCGCGCCGCCCGTGCCCGGTCGGCCCGGGTGGTCGGCGGCGTGCGGCTCGGCGCGGCGCCGGTGAGGCCGGGCTTCCGGCGGGCCGTGGAACGCGTACCCAGGGTAACGCCGCTGGCCGACGGGCTTCGACGGGGTTGGGCGGGGGTGCGGTGCTCGGTGTCCCGGTCGCCGGCGGTGTGGGTCCGTCGGGGGTGCCGGCGGCGCCCGGGCCGGGCGTGCGTGTGTCCTGGGTCCGGCCACGCGGCGGGCGGCGGTGTGTGGTCCCGCAGGCGTGCTGGCGGCGCCCGGCCGGGGGGCGTGTGCCCGCGGTCCGGTCGCGCGGCGGCCGACGGTGTGCGGTCCGGCAGGGGGTCGGCGCGTCCGGTTGCGGCCGGGCGCGGGGTCCGGTCGCGCGGCCGCCATTGGTGTGGCGGTGCGGCGGGGTGCCGGCGGCGCCCGGCGGGAGTGCGCCGGGCGCGCGGCGGGCCGCGGGGAGCCCGATCTACCCTGGTGGCGTGCCCGCGACCCTGCGCCTCGTCCTCGGTGTGCTCTTCGTCCTGGCCGGCGTCGCGCTGGTCACGGTCGCCGTGCTGGGGGCGCGCTCGCTGCTCCCGCGCAACCGCTGGGCCGGCGTCCGCACCGCGGCCACGCTCGAGTCGGCGCCCGCCTGGGTCTCGGCGAACCGTGTCGCGGCACCGCCGCTCGCCGCGGCCGGGGCGATCTGCCTGTTCGCCGGGGTGGTGCTGCTGGCCGGCCCGACGCCCGCGCTCGGCTGGACCGTGACGGGAATCGGGGCGATCGGGTCGCTCGTGCTCGCCGGGATCGGCGGGGCGCTCGGCGACCGCGCCGGCCGGATCGAGACCGCCGTCCGCGCCGCCGAGTCCGCCGACAGCGGCTGCACGGGCTCCTGCGCGGGCTGCGACCTCGTCGAAGGCTGCCGCACCGCCACCCGCTGACCGCAACGGCCGGCACGCCACCCCACCGGGCGGCGCCGACGCCGAGGTGCACGCCGACGTCTCGGCCGATCCGGTCGACCGGTGTGCCTGGCTTCTCGACATGGCCTCGCAGCACCTCTCGGTGCGCCGTCCATGGGCCAGCCGCATTGAGATGGAGCAGCCGCCCGGAGATGGGCCGCCGCCGGAAATGTGGCCGCTACGGATCGGCCCGACACGAGCACCCCGACCCGGCAAACCCGGCCCGACCCGCCATACCCGGCTGAACCTGGCACAGCCGGCCGGACCCCTCCGCACACCCTGCAGTTCAGCGCCACACCCTGTCGACGCGGTGTGAGCGGCGCTTTCGGTTGTGCCGGCTCCGGGCGTCGGGCGCTCCGGGCCTCGTGCGGTCCCGGCCTTGGTCGGCTCCGAGCGCACGATCCGCTCCGGGTTCCGACCAGCTCCCGGCCCCGATCAGCTCCGAGCCCCGATCAGCCGGGCCTCGATCAGCTCCAGGCCTCGATCAGCTCCAGGCGCCGGTCAGCTCGGGGCGCAGATCAGCTCCGACCGTCGGTCGGCTCCGGGCCTCGGACAGCTCCGGGCGGCGGACAGCTCCGGGCCGGCGGACAGCTCCGGGCGGCGGACAGCTCCGGGCGGCGGTCGGCTCCGGGCCCCGATCAGCTCCGAGCCCCGAAGCTCCGAGCGTCCGTCCGCTTTGAGCGCCGATCCGCGCCGAGCGTCGGTCGGCTCCCGGCCTCGGGCCGCTCGGGGCGTCGGTCTCGACGTCGGTGACCGGTCCTCCGCCGACCCTGGCTCTCGATCGACCCTGCTGTCGATCAGCCCTGGCTCTCGATCAGCCACCTGGCTCTCGATCGACCCTGGCTCTCGATCGACCCTGTCGCGCACCCGCGCGCCTGGGCCCGTACATCTCGCGAGGCGTCCCACGGGCCGTCGGCCGGGTGTGGGACGGACCGACGGAGTGTGAGGTGGCGTCACGCGGGTGTGGGAGGACTCCTCGGGGTGCATCGCGGCGCGAGTCGACGTGAACGTCCGACTCGCCGCCACACTGCCGACTCGCCTCGCCACAACTGCCGACTCGCCTCGCCACAACTCCCGACTCGCGCGGCCACAGCTCCGACTCGCGGCCGAAGCTCGTGACTCGCGCGGCCCGAACTCCCGACTCGCGCCGCCGGAACTCGCGACTCGCGCGGTCGGAACTCCTAACTCTCGCCGGCGGACCTCGCGACTCGCGGGACTTCCAGTACGAACGTCCTACACGTACGTATGACGTTGATGGTGAACGGACGTCAGAACGGCTTGCCGACCTGGTAGTTCCCGTCCCGGTCGAGGACCGTCACCGGGATCGAGCGGATCACGTTGCCCTGCACGACCTGGCAGAACAGCACCAGCTGCGGGTAGACGACGACCTGCTGCGGGCACTGCACCGGCGCCGACGCCAGCGCCTCCGTCGACGGGTTCGCGGCGAGCACCTCCCGCACGTCGTGCTCCAGCTGCGCCCCGTCGATCGTGCGCGGCGGGGCCGGGGTCGGGGTGCCGGTCACGAGGACCGAGCACGAGACCAGCAGGGGCGCGAGCGCGGCCGCGGCGGCGAGACGGGCGCGCGACGGGACGCGAGCGGACATCCGGCCTCCTCGGTCCGTGCGGGGTTCCCCAGGGTCCCCGCCGGACCGCGCCGGCGGAAGGTCCGGCCGGTCACGAACGCGTCACCCGAGCAGCAGGGCAGCAGGGCAGCAGGGCAGCAGAACCCGCGGCGCGTCAGTTGAGCCCGATCTCCACGGGGAAGGTCGACAGCAGCGCCAGCGGCGCGCCCTGGCGGCGCAGCACCCGGCCCCAGAGGTCCGCGTGCCGGTCGGTGATGACGTCGTCCGGCAGGCCCGGGACCACGAACCAGTCCCCGCGCGCGATCTCGCCGGCGAGCTGCCCGGAGTCCCAGCCCGAGTACCCGGCGAACACCCGAAGCCCGCGGACCCGCGAGGCGAAGGCCGCCGGCTCGCTGTCCAGGTCCACCAGCACGACCGGCCCGTTCACCGCGACCACGCCGTCGACGCCGTCCGCCCGCTGTCCCGGCCGCAGGCTGGCGAGGCAGAGCGCGGTGGTCCCGTCCACCGGGCCGCCGACGAACACGGTGCCGGGCCCGGACGCCAGCGACGCCCACCGGGGGAGCACGTCCCGCACCGAGGCCTCCGACGGGCGGTTGAGCACCACGCCGAGGCTGCCGTGCTCGCGGTGCTCGACGAGGTACACGACCGTGCGGGAGAAGTTGGGGTCGGTGAGGTTCGGCGCGGCCACCAGAAGGGTGCCCGGACCGACCGGTGCGGTGGCCTGCCTGCCGGGTCGGTCGTCCCTCACTCGCCCATATTCGCACCCGCTCCCCGGGACGTACGCTCCCCCCGTGTCCCTCCCGAACCCCGCTCCGCCCGTGACCCCGGTGGCAGGCGGGAAGGTCGGCGTTCGGGCGCTGCTGCAGGGCCGCGGGTTCCGCCGGTTGATGGCCTCGCGGGTCCCGGCGCAGTGGGGGGACGGCTTCTTCCAGGCCGCGCTCGGCGGCGCGGTGCTGTTCAACCCCGAGCGCCAGGCCGATCCGCTCGCGGTGGCGGCCGGGCTCGCGGTGATGCTGCTGCCGTACTCGCTCATCGGGCCCTTCGCGGGCGCGCTGCTGGACCGCTGGGACCGCCGCCGGGTGCTGCTCGCGGCGAACCTGCTCCGCGGTGTGCTCATCGCGATCGTCGCCGTGGCCGTGGGGACCGGGGTGGCGGGGCCGCCGCTCTACCTGGGCGCCCTCGCCGTCGTCGGGGTGAGCCGGTTCGTCGGGGCGGGGCTGTCCGCGGCGCTGCCGCACGTCGTGGAGCCGCGCAACCTGGTCGAGGCCAACGTCGTGGCGTCGACCGCCGGGGCGGCCTCGGCGGCGCTGGGCGGGGCGATGGCGATCGGCGTCCGGGAGCTCGTCGGGGCGGGCGACGCCGGCTCCGGGGTGACGACGGCGCTCGCGATCCTCGGGTCGCTGGTCGCGGCCCTGGCGGCGGCCGGGTTCGCCCGCCGGGCCCTCGGGCCGGACGGGACCGAGCCGCGCAGCAGCGCCGCCGCCGTCGCCCGCGGGTGGCTGGACGGGGCCCGCGCGGTGGTGCGGGTGCCCACCGCGAGTGCCTCGTTCTGCGCGGTCGGCGCCCATCGGCTGGCCTTCGGCATGAGCACGCTGCTGTCCCTGCTGCTCTTCCGCTACGCCTTCCAGGACGCCGGCATCTGGCGGGCCGGGCTCGCCGGCGTCGGGCAGGTCGTGATGGCCGCGGGCGCCGGGGTCGGTGTGGCGGCGCTGGTCACGCCGTGGCTCACCCACCGCCTGGGCCGCGCGACCACGATCCGGACGGGCCTCGTGGTCGCCGCGCTGGCCCAGGTGGGCGTCGCGGCGGTGACGACGATCCCGACGGTGCTCGCCGCGGCCTTCGTGCTGAGCACCGCCGGTCAGGTGGTCAAGCTGTGCGCCGACGCGGCCATCCAGCAGGAGACCGCCGACGAGGCCCGGGGCCGGGTCTTCGCCCTCTACGACGCGCTGTTCAACACCTGCTACGTCGTCGCGGTCGCCGCGGCGGCGCTGCTCGCCCCGGCGGACGGGAACTCCCCGTGGCTGCTCGGCTCGGCCGCCCTGGTCTACCTGCTCGGCCTGGCCGGGCACGAGGCGCAGCTGCGCCGGCGCACCTGACTCAGAGGTTCTCCGCCGCCCACGACCGCAGCTCGGCCTCGGCCTGCTCCGGGCTCATCGGCCCGTGCTCCATCCGCAGCGCGAGCAGGTGCTTGTAGGCCTTGCCGACCTGCGGGCCCGGCGGGATCCCGAGGATCTGCATGATCGCGTTGCCGTCGAGATCCGGGCGGATGGCGTCGAGCTCCTCCTGCTTGCGCAGCTCGGCGATCCGCTCCTCGAGCGAGTCGTAGGAGCGCTGCAGCGCCGCGGCCCGCCGGCGGTTCCGGGTGGTGCAGTCGGAGCGGACGAGCTTGTGCAGCCGGTCGAGCAGCGGCCCGGCGTCGGCGACGTACCGGCGCACGGCCGAGTCCGTCCACTCGCCCTTGCCGTACCCGTGGAACCGCAGGTGCAGGTAGACGAGCTGGGCGACGTCGTCGACCACGTGCTTCGGGTACCGCAGGTCGCGGAGCCGCTTGCGCACCATCTTCGCGCCGACCACCTCGTGGTGGTGGAAGCTCACCCGGCCGTCCGGCTCCTTGCGCCGGGTCGGCGGCTTGCCGACGTCGTGCAGCAGGGCGGCGAGCCGCAGCACCAGGTCCGGCTCGCCCGGCTCCTCGCGGTCGATCGCCTGCTCCAGGACGACGAGCGAGTGCGTGTAGACGTCCTTGTGCTGCATGTGCTCGTCGATCGCCAGCCGCATCGCGGGCACCTCGGGCACCACGTGCTCGGCCAGGCCGGAGTCGACCAGAAGCTCGATCCCGCGCCGCGGGTGCGCGCCAAGCAGCAGCTTGGAGAACTCCGCCTGGACCCGCTCCCTGGTGATCCGGGTGAGCTCGCCGGCCATCGCCGCCATCGCGGACGTCACGCGGTCGGCGGGGGTGAAGCCGAGCTGGGCGACGAACCGGGCCGCGCGCAGCATCCGCAGCGGGTCGTCGGCGAAGGACTCCTGCGGCGAGGCGGGGGTGTCCAGGACCCCCGAGGCCAGCGCGGCGAGGCCGCCGTACGGATCGACGAACCGGCGGTCGCCGGGTGCGGTGTGCAGCTCGACGGCCATCGCGTTCACGGTGAAGTCGCGGCGGACCAGGTCGCCCTCGAGCGAGTCGCCGAACCGGACGAGCGGCTTGCGCCCGACCCGGTCGTAGGCGTCGGCGCGGAAGGTCGTGATCTCCAGCGTGTCGGCGCCGCGGCGCACGCCGACGGTCCCGAACTCGATGCCGGTGTCCCAGGTCGCGTCCGCCCAGCCGGCGACGATCTCGAGGATGCGCTCGGGCCGGGCGTCCGTGGTGAAGTCGAGGTCCGCCCCGCCGCGGCGGAGCAGCGCGTCGCGGACGCTGCCGCCCACGAGGTAGAGCGTGTGCCCGGCCGCGCGGAACCGGTCGCCGAGCTCGTCGGCGACGGCGGGGATGTCGAGCAGCTCCACGAGCGCATTCTCCTGGGCGCGCCGCAGCGCGTCGGGCCGGTCCGGAGCGCCTGCGGGGTCGGCCACGAGGGCGGTACCGGAGGTCACGAGCGGGGAAGACACGGCGGGCCAGTGTAGGCGGCGCGCCGCGGGACCGCCCCGGGGATCCGCCGCGTGATCGACACCGGTGGACACGCCGGGTACCGGGACGGGAACGGCTCGTGACCCACGGCCTCGCGCGGAACCCGACCGCGGGGGCCCCGGCTCGTTACCATCGCCACATGTCCTCCTCCCGCGGCCGCTCAGGGGGGCGCCGCGCGGGGAGACCCGCCGACCGGCGCCGTCGCCTGCGGACGGTCGACGAGACGTCCGCGGGTGGCCTCGTCGTCGACCACGAGCTGGGCCGCGCGGCCGTGATCGGCCGTCTCGACCGCCGCGGCCGGCTGCTGTGGTCCCTGCCGAAGGGGCACATCGAGGCCGGTGAGACCGCCGAGGAGGCGGCGGTGCGGGAGGTCGAGGAGGAGACCGGCATCATCGGGCGCGTGGTCGCACCCCTGGGCACGATCGACTTCTGGTTCGTCGCCGAGGACCGCCGGGTGCACAAGACCGTGCACCACTTCCTGATGCGGGCCCTCGGCGGCGACCTGTGCGACGACGACGTGGAGGTCGCCGAGGTCGCCTGGGTGCCGCTCGGGGAGCTGGAGGGCCGGCTGGCCTACGCCGACGAGCGACGGCTGATCCGGCGGGCGACCGAACTGCTGGAGGAGACCGCGTGAGAGCGGTCGCGGCGGCCGCCGCGATCCTCGCCCTGCTCGTGACCCTCGTCGGCACGGCGGGGACGGCGCAGGCGCAGCCGGACGCCCCGCCCGCCACGGACACCGGGCTGCGGCTCGATCTCACGGCCGCCTCGCCCCGGGTCGTCACCGCGGACGGCCCCGCCACCCTCACCCTCACCGGCACCCTCACGAACACCGGCTCCACCCCGGTGACCGACCTCGGCGTCCGCGTCCAGCGCAGCGACCCGCTGCGCAGCGAGGCGGCGGTCCGCGAGGCCCTGGCCGGCGACGACGCCGCCGACGCCGTCACCCCCGCCTTCACCGATCTGCCGGACCTCGCGGCCGGCGCGTCGGCCCCGGTCACCCTGTCGGTCGCGCTGACCGGGCCGCCGTCGAGCACGCTCGCCCTGGCCCGGACCGGCGTGCACGCCCTGCTGGTCAACGTCAACGGCACCCGTGAGGGCCTGCGCGCCCGGATGGCCGCGGTGCGGATGCTGCTGCCGGTGCTCTCGCTGCCCGCGGGCGCCACGGGCGCGCCGACCGGGCCGACCGGGCCGACCGGGCAGCCCACCGGCTCGACCCCGATGACGCTGCTCTACCCGATCGTCGAGCCGCCGCGCCGGCTCCCGACCGTGCCCGGCGAGCCGGTCACCCTCACCGACGACGGCCTCGCCGCCTCCTTCGCCCCCGGCGGCCGGCTCGCCGGCCTGGTCGACGCCCTGTCCGCGCGCGCCCCCGTCGGCTCGCCGCTGCGGGCAGGGGTGTGCGTCGCCGTCGACCCCGACCTCGTCGAGACCGCCGCGCAGATGGCCGACGGCTACCAGGTGCGCGCCCCGGACGGGACGGTCGTGCCGGGCACCGGCGCCGACGCCGCCCGCGCGTGGCTGGCCCGGCTCTCCGCGACGCTGCGCGGCAGCTGCGTGCTCGCCCTCGCCGAGAGCGACGCCGACCTGGTCGCCCTCGTCCGGTCCGGGGCGTCGGACCTGGCCCGGCGGGCGCTCGTCGACGGCCGGGAGCTGACCGGGCGGCTGCTGGGCACGCCGGTGCTGGCCGACACGGTGTGGCCGGCGGACGGCGCGCTCGACGAGGCCACGCTGGCGGACGTCGGGCAGGCCGGCGACGGGTCGTCGGCCGCGCTGCTCTCCGCCGACTCCGTCGAGCAGCCCGGGGCCGCGCAGGTCTCCGGGGTGGTCCCGCTGGCCGACCCGGCCGCGAGCGGCACGTCGACGGTCGGCGTGCTCACCGATCCGCTGCTGACCCTCGCCGCCGGCGGCAGCCCCGCCGCCACGACCAGCGCGAGCCCGGCCGGTGGAGCCGGGGCCCTGGGTACGCAGGACGCGCTCGGCGCGCTGGCCTTCCGGGCGTTCAGCGCGGGTGCCCGCACCGCCGGGCCGCTGGTCCTCGCCCCGCCGCACCGCTGGGCGATCGACGGCCGCGGCGCGGACGCCCTGCTCGACGGTGCCGGCCGGCTCATCGCCGCCGGGCTGGCCGAGCCGCGCGCGCTCGGCGCCTCCGTCGCGGCCGGGGCCCCGCCGGGAGCGGACCGGCAGCGGCTGGCCTATCCGGTGCGGATGGGGGCGCAGGAGATCCCGCCGGCCGTCGTCGCCTCCGTCGCCGCGGACCGGGACGACGTCGAGCGGCTCCGGGCGGCGGCCGACTACGAGACGGGTGTCGGCGCACCGCCGGAGCAGGTGTTCGACCCGCTGCTGCGCGGCCTGCTGCGGGCGGTGTCCGGGTGGTGGCGCGGCGACCCCGCCGCCGCCCGCGCCCAGGCCGACCTGGTCGGCACCCGGATCGACGAGCTGGTCGGGTCGGTGCGGGTGCTCGAGCCACCGGGGCCGTTCTCCCTGGGCACACGGGACGCCCCGGTGCCGCTGACCGTGGCCAACGGGCTGCCCATCACGATGACCGTCCGGGTCGAGCTGGCCAGCACGGCCGGCCTGCGCGTCGCCCCGATCCCGGTGCAGCGCGTGCCCCCGCTCGGCCGGGTGCAGGTCCGGGTGAGCGCCGAGGTCCTCCGCGCCGGCCAGTTCACCGTCGAGGCCTCGGTCCGTACTCCGGACGGCGGGGCGCTCGGCGAGCCGACCCGGCTGCAGGTGCGCTCGACGGTGTACGGCACGGTCACGATCTGGCTCACGGCGGTGGCCGGCGTGCTGCTCGTCCTGCTCGCCGCCCGGCGGATCGTCCGCCGGATCCGGGGCGACCGGTCAGGTCCGGACGGGGGGACGGGACCGGGCGGACCCGGCTCGGGACCGCCCACCGGGCCCGTCCGGCCGCCCGTACCGGTGCGCCCGCCCGGCGTCCCGGCACCGAACGGTGCCGGCCCGGGCCCCGCCGACACGCCGGTCACGGGCGGGCCGGAGGGCCCCGGACCTGCGCGGCGGCCCGCCGAGCGACCCACCGGAACGTCCGTGGGGCCCGCCGAGTTCCCGCCCGGGCTCCGGCACGCGTCACGGCGCGGGGTCACCGCGTCGGACGGCGATCTGCCGTAGGCTGACGACTCGGCGGCAGCAGGGGGACACGACAGTCGCGCGGGGCGCACGGGGTGGAGGTCGCGACCGGTGAGCGGGCAGACGGAGGAGAAGCCTGTGCCCGGCCCGGGCACCGGTGCCGCCGCAGCCGCCGCCCCGGTCGCCGCGGCTCCGGTCGCCGGCGCCACCCCCGAGGTCCCGGGCACCGCGATCCCGAGCCCGGCCGGCCCGTCGGACGCGGCCACGGTCCGCTCGGTCCAGTCCGCCCCTCCGGTGACCGCCGCCCCGCTCGCCCGAGGGGGCGCCGTCCGCTCCACGGCGGCGACCGGCCCCGGCACCGTCCTCGGCAACCGCTACCGGCTCGTGCTGCGCGTCGGGTCGGACCTGAGCGCGGGCGCGGAGTTCTGGCGGGCCGAGGACACGATCCTGCAGCGGGACGTCGGCGTCACCGTCCTGCGCCGGCTCCCCGCCGACGAGGCGGACGAGGACCCCGAGGGCACCGCCCGCGCCGGCGAGATGATCGTCCGCGCGCTGCGCTCCGGCGGCTTCGAGCACCCGGGGTGCGCCCGCCTGCTCGACGTGCTGGCCGCAGGCTCGCCCGGCGTCCCGTCGGACGTGCTCGGCGCCGCCGTCACGGAGTGGGTCGCCGAGCACAGCCTGACCGAGGCCGTCGCGGGCGGGCTGATCAAGCCGCTGCGCGCGGCGCGGATGGTGCAGCAGCTCGCCGCGGCCGCCGACGAGGCGCACGGCCGGGGCCTGGTCCTCGGCACCGACCACCCACAGCGGATCCGGGTCACCGGGGACGGGCGGGCACAGGTCGCGTTCGTGCTGCCCCGGCCCGGCCTCACGCCCGAGGACGACGTCCGCGGCCTCGGGGCCGTGCTCTACACGCTGCTCACCTCGCGCTGGCCGCTGTCCGGGTCCGACGCCGCCCGCGCCGGGCTGCCCTCCCCGGAGCGGGACGAGCACGGCGCCCCGGTGCCGCCGTCGGCGTTGCGCCCGGGGATCCCGGTCGAGCTCGACGCGGTCTGCACGGCCGCGCTGGGCGCGCACGGCGCCGGACCGGTCGTCGGCCGGGTGCACACGGCCGCCGCGGTGCACCGGATGATCGGCGAGGTCGTCCTCGAGGACGACCGGGCCGCGCTCTTCCCGCCGGAGCACGACGGCGTGGGCGCCGAGCCCGGGGACGTGTGGCAGGCCAAGACGCGCAAGGCCGCGCCGCAGGACCCGGACCGGCGGCGGAAGCTGCTGATCGGCCTGGGTGTACTCGGTGCGGGCGTGCTCGTCGTGCTCGGGTACCTGGGCGTGCAGCTCGGTGCCATGTTCGGCGAGCCGAACGCCCCCGCGATCGTCGTCGGCGACAGCGCGGCGGCGGGCGCACCGGCCCCGACCGCGCCCGGCGGCCCGGCCGTCAGCGTGGCGGTCAGTGGTGTGTCGCTCGAGGTGTACGACCGCACCGGTGACCGGGACAACGCCTCGGACGTCGAGCGGGCCGTCGACGGCGACCCCGCCACGAGCTGGGCCACCTTCACCTACAAGCAGCAGCTCCCCGCGCTCAAGCCGGGCGTGGGCCTGATGGCCTCCTTCGCCTCGGTCGAGCAGCTCTCCCGGCTCACCGTGCGCTCGCCGAGCGCCGGGACCGTCGTCGAGATCCGGTCGGCGCCGTCCGTCGACGCCGACCTCGACGAGACGCAGCTGCTCACCACGGAGACCCTCGGCTCCGGCAGCACCACGATCTCGCTCGCCGACAGCCAGCCCACGCAGCACGTACTGGTGTGGATCACGAAGCTCGGCGGGGGCGGGGACGCGAACGTGAGCCAGATCGACGAGCTCACCTTCTACCGCGCCGGGGTGTAGTCCCCGTCCGTGGCCCGGCCGGTCCGTGGTCGACGGGTCCGTGGTCGACGGGATCGTGGTCGACCGGTCCGTCGTTCGCTGGCGTGAACGGTTCCGCCGTTCCGGACCGCGCAGGGGCGCCCGGCTCCTAGCGTCCGCCGCGTGCCCCTGCTCGACGCCCGGTCCGACCTGCAGCTGCTGGAGGCGCACCGGTCCGGCGAGCGCCGCGCGTTCGACGAGCTCGTGCGCCGGCACGGCGACCGGCTCTGGGCGGTGGCGCTGCGGGTGCTGCGCGACCCGGAGGACGCCGCGGACGTCCTGCAGGACGCGCTGGAGTCGGCCTACCGTCGCGCGGCGGGCTTCCGCGGGGAGGCGTCGGTGAGCACGTGGCTGCACCGGATCGTGGTGAACAAGTGTGTCGACCGGATCCGGTACGACCGCGCGCGCCCGCCGTCGGGCTACGGACACCCGCACCGGGTGCCGGTCGGGCGTGATCCCGCCGAGGGCGCCACCACCCGGCTCGCGGTGCTCGACGCCCTGGCTCACCTGCCCGCTGACCAGCGCATACCGGTTGTTCTCGTCGATGTGATGGGATATCCGGTCGCCGAGGCGGCGGCAATCCTGCAGGTGCCCGTGGGCACCGTGAAGAGCCGTTGCGCCCGTGGCCGCGTCCGGCTCGCCGGGCTGCTCGGGCACCTGCGGGAGGAGGGCGCGTGAGCCGACCGGGGGAGTGGGAGGGCGGGAGCGGCTGGCTGACCCGGCTGGCCGAGGCCGAGGCCGGCCTGCCGGACGAGGAGGCGGCCGCCCGCGTGATCGCGGCGTCCGAGCCGGGCAGTGGGCGGGTACTGGCCGCGCTCGCCGCGACCCGGGCCGAGCTCGCGGCGGTGCCACCGGCCCCGATGCCCACCGCCGTCGCCGCCCGGTTGGCGGCGGGATTCGACGCGGTCGACCGGGCGGACGCCGCTCCGGGACTCATGAGCGGCGACAGTCGTCGAAGTGACGATTTTCCATTACGGCGACTCCGCCGCAGGTCGGGGCAGGTGCGTCGCCGTCCCCTGCTGCTGACCGCCGCGGCGGCCGCGCTGGTCGCCGCGGCCGTCGTCGGACCGTCGACCGGCCCGGATCGGGAGGCGGTCGACCCGGCCTCCGCCGCCGCACGGGTCCTCGCGAAGGGCACGCTCGAGGTCGGCGGGCTGCGGGACCCCGCGGCGCTCGCGGCGTGCCTGGCCCGGGGCGGGGCCGCGCCGGCCCGCGGTCCGCTGCTCGCCGGGCGCCCGGTCGTCGTCGGGGGGCGACGGGGGACCTTGCTCGTCCTGGGGACCGGCGTGCTCGGCCGGGTGCGCGCGGTGGTGCCCGCCGAGGGCTGCGAGACGGTGCTCGCCGACCTGACCACGGGCGGGTGACCGGGGCGACGGTGCGTTCCGTGCGCCGCCCGGCGGGGGAATGCCCGCTCCTAGGATCGTGTTGAGTGGGCCGAGCGAGTCGAGCGGGAAGAGAGGCATCGGTGAGCACCGAGCAGAAGATCCACGACCTGATCATCGTGGGCTCCGGACCGGCCGGGTACACCGCGGCGATCTACGCCGCGCGCGCCCAGCTCGCGCCCCTGGTGTTCGAGGGCACCCAGTTCGGTGGCGCGCTGATGACCACCACCGAGGTCGAGAACTTCCCCGGCTTCACCGACGGCATCATGGGCCCGGAGCTGATGGAGCAGATGCGCGGGCAGGCCAAGCGCTTCGGCGCCGACCTGCGCGCCGAGGACGTCGAGTCCCTGCAGCTGGAGGGCCCGGTCAAGGAGGTCGTCGCCAACGGCGTGACCTACCGCTCCCGCGCGGTCATCCTCGCCATGGGCGCCGCGGCCCGCTACCTCGGCGTGCCGGGCGAGCAGGAGCTGCTCGGCCGCGGCGTGTCGGCCTGTGCGACCTGTGACGGGTTCTTCTTCCGGGACAAGGACATCGCCGTGATCGGTGGGGGCGACTCCGCGATGGAGGAGGCCACCTTCCTCACCCGCTTCGGCAAGACCGTCACGATCGTGCACCGCCGCGACGAGTTCCGCGCCTCGAAGATCATGCTCGAGCGCGCCAAGAACGACCCGAAGATGCACTGGGCGACCAACAAGCAGGTCCTCGAGGTCCTCGGCGAGGGCGGGGTCACCGCCCTCAAGCTCAAGGACACGGTGACCGGTGAGGAGTCCACCCTCGAGGTGTCCGGCATGTTCGTGGCGATCGGGCACGACCCGCGCAGCGAGCTGGTCCGCGGGCAGGTCGAGCTGGACGAGGAGGGCTACGTGAAGACGAACGCCCCCTCGACCTACACCAACCTCCCGGGCGTGTTCGCCTGCGGTGACCTGGTCGACCACACCTACCGGCAGGCCATCACCGCAGCCGGCTCGGGCTGCTCGGCCGCGATCGACGCCGAGCGCTGGCTGGCCGAGGAGCCGGTCACGCCCGAGATGGCCGGCGGCGGCTACGGCACGGACGCCGAGGACGTCGCCGCGGCCGTCCACTGACCCCTTCCGCTTCCACACCGACCCGGCGCAGTACCGAAGGAGAGCATCGCGATGGGCAACAACACCGTGGACGTCACCGACGCCACGTTCGAGCAGGACGTCCTCAAGAGCGACAAGACCGTGCTGGTCGACTTCTGGGCCACGTGGTGCGGGCCGTGCAAGATGGTCGCCCCGGTGCTCGACGAGATCGCCGGCGAGCACAAGGACAACCTGACCGTCGCGAAGCTCGACATCGACGCGAACGGCAAGACCGCCCAGCAGTACCAGGTCATGTCGATCCCGACCATGATCCTCTTCAAGGACGGCCAGCCGGTCAAGACCATCGTCGGTGCCAAGCCGAAGGCGGCCCTGCTGAGCGACCTGTCGGACTATCTGTAGCGCGCTCCGCAACCGACCCGACACGGCCTGTCGCCGATCGTCCGGAACACCGGGCGATCGGTCGGCGGGCCGTTCGGCCGTTCGGCGCCTTCTGCGCCCGCTGGCTGCGCGGACACGCCCGCGCTCGCCCCGCTGTCCCCCGGACGGGGTGCCGCAGGGCAGAATGGTCGACGGCCGGGAACCGGGTCGGCACGCCGCAGACGGCAGACCGTGTGCCGTGTCGCAGGTGAGCCGTCCCGGGCCATCGAGACGCGCCGTGGCCGGCGCGACGGAGATCGAGCGAGGGGTGCATGCAGCTGCTCCGCCGCGGGGACCGCGGCCCGGCGGTCGTCGAGATCAGGACCACGCTGCGGCGGTTCGGCCTGCTGGCCGCCGCCCCGGCCCCGGGATCCGACGACGTGTTCGACGGGGCCGTCGAGCGGGCCGTCCAGGCGTTCCAGCAGCGCCGCGGGCTGATCACCGACGGGATCGTCGGCCCGGACACCTACCGCGCGCTGCGTGAGGCCGGGTGGAAGCTCGGGGACCGGATGCTCGCCCTGATGGTGTCCGCCCCCATGAGCGGCGACGACGTCGGCCAGCTGCAGACCCGCCTGCTCGAGCTCGGCTACGACCCCGGCCGCCCGTCCGGTGTGTTCGACGAGCGCACCGAGCAGGCCTTGCGGGGCTTCCAGCGGGACTACGGGCTGACCCCCGACGGCGTGTGCGGTCCGGGCACGCTGCGCGCGCTGCGGCAGCTCGGCCGCAAGGTGGTCGGCGGCCGGCCGGGCCTGCTGCGCGAGCAGGAGCTGCTCCGCCGCGCCGGCCCACGGCTGCGCGGCAAGCGGATCGTCGTCGACCCCGGGCACGGCGGCCTCGACCGCGGCGTCCAGGTGGCCGGGGTCTGCGAGGCCGACCTGATGTGGGACCTCGCCCGCCGGCTCGTCGGCCGCATGTCCGCCACCGGCATGGAGGCGCTGCTCTCTCGCCGGGAGGACACCTGCCCGGCCGAGGCCGAGCGCGCCGCGTTCGCCAACGAGGCGAACGCCGACCTCGTGCTCTCGCTGCACTCGGACGCGAACCGCAGCATGTACGCCCAGGGCCTCGCCACCTTCCACTTCGGCAACGGCTCGGGCGCCACCTCGACGGTGGGGGAGGCGCTCGCCGGGCTCATCCAGCGCGAGCTGCTCACCCGCACCGCGATGCTGGACTGCGGCAGCCAGGCGCGGACCTGGGAGCTGCTCCGGCTGACCCAGATGCCCGCCGTGCGCGTGGAGCTCGGCTATCTCACGCACATCGGCGACCGCACCAAGCTGCTCGACCCCGGTTTCCGGGACGTGGTGGCCGAGGGCATCCTCGTGGCCGTCAAGCGGCTGTACCTGCTCGGTCAGAACGACCAGCCGACCGGCACGTTCACGTTCTCGGACGTGCTGGCCCACGAGATCAACCGGAACCAGGCCCAGGCCATCTGAGGCCGGGAGAATCGGTCTGAGGGCCGGGAACAGCCATGTCGGCGTTCCCGGCCCTCTCACTTACACCCGTGTAGTTCGCCGCTCAGCGGCCCGTACAGCGCGCCCTCAGATCGCGCGTACGCACCCCCCGGTGGGGGCCGGTACCCGGTACCCGGGCTGCTCGACCGGCGCCGCGGGCTGCATCGGGATCGTGACGGTCCCGAGGAGTTGCTCGAGCGCGTGCTCGACGTCCTCCTTCCACGTGATCCCCGAGCGGAGCTCCATCCGCAGGCGGGGCCAGCGCGGGTGCGGCCGGACGGTCTTGAACCCGACGCTCCGCAGGAAGTCGGCCGGGATGATGCAGCCGGGCTCGGAGCCGGGCCGCGCCTCGCCGAACGCCTCGACGGCCTTGACGCCGCGGCGCGTCAGGTCCTTCACCACCGACTGGGCGAGCATGCGTCCGAGGCCCTCGCCGGCGTACTCCGGCATCACCTGGAGGGTCGTGAGGAGCACGGCGTCGGCGCTCACCGGGCCGGTCGGCATCTCGGTGGCGCGGGGGACGGCGGAGGGCGGCGCGTACATGACGTAACCGGCGGGCGCACCGCGCACATAGACGACCTTCCCGCACGAACCCCACTCGAGCAGGATCTCCGAGACCCAGGCCTCCTTCTCGAGCTCGGTGGTGCCGAACTCCTCGGCCTGCTTGGCGAGGTGCGGTGCGAGCTCCCAGAAGACGCAGGAGCGACAACGCTTGGGGAGGTCCCCCAGGTTGTCGAGGTTGACCGCGGCGACGTGCCAGGACAACGTGCTACCTCCGGGCGGGCGACCCGATCGGGTTCCGCGTGGTCGAGAGCCCCCGTGTGATCACGAAGGCCGTTCGATGGTAGGTCGGTCGGGGGCCCTGCGACACCCCGGCTGCTGCGACCGGTGTCTCAGCCTCGCCGAAGGGCAGGACGTACACCCGTCCCGGTTACACTCAGGAGCCACTTTCGCTCCCCGAGGCTGCGCGCGCGTGGCCGCCGGGCGGCGATCTGTGCCGACGTCCGCTCCGTCCCGCAGTCGATCTGGAGGATCCACCGTGACGATCCCGCCGTCCCCGCAGCAGCCCGACGCCTCCGTCGAGCGGGCGGCGGCAGCCGCGCCGGTCCCGCCCAGCGAGCGGTTCGCCGCACGGACCTCCGGGATGGTCGCCTCCGAGATCCGCGCGCTGTTCGCGGTCGCCAGCCGGCCCGAGGTCGTCTCGCTGGCCGGCGGCATGCCGAACCTCGCCGCTCTCCCGCTCGACGCGCTGTCGGCCGAGATCGGTGACCTCGTCGCCCGCGAGGGACAGGTCGCGCTGCAGTACGGCTCCGCGCAGGGCGTGCCCGCGCTGCGCGCCCAGATCTGCGACGTCATGCGGGAGGAGGGGATCGAGGCCGACCCGAACGACGTCGTCGTCACCGTGGGGTCGCAGATGGCCCTCGACCTCGTCACGCGGCTGTTCTGCGACCCGGGGGACGTCGTGCTCGCCGAGGGGCCCTCCTACGTCGGGGCGCTCGGCAGCTTCGCGGCGTACCAGGCACGCGTGATCCACGTGGCGATGGACGAGCACGGGCTCGTCCCCGAGCTGCTGGAGCAGGCGCTGCGCTCGCTCGCGGCGCAGGGTGTCACCCCGAAGTTCCTGTACACGATCCCGAACTTCCACAACCCGGCCGGCGTGACCCTGGCCGTCGAGCGCCGGCAGCGGGTGCTCGACCTGTGCGCGGAGTACGGCGTGGGTGTCGTCGAGGACAACCCGTACGGCCTGCTCGGCTTCAGCGGCACGCGCTACCCGGCGCTGCGCTCGCTGGACCGGGACGTGGTGTACCTCGGCTCCTTCTCCAAGACCTTCGCCTCCGGCCTCCGGGTCGGCTGGGCGCTCGTGCCGCCGGCGGTGCGGGACCGGCTCGTGCTGGCGGCGGAGTCCGCCACGCTCTGCCCGCCGAGCTTCACGCAGATGATCGTGTCGCGGTACCTGGAGAAGCACGACTGGCGCGCGCAGGTGAAGGCGTACACCGAGCAGTACCGGGAGCGGCGGGACGCGATGCTCACCGCGCTCGACACGTACCTGCCCGAGGGCTGCACCTGGACGGTGCCGGACGGCGGCTTCTACGTCTGGGTCACGCTGCCCGAGGGGGTCGACGCCAAGGCGATGCTGCCGCGCGCCGTCACGGCCCGCGTGGCGTACGCGTCGGGTACCGGGTTCTACGCCGACGGGCTCGGCAGCAGGCAGCTGCGGCTCTCGTACTGCTACCCGACGCCGGAGCGCATCACCGAGGGCGTCCGCCGGCTCGCCGGCGTCATCGAGGCGGAGCTGGACGTCCGGCGCACCTTCGGTCTCCCCGCCGTCCCCGCACCCGAGCTGCGGAGGGGGTCGCACACCCCGAGCCCCGACACGGCCTGAACTCTGCTCCTCCGGACGCCCCGCGGTACACGCCGCGGGGCGTTCGTCGTTCCGGACCCGTTTCACGTGGAACACAGGGGCGGCTCAGTCCGTCTCGAAGGAGAGCTCGACGACGTAGCCGTCGGGGTCGGCAACCTTGACCGACGTGTAGCCGGGCTCGTCCCACCACTCCACTTCCCGGACTCCCTCGTTCGCGAGCCGCTCGCGCGCGGCGTGCACGGCCTCGGGGTCGGGCAGGGCACAGCCGAAGTGGATGCGAGCGAGGAGCTCCGGCGGAGGTGGTTCGCCGTCGAGGAGGGCGAACATCACGCCGTCCGACATCCGCAGCCGGTAGCCCCACTTCTCCCGGATCGCCGTGCCGTCGAGGCCGAGGGTGTCGAGGTAGAAACGACACGAGCGCTCGGAGTCACGCACGGTGAGCGCCAGGTGCGAGAGGAGCATCGCGCCACCCTCGCGCGTCGAGGCGTCCTCCGACAGGGTCGAACTTCCCTCGCTCGGCTGCCGATCGTCCGTCCCCGAGAGGTCGATGTTTCACGTGGAACAGCGCGGACCGGACGCAGAGCCCGGCGGGACGGTGGCGCAGAATGCCCGGGTGAGCGATCGATGCGTGGCCGTGCTGGCGGGTGGACTGTCCCACGAGCGTGAGGTGTCCCTGCGATCCGGGCGTCGACTGGCGGGAGCGCTCCGGGCCAGCGGCCTGGAGGTGCGCGAGTGGGATGCCGACGCCGCACTGATCGAGCGCCTGCGCACCGAGCGGCCCGACGCGGCGATCGTCGCGCTGCACGGGGGAGAGGGCGAGAACGGGGCCGTCCAGGCCGTGCTGGAGCTCCTCGACGTGCCGTTCGTGGGCACCGCGTCGTCGGCGTGCCGGCGTGCCTGGGACAAGCCGACCGCCAAGGCCGAGCTCGCCCGCTCCGGCCTGCACACGCCGGACTGGATCGCGCTCCCGCACACCACGTTCCGCGAGCTGGGCGCCCAGGCCGTGCTCGACGCGATGGTCGACCGCCTCGGACTGCCGCTGATGCTCAAGCCGGACCAGGGCGGCTCGGCCCTCGGCGCCCAGGTGGTCCGCTCCGCGGCCGAGCTGCCGTCCGCGATGGTCAGCTGCCTCGCCTACGCCGACACCGTCCTGGCCGAGCGGTTCGTGTCCGGCACCGAGGTCGCCGTGTCCGTGGTCCACGACGGCGCCGAGGCGCGCGCGCTGCCACCCGTCGAGGTGGACGTGCCGGGCGGCGTCTACGACTACACCGCCCGCTACACGCAGGGTGCTGCGAGCTTCCACTGCCCCGCCCGCCTACCCGAGGACGTCCTCGACCGCCTCCGGGAGACCGCGCTGCAGGCGCACGCGCTGCTCGGTCTGCGCGACGTCTCCCGGATGGACGCGGTCGTCGACGAGGACGGGCGGGTGCAGATCCTGGAGGTGAACGTGTCGCCCGGTCTCACGGACACCTCGCTGCTGCCCACCGCCGTCGCGGCCGAGGGGAGCGACCTGGGCGCCGTGTTCGCGGCACTCGTGGAACGCGCCGTCGAACGGGGTTGATGTTCCACGTGAAACGGCGCCGCCCATCAGGGCGACGCCGTTCTCGCTGACGGACGGGGATCAGCTGCGCTCGATCAACCCGGCGATGCGCTCCAGGTCCTCCGCCGACCCGAACTCGACGACGAGCCGGCCCTTCCGGGCGCCCATCTCCACCTTCACCGTGGTGTCGAAGCGGTCGGAGAGCCGGGTGGCCAGTTCCGTCATCCCCGCGGTCGGGCCGGGCCGGGAGCGCGACTGCCGCTGCTTGCCCGGAGACCTCTCGTTGCGCGCGAGCACCACGGCCTCCTCGGTGGCGCGCACGGACATGCCCTCGGCGACGATCCGGGCGGCGAGCTCCTCCTGCGCCTCCGCGTCGTCGAGCCCGAGGAGGGCCCGGGCGTGGCCGGCGGACAGCACGCCGGCGGCGACCCGCCGCTGCACGGCGACGGGGAGGCGCAGCAGCCGGATCATGTTGGTGACCACGGGCCGGCTGCGGCCGATCCGGTCGGCCAGCTCGGTCTGGGTCACGCCGAACTCCGCGAGCAGCTGCTCGTAGGCGGCGGCCTCCTCCAGCGGGTTCAGCTGGACGCGGTGGATGTTCTCCAGCAGGGCGTCCCGGAGCATGGCGTCGTCGCCGGTGCGGCGCACGATCGCGGGCAGCACCTCGAGGCCGGCCTGCTGCGAGGCCCGCCAGCGCCGCTCGCCCATGACGAGCTCGAAGTCGCTCGGGCCGGTCTCGCGCACGACGATCGGCTGCAGCAGCCCGAACTCGCGGATGGAGTGGGCCAGCTCGGCGAGGTGCTCGTCGTCGAACTGGCTGCGCGGCTGCTTGGGGTTCGGGCGGATCGCCGCGACCGGGATCTCGCGGTAGACCGCCCCGGCCTCGGCGATCGCCCCCGGCACCGACGGTGCCGCAGGCACGGACGGACCCGAGGGCATGCCCCGGTCCCACGAGTCCGGCACCCGGGAGGACGGCGTCGGGGGAGAGGGACGGCCGGGCTGCTCGCCCGGGGGTGCCGTCGGGATCAGCGCGGCCAGGCCGCGGCCCAGCCCGCCCTTGCGCTCGGCCATCTACGCCCCGTTCGTCTCCGGCCCGCCCATCCGCGAGCCGTACACCGCGATCTCCCGGGCCGCGTCGACGTAGCTCATCGCGCCGCGCGATCCGGGGTCGTACGCGAGCACCGTCTGGCTGTAGCCCGGCGCCTCGGAGACCTTGACGCTGCGCGGGATGACCGTCCGCAGCACGGTGCCGCCGAAGTGCTGGCGCACCTCCGAGGTGACCTGGTCGGCGAGCTTGGTGCGGCCGTCGTACATGGTCAGCAGGATCGTCGACACGTGCAGTGCGGTGTTGAGGTGCGAGCGCACGAGGTCGATGTTGCTGAGCAGCTGTCCGAGGCCCTCCAGCGCGTAGTACTCGCACTGGATCGGGATGAGCACCTCGGCGGCGGCGACGAGCGCGTTGACCGTCAGCAGGCCGAGCGAGGGCGGGCAGTCGATCAGCACGTAGTCGACGGCGAGCTCGTCGAGCACCTCGTCGTTGAGCGCCTGTCGCAGCCGGGACTCGCGGGCGACCATGCTGACCAGCTCGATCTCGGCACCGGCCAGGTCGATCGTGGCCGGCACGCAGAGCAGGTTGTCCGACGCCGTGCTGACCGCGGCGGCCTCGACGATCCCGATCTCGCCGAGCAGCGCCTCGTAGATCGACGGTGTGCCGGCCCGGTGCTCGACGCCGAGGGCCGTGCTCGCGTTGCCCTGCGGGTCGAGGTCCACGACCAGCACCCGCAGGCCGTGCATCGCCAGCGCGGCGGCGATGTTGACCGTGCTCGTGGTCTTCCCGACGCCGCCCTTCTGGTTGGCGACGGTGAGGATCCGCCGGTGCGCCGGCTTCGGCATCGAGTGCCGGTCGGGGTGCCGCAGACGGGCGGCACGCTCCGCCTCCTCGGCGATGGGGGTCCAGCCGATGCTCATCGCACGGGGCCTTCCTGACGACGTGTCACGTGGATCGGCGGGATCACGAGCGCCTCCTCCGTGGCCTGCCTGCGGGCCGGCTCTCCCGTTCGACCGAGACGACGGTGCTCGGCGGGTCGACGACGCCCAGGCCGCACCGCTCGATCACCGGCGTGCCGCCGCCGAGCCGGCGGACCTCCGCGGTGTCCCGGGCGATCTCGTCCGGCGCCGACGCGCCCTTGACCGCGAGCAGCCTGCCGCCGACCCGCAGCAGGGGGATCGACCAGCCGGCGAGCCGGGCGAGCGGCGCGACGGCACGAGCGGTCACCACGTCCGCCCCCTCCCATCGACGCCGAATCGCATTCTCCTCGGCCCGTCCCCGCTCCACGGTGAGCGACAGGCCCAGATCGTCGACGATCTCGCCGAGCCACTCCACCCGGCGGGCGAGCGGCTCCACGAGCACGATCCGAAGATCCGGACGAGCCAGCGCCAACGGTATCCCGGGGAGGCCCGCTCCCGAACCCACGTCCACGACCTTCGCGCCGTCCGGCACGAGTTCCGCGACGACGGCACAGTTCAGGACGTGCCGATCCCACAGGCGGTCCGCCTCGCGCGGGCCGATGAGGCCGCGCTCGACGCCGGACGTCGCGAGGTGCTCGACGTACCGGGCGGCGCGGTCGAGCCGGTCGCCGAAGACCTTCTCCGCCGCGGCAGGAGGATGTTCCACGTGAAACCGTCCAGGTGTTCCAGGGGCCGGACACGGCCGCGCCCTCCGGTCCGGTGCGGACACGGAGGGCGCGGGCGGGTGCTGGGGTGCGGGTCCGGAGGGACCCGGCCTCACTTGTCGCGGAAGACGACGACCTGCCGGCGCGGCTCCTCGCCCTCGCTCTCGCTGGAGACGCCCTTGACCGCGGCGACGGCGTCGTGCACGACCTTGCGCTCGAAGGGGGTCATCGGCCGCAGCCGCACGGACTGCCCCGACTCCTTGACCTCCTGCGCCGTACGGGTGCCGAGCTCGGTGAGCTCGTCCCGGCGGCTCTGCCGCCAGCCGGCGATGTCCAGCATGAGTCGGCTGCGGTTGCCCGAGGCCTGCTGCACCGCGAGCCGGGTCAGCTCCTGCAGCGCCTCCAGCGTCTGACCGCGGTCACCGACGAGCTTCACGAGGTCGTCCCCGCCGTCGATGCTGACGATCGCGCGGCCGGCCTCGACGTCGAGGTCGATGTCGCCGTCGTAGTCGAGGATGTCGAGCAGGCGCTCGAGGTAGTCGCCCGCGATGTCACCCTCCTTGATCAGCTGGTCCTCTGACCCGCTCTCCGCGGTCTTCGGCACGTGTGTCTCCTCTCCACGTCAGCTCGTCCGCTCCGCCCGGGCGGGTCGGACGACGTGAGCGGGCGGCGCCGCCCGGGCCGCCCGCTCGAAGGTCCGTCGGGGTCGGTGCGTGACCGACCCGGGGGTCACCGGCGTTTCTTGCCCTTCCGGGCCTGCGTCCGGTTGCCGCCGCCACCGGGGCGCCCGGCCTGGCCGGCCGGCCGGTTCCCCGGCTTGCCGCCCACGGGCTTCGCACCCGGCTTCGGCTTGTTCACGGGCTTGGCGCCCGGCTTCTTCGCCGGCGCGGACGACGCCTCGCCGTCGACACCGCCGTCGGTGCCACCCGCGACACCGCCGTCGGTGCCACCCGCGACACCGCCGTCGAGGCTGCCGTCGGACCCGGCCTCCACCGCGTCGGGCCCGGCGCCGTTCCCGTTCGCCGACGTGTCGCGGACGTCGCGCTGCGGCTTCTGACCCGGCTTCGGAGCGAGGGAGTTGCGCTGCGCGGTCGCCTTCTCCTTCTTCTCCGCCTCCTCGGCGTCGATCTTCTTGTAGACGACGTACTGCTGGCCGAGGGTCCAGAGGTTGTTCGCGACCCAGTAGAAGAGGATCGCCAGCGGGAGGAACGGGCCACCGACCACGACGCCGATCGGGAACACGTACAGCATCAGCTTGTTCATGATCGCGGTCTGCGGGTTCGCCATGGCCGCGGGGTTGGCCATCTGGCGAGCGACCGAGTGCCGCGCGGTGATGTGCGTGAAGATGCCCGCGAGGATCATCAGCGGGATCATGACGATCAGCTGGCTGGTGAGGTTCCCGCCGAGCTCGGCGAGGGTCGTCGTGGAGTACTGCGTGTTGATGACGGTGGCGCCGAGCTTGGCGCCGAAGAAGTCCGAGTCGACGAAGGAGCGCACCTCGTCGGCGCCGAAGAAGTAGTTCTCGGTCTTGCCCGGCTTGAACTCGCGCAGGACGTGGAACAGGCCGATGAAGACCGGGACCTGCACCAGGATCGGGAGACAGCCGCCGAGCGGGTTCGCGCCGTTCTCGGACTGGAGCTTCTGCATCTCCGCGGCGAGCTTCTGCCGGTCGTTGGCGTACTTCTTCCGGAGCTTCTGCATCTCCGGCGCCATCTCCTGCATCTTCCGCATGGAGCGGACCTGCCCGACGAAGGGCTTGTACAGGATGGCGCGCAGGGTGAAGACGAGGAAGATCACCGCGAGGACCCAGGAGACGCCGGAGTCCGCGCCGAACACGAAGCCGAACGCCTTGTGCCAGACCCACATGATGAACGACACGGGGTAGTAGATGAAGTTCAGCACGGCGCTTGCTCCTCGCACTTCTCAGTGCAGTCGGCGGCTCGACGGTCGTCGGGGCGGGCGGGGCGATCGGGTTGCTCGGGCTCCGGGTCCTGTTCCGGGGCCCGGGGCGGGACCGGGTCCACCCCGCCAGGGTGCCACGGGTGGCAGCGCAGCAGCCGTCGCACGGCCAGCCACGTGCCGCGCGCCGCGCCGTGCACCTGCACGGCCTCGAGCGCGTAGGCGCTGCAGCTCGGGTAGAAGCGGCAGGTCGGGGGCAGCGCGGGGGAGATCCAGCGCTGGTAGACGCGCACCGCCGCGATCAGCACGCGGGCCACGGGGGAGGGGCTCACCGGGCGGGCTCCCGGCCCCGCAGCTTCTTCGACGCGGAGCGCAGCGCGGAGTCCAGGTCCGCGCCGAGCTCGGCGGAGGTCGCCGCGGCGGCGGGCGGGAGCGCCCGCACGACGAGCGACGACCCGGTCGGCAGGGTGCCGAGCCGGGCCGCGACGAGATGACGCAGCCGCCGGGTGACGCGGTGGCGGACCACCGCGTTCCCCACGGCCTTGCTCACGACGAACCCGGCCCGCGGCGGAGCCTGCGAGGCCGGGTCGATGGTGGACGCCATGTCCAGATGCACGACGAGCCGGGAGCGGCCCGCACGACGGCCGTGGCGGATCGTCGAGGCGAACTCGTCCCGACGGGTCAGCCGGGCGCCGGCGGGCAGCACTCCGACGGCGCGGGGATCAGGCCGAGAGCTGCGTGCGGCCCTTGCGGCGGCGCGCCGAGATGATCGCGCGCCCGGCGCGCGTGCGCATCCGGAGCCGGAAACCGTGCGTCTTGGCCCGGCGGCGGTTGTTCGGCTGAAAGGTGCGCTTGCTCACGGTCGACTCTCCCGGTCGACGGCGCCGCGGGGTCCGGGCCGTCGGTAGCTTCTGATCTCGGTCGTCGCGCGGGTACCGGTCGGCGGGCACACGGGGGTGCCGGCGACGGACCGCGCCTGCAGACCAGGGTACGCAGCCGTTTCCGAGCGGCGCAAACCACCCCTGCGCGGATCCGCGCCGGGGTGACGACGCGGCTGCGCTGCGTCATCCCCGCAGGCCACGACCGCGGCCCGAACGGCCCCGCACAGCCTCGTGACCTGCGCGTCTTGTGACCTCGGGGCGGTCGTTGTTAGCGTGCGGGCTTCGCAGTTCCATCCGGGGGGATCGGGGCTTCTCCGACTGTCACCACGACGGACGCTGCGGGCGCGCCCCCCGACGGGAGGGTGGTCGCGGCCCGCCGTACTCCCCTGCGTACGGTCTACGCACATGTGTGGATAAGTCTGGGGATTCCCAGCCCACGCCGACGAGACGACGAACGAGGTCGTGCCCACCGCTCCCCAGCAGGTCGGCACGCGGAGAGGGGCCGAGCGGTGGCCGAACCCGGTGACCTCGCCCAGGTGTGGAGCCTGGTCATCGCCGACCTCGCCGGACCCGCGACGGATCCGGGCTCGCCCGGACTGTCCGCGCAGCAGCGCGCCTTCCTGCGGCTGACCCGCCCGCTCGGGCTCCTCGACGGCACGGCCCTGCTCGCCGCGCCCAGCGAGTTCGCGAAGGACGCGATCGAGCGCATCCTCCGGCGCCCGATCAGCGACGCGATCGGCCGCCACATGGGCGTGCAGGTGAACCTCGCGGTGGTGGTCGACGCCAACGCCGCCTCCGGCGGGACGGACGTACCCGACCCGCCCTCCCGCGTCCGGCCCGGCGCCCCGTCGCTCGGCGAGATCGCCGACGGCCGCGGCCCCGCCGTCGCGACGGCACCCCTGCCGGGGCTGTCCCCGCCGGCCCAGAACGGCTCCGCGGGCGTCGCGCAGGACGCGCCGACCCCGCCGTCGGGCATCCCGGTGGACCCGGCCGCGGCCGCGCAGCTGCCCGAGCCCGCGGGCGTCGAGCCGCCGGTGCCGGGCGAGGCCGGTCCGCTCGGGCCCGGCCGGCCCGAGGTCTGGCCGACCTACTCGGCGCCGCAGGCGGGCGATCCGGTCGCGCCGCGGTCGCAGACCCGGCTCAACGAGAAGTACACCTTCGACACCTTCGTGATCGGGGCGTCGAACCGGTTCTCGCACGCCGCGGCGGTGGCGGTGGCCGAGGCGCCGGCGCGCGCGTACAACCCGCTCTTCATCTGGGGCGAGTCCGGGCTGGGCAAGACCCACCTGCTGCACGCGGTGGGGCACTACGCCCAGCGGCTCTTCCCGGGGATGCGGGTGCGGTACGTGAGCACCGAGGAGTTCACGAACGACTTCATCAACTCGCTGCGGGACGACCGCAAGGTCGCCTTCCAGCGCCGCTACCGGGACGTCGACGTCCTGCTGGTCGACGACATCCAGTTCCTGGAGGGCAAGGAAGGCACCCAGGAGGAGTTCTTCCACACCTTCAACACCCTGCACAACGCGAACAAGCAGATCGTCGTCTCCTCCGACCGGCCGCCGAAGCGCCTGGAGACCCTCGAGGACCGCATGCGCACGCGGTTCGAGTGGGGCCTCATCACCGACATCCAGCCGCCCGAGCTGGAGACGCGGATCGCGATCCTGCGGAAGAAGGCCGCGCAGGACCGGCTCGCCGTGCCCGGGGACGTCCTGGAGTTCATCGCGGAGCGCATCGAGCGGAACATCCGCGAGCTCGAGGGCGCGCTGATCCGGGTCACGGCGTTCGCGTCGCTCAACCGGCAGCCGGTCGACACTCAGCTCGCCGAGATCGTGCTGCGCGACCTCATCCCGGACTCGGCCGCCTCGGAGATCACCGCGCCGACGATCATGGCGGTCACCGCCGAGTTCTTCGACGTGACGATGGACGAGCTGTGCGGGCCGGGGAAGACGAAGGCGCTCGCGCAGGCCCGGCAGATCGCCATGTACCTGTGCCGCGAGCTCACCGACCTCTCGCTGCCGCGGATCGGGCAGACCTTCGGCGGCCGCGACCACACCACGGTCATGCACGCCGACAAGAAGATCCGCAACGAGATCTCGCTGCGTCGGAAGACCTTCGAGCAGGTGCAGGAGCTCACGGCCCGCATCAAGCAGCGCGCCCGGCACTGAGCGTGGAAGCGGGTGCGCCGGCGACCGCGGCCGGGTGGCTCGGCTCACGAGGACAGAGCACCGGGGACGTCGCCCGCGCACGCGGCTGACCCGGGCGGCCCACCCGCCCGAGCCCGTGCACACCCGGTGGAACTCGGCGCGCCGGGCCGGTCCCGGCACATCTGCCAGGGCGGCCTCGTACACCCGTACGCCCTCTGGCACACCCTGTCGACGCCCCGTGTGACCGCATCTCGGTTGTGCCGCCGAGGAGGAGCGGTGGGCAGGAGCCACGGGAAGACGGTCCCGCACAACCGACCGCGCCCGGCACAACCGGTCGATGGGCTGTGCCGGCGAGCGACCGGGTGTGCGACGCCGCCCGGGCCGTTGTGCGGTATCCGGAGCGGGTGCGCCGGCAGGTCTCACACTGCCGCCGCGCACGGCGCTCGCCGGCCCGCCCGCCTCGGCTCCCGACTCGCGTCCCGTGAGCTCCCGGTCGCGGCGCTCGGAGCGGGCGGGAGGGCGAGTTGTCCCCAGGCATCCCCCGGGCCGCCCGGCCCGGGACGCCACGCCGCGCCAGGACCGCCCGATCTCGCACCGTCACCGTCCGCGCCGCACCTCCTCCACCCACACGGCTCACCGGGAACGGGCCGCAGCGGCGCTCTCAGCGCCTCCCCGAACCGTCGCATGGAGATCCACTTCGTCGGTGACGCTCCCTACACCTCCGACAGCCGATCTCCATCCGGTGGAGATCGAAATCCCCCGCGTGTCGCTCCGACGCTCACCGCTCGTCGTCCGGTAATGGGCGTTCGGCGCACCGTCGGCCCAGCGCCGGCCCCGCTTCGTCACGGAAATCGTCACGGTCCGTTGCAGAGCGTGTGCAGGGCGGGACTTCTGTGGGTGCCGCCCCTCGCCACCGGGTTGCCGCGACGACGCCGACCGGTCGCACAGCGTGGACGCACGGCCACGCTTCACCCACATCTGGGGACAACTCTGTGGATTGTCGCGCCGGAGCCCGTGGACGGACGCCCCGAGAACAGTGGACAACTCCCTCCGGCGACGGGGATGGGCGACGGACAACCTGGCGAGAACGCCGGCCATCCACGATCCGCGCCGTCCGTCCCGACTCGGTCCCGAGGCTCCGTCCCCAGGACGCCGCACCGTGTGACCTGCAGCGACGGCGTGTATCCACACTGTGCACAGGACCTGTCCCTGTCCCTGGAGTTCTCTCTTTCACAATCTCGAAGAGAAAGAACGGGGTGGACGGGGCACTCGGACGGGGCCGGAACCGGCCTCCGCCGACCGCTCGCCGGACGGGACCCGGGCGACGTGACACCCGGCCGCGCGAGGCTCTACGGTGAGTCGGCCGATCCCGGACCGCCGGGCCGTCGGCGGAGTCCCGGGGGAGCCGTTCCACGGCCGGACCGCCGGGGACCCGCCGGTGGCCCCGCTCCGTCCGGGCTCCTCACAGCCCGTCCCGTGTGCCACCTCCGGTCACACCCCGTGACCACCGGTGAAAGGTCTCCCTCGCCATGAAGTTCCGGGTCGAACGCGACGTCCTCGCCGACGCTGCCGCCTGGGTCGCGCGCAGCCTGCCCGCGCGGCCGCCGGTTCCGGTCCTCGGCGGCGTCCTGATCGACGCCGCCTCGGCGGAGGGCGGCGAGCGGCTGACGGTGTCCGGGTTCGACTACGAGACCTCGGCCCGCGTGGAGCTCGACGCGACGATCGGCGACCCGGGCCAGGTACTCGTCTCCGGCCGGCTGCTCGCGGACATCACCCGCGCCCTGCCGAACAAGCCGGTCGACCTCGTGGTCGACGGCGCCCGCGCCACGATCAACTGCGGCAACAGCCGCTTCTCGCTGCCGATCATGCCGGTGGAGGACTACCCGCAGCTACCGGCGATGCCCCAGCGCGCCGGCACGGTCGACGCCGCCGAGCTGGCCGGTGCGGTCGCGCAGGTCGCCGTCGCCGCGGGCCGGGACGACACGCTGCCGATGCTCACCGGCGTCCGGCTGGAGATCGAGGGCTCCCGGCTGACCCTCGCGGCGACGGACCGGTTCCGGCTCGCGGTCCGCGAGCTGGACTGGCAGCCCGAGGACGCCGGGGTGTCCACCGCGGTGCTCATCCCGGCGAAGACCCTCTCGGACGTGGCGAAGACGCTGGCCGGCGCCGGCACCGTCGAGATCGCGCTCTCCGCCGGGGACGGGATGCTCGGCCTGACCGGCGGCGGTCGCCGCGCCACTACCCGCCTGCTGGACGCGGAGTTCCCGCGCTTCCGCCAGCTGATCCCCGCGGAGCACACCACCGCGGCGGAGCTCGACGTCGCCGCGCTCGTCGAGGCGATCAAGCGTGTCTCGCTGGTCGCGGACCGGGTCGCGCAGATCCGGCTGGAGTTCGGCGAGGAGGGCCTGCGGCTCGCGGCCGGCGGCGAGGACGTCGGGAGCGCCGAGGAGGAGCTGCCCTGCGCGCTCGACGGCACCGCGCTGACCATCGCGTTCAATCCCGGCTACCTGCTCGACGCCCTGGGCGCGCTGCACACCGAGAAGGCGCAGCTCACGTTCACCACGCCGAACCGGCCCGCCCTGGTGCGCCCGGTCGTCCCGCCGGCCGACGGTGCCGAGGGCGAGTCCGAGGCCCCGGCCGTTCCCGGGTATCTCCACCTCCTGATGCCGGTCCGTCTGCCGGGCTGAGCGCAGATCATCCGCGCTGAGCAGGATCCTCGACGCGGGCACCTGCACCGACGCTCCGCTCCGACTGATCGTCCCGGCCCCGGATGCGGCACGATGGGCCCGGCGCCGGCCGGCGCGGGGACCACGAGCGAGCTGTGAGGAGCGGGACGTGCAACTCGGACTGATCGGCCTGGGCCGCATGGGCGGGAACATGCGGGACCGGGTGCGCGCGGCGGGCCACGAGGTCGTCGGGTTCGACCCGCGCCCCGAGGTGACCGACGTGCCCTCCCTCGAGGACCTGGCGAAGGCGCTGTCCACACCGCGCGTGGTCTGGGTGATGGTGCCCTCCGGCGAGCCGACCCGCTCCACCGTCCGCGCCCTGGCGGACATCCTCGAGCCCGGCGACCTGGTGATCGACGGCGGCAACTCCCGCTACACCGACGACGGCCCCAACGCCGAGCTGCTGCACGCCAAGGGGATCGGCTACGTGGACTGCGGCGTGTCCGGCGGCATCTGGGGCAGGGACAACGGCTACGGCCTGATGGCGGGCGGCGCGCAGGAGCACATCGAGCTCGCCATGCCGATCTTCGACGCGCTCCGCCCGGAGGGCCCGCGCGAGGAGGGCTTCGCGCACGCCGGCCCGGTCGGCGCCGGCCACTTCGCGAAGATGGTGCACAACGGCATCGAGTACGGCCTCATGCAGGCCTACGCCGAGGGCTTCGAGCTGATGGAGGCCGCGGAGCTGATCCACGACGTGCCCGCGGTGGTCCAGGCGTGGTCGCGCGGCACCGTCGTCCGCTCCTGGCTGCTGGACCTGCTGGTCAACGCGCTGCGCGAGGACCCGCACCTGGCGGGGCTCGAGGGCTACGTCGACGACTCGGGCGAGGGCCGTTGGACGATCGAGGAGGCCATCCAGCACGCCGTCCCGCTGCCGGTGATCTCCGCGGCCCTGTTCGCGCGCTTCGCCTCGCGCCAGGACGAGTCGCCGGCGATGAAGGCCGTCGCGGCGCTGCGCAACCAGTTCGGCGGGCACGCGGTGAAGAAGGCCGCCGGTCCGGCCGGCGCACCCGGGGACGTCGCGGGCCCCAGCTCGGGCACCGGCTCCACGCACGGTTGAGGTAGACCTACGAGGTGCATCTGCGTCGGCTCGCCGTCGAGGACTTCCGTTCCTGGGAACGCGCGGAGCTCCTCCTGGAACCGGGCGTCACCGTCCTGGTCGGGTCGAACGGCGTCGGCAAGACCAACCTGGTCGAGGCGATCGGGTACCTCGCCACGCTCGGCTCGCACCGGGTCGCCACGGACGCCCCGCTGATCCGGCGCGGCGCCCAGCGCGCCATCGTCCGCGGCCAGGTCGTGCACCAGGGCCGGGAGCTGAACGTCGAGCTGGAGATCACCGCCGGGAAGGCCAACCGGGCCCGGGTCAACCGCGCACCGGTGGCCCGCCCGCGCGAGATCCTCGGCATCCTGCGCAGCGTCCTGTTCGCGCCGGAGGACCTCGCCCTCGTCCGCGGCGACCCCGGTGAGCGCCGGCGGTTCCTCGACGAGCTGCTGGTGGCCCGGTACCCGCGCTACGCCGGCGTCCGCAGCGACTACGAGCGGGTGCTGCGCCAGCGGTCCGCGCTGCTCAAGACCGCGCGCACCCGGCACGCGGACCTCTCCACGCTGGAGGTGTGGGACGGGCACCTCGCCCGGCACGGGGCCGCACTGCTGGCCGGGCGGCTCGAGCTGGTCGAGGGCATCGCACCGCACGCCGAGAAGGCGTTCGCCGAGGTGGCGCCGTCGTCGGACCCGCTGACCCTGGCCTACCGCTGCTCGATCCCGGGCGAGCTGCCGGGCACCGCGCCCGAACTCGAGGCGCTCCTGCTCGACGAGCTGGCCCAGGTGCGCCGGCAGGAGATCGAGCGCGGGGTGTGTCTGGTCGGTCCGCACCGCGACGACCTGCTGCTCAACCTCGGCGAGGGGCCGGCCAGGGGCTACGCGAGCCACGGCGAGTCGTGGGCGATCGCGCTCGCCCTGCGCCTGGCCTCCTACCGTCTGCTCAAGGCGGACGACGTCGAGCCGGTCCTCGTCCTCGACGACGTGTTCGCCGAGCTGGACGCGCAGCGGCGCCGCGCGTTGTCCGCGGTCGCCGCAGAGGCGGAGCAGGTCGTCGTGACCGCCGCGGTCGCCGAGGACGTCCCGGCGGAGCTGGTGGGGACGCGCTACGCGGTGGGCGGTGGATCGGCGGTACGGGTCGAACCGGGCACACCACCGCCGAACACCACCTGACGTGCGACGGAACGGAAGACGTCGAGCGCCCCGCCACCGGGCGCTCCTGGGGACAAGGTTGTGGATACTGTGGATAACTTCCGCTCCTCTCGTGACTCCAGTCACAACGCACCGCCCGCCGCGGTCGATCGACCGTCGAGCCGTCCGGTGACCCACAACCCTGTCCACAGCCCTGGGGACGGGATCTCCCCGACCGCTCGTCGTGAGGGGGAGGAGCCGCCCGGCGACGACGGGCGGCGTGGCGCGGACCTGGCCCGGGACGCCCTCGCCGCGGCCCGTGAGGCCAACGCCCAGAAGCGGCAGGAGCGGGAGGCCGAGCAACGCGGGGTGCGGCCGAAGAACTTCGGCCGGGGACGGCGCCGTCGCTGGTCGGGCCCGGGACCGGACAACCGGGACCCGCAGCCGTTCGGCCGGCTGGTGTCCCGGGTGGCGATGGACCGCGGCTGGTCCTCGCGGCTGACGGACGCGACGGTGCTCGGGCGCTGGCCCACGCTCGTCGGCCCGGACATCGCGGACCACTGCACACCCGTCTCGCTGCGGGACGGCGAGCTCACCCTGCAGGCGGAGTCGACGGCGTGGGCCACGCAGCTGCGCACCCTGCAGCGCCAGCTGCTGCAGCGGCTCGCGGGGGCGGTGGGGCCGGACGTCGTGCGCCGGATCCGGGTCGTCGGGCCGAGCGGGCCGAGCTGGCGGCACGGCCCGCGCCACGTCCGCGGCCGCGGCCCCCGCGACACGTACGGCTGATCCTGCCAGGGAGTGCTGTACCCGGGCGGCCGTCCGGGGGTCGTCGGGGGCGGAGCCCCCCGACTGTCGGGACACGTACGGCTGACGCCTTCCGACGCACCGCCGCGACCAGCACGAACGGCACTGTCGCTCACTAGGATGGAACGAAGGTGCCGTTCGTCCGGCCCGGCAGGAGGAGACGGGGGCGACCGTTCGCGTCCGCCAGGGGGCCGCTCAGCGCGACATGACGCCGCGGGAGCGCCGTTCGACCCCCGTTCCCGCCGTCCGGACCCGATTCGCGGCCGGATCGCGCCGCTGTGACGCTTCTGGACGTGTCCTAGCCGCATTCCTGTCGGGCCGGACCGGTAGAATCATCAGTAGTGCCGAGCGGACCCCGTACCCCGCCCGGTCCTCGCCGGTACCGGCGCGCGTCCCGCGCGTCCCCGGGCCGGCTCTCGTGGCGAGGAGACCAACAGCCCGTGGCGGAGAAGAAGAGCGGCTACAGCGCGTCGTCGATCACGGTCCTCGAGGGCCTGGAGGCCGTCCGCAAGCGTCCCGGCATGTACATCGGCTCCACCGGCGAGCGCGGTCTGCACCACCTCATCTGGGAGGTCGTGGACAACGCGGTCGACGAGGCGATGGCCGGGTACGCGACGCGTGTCGAGGTGACCCTGACCGCGGACGGCGGCGTCCGCGTGGTGGACGACGGCCGCGGCATCCCGGTCGACATGCACCCGGTGGAGAAGAAGCCCGCCGTCGAGGTCGTGCTCACCGTGCTGCACGCGGGCGGGAAGTTCGACGGCAAGTCCTACGCGGTGTCCGGCGGTCTGCACGGCGTCGGCGTCTCCGTGGTGAACGCGCTGTCGAGCCGACTGGAGGTCGAGATCCACGTCAGCGGCCACGTCTGGACCCAGCGGTACGACCACTCGGTCCCCGGTGTCCTGCACAAGGGCGAGGCCACGAAGCGCACCGGCACGTCCATCACCTTCTGGGCCGACCCGACGATCTTCGAGACCACGACCTACAACCTGGAGACCATCCAGCGCCGGCTGCAGGAGATGGCGTTCCTCAACAAGGGGCTCACCATCGTCCTGCGCGACGAGCGCAACGGGGACTCGGAGGAGGCCGAGGAGCCGGACGCCGAGGGCTTCGTGGCGAAGGTCAAGGAGCAGACCTTCCACTACCCGGGCGGGCTCGAGGACTTCGTCGCCCACCTCAACAAGAGCAAGGACCCGATCCACCGCAAGGTCATCGGGTACACCGGCGAGGGCCCCGGGCACCAGGTCGAGGTCGCGATGCAGTGGAACTCGGGCTACTCCGAGTCCGTCTACACCTTCGCCAACACGATCAACACCCACGAGGGTGGCACGCACGAGGAGGGCTTCCGCTCCGCCCTGACCACCACGGTCAACCGCTACGCGCGGGACAAGAAGCTGCTCAAGGAGAAGGACCCGGCGCTGTCCGGGGACGACATCCGCGAGGGCCTGGCCGCGATCGTGTCGGTCAAGGTCGCGGAGCCGCAGTTCGAGGGCCAGACCAAGACCAAGCTCGGCAACACCGAGGTGAAGTCGTTCGTCCAGAAGATCAGCAACGAGTGGCTGGCGGACTGGTTCGAGCGCAACCCGGCCGAGGCGAAGATCATCGTCAACAAGGCCGTCTCCTCGGCGCAGGCGCGGCTGGCCGCCCGCCGGGCGCGCGAGCTGGTCCGACGCAAGAGCGCGGGCGACATCGGCGGGCTGCCGGGCAAGCTGGCGGACTGCCGCTCCACCGACCCCACCAGGTCCGAGGTCTACATCGTGGAGGGCGACTCCGCCGGCGGCTCGGCGAAGTCCGGCCGGGACTCGATGTACCAGGCCATCCTCCCGATCCGCGGCAAGATCATCAACGTGGAGAAGGCCCGCATCGACCGCGTCCTCAAGAACACCGAGGTCCAGTCGATCATCACGGCGCTGGGCACCGGCATCCACGAGGAGTTCGACCTCTCGAAGCTGCGGTACCACAAGATCGTGCTGATGGCCGACGCGGACGTCGACGGCCAGCACATCCGCACACTGCTGCTCACCCTGCTGTTCCGCTTCATGAGGCCGCTGGTCGAGGCCGGTCACGTGTTCCTCGCGCAGCCGCCGTTGTACAAGATCAAGTGGAGCGGGCGCGGCGTGGAACCGGAGTTCGCCTACTCGGACGCGGAGCGGGACGGGCTGATCGCGGCCGGCCGCGAGGCCGGCAAGAAGCTGCCCAAGGACGAGGGCGTGCAGCGCTACAAGGGTCTCGGCGAGATGAACGCCAAGGAGCTCTGGGAGACGACGATGGACCCGGCGCACCGGGTCCTGCTGCGTGTCACGCTCGACGACGCCGCCACGGCGGACGAGCTGTTCTCGGTCCTCATGGGTGAGGACGTGGAGTCGCGTCGCTCCTTCATCACCCGCAACGCGAAGGACGTGCGCTTCCTGGACGTCTAGATCACACGAGTGTCGTAGACGTACGTACGGATCGCACGTGAGAGAAGGACCATGACCGACACCCTGGACCCCACGCTCCCGCCGACCGGGTCGGCCGGGGGCGACGGCGGCGGCGACCGGATCGAGCCGGTCGACATCCAGCACGAGATGCAGCGCTCGTACATCGACTACGCGATGAGCGTGATCGTCGGGCGTGCGCTGCCCCTCGTCGAGGACGGCCTCAAGCCGGTGCACCGGCGCGTCCTCTACTCGATGGGGGAGAACGGCTTCCGGCCGGAGCGCTCCTACGTCAAGTGCGCCCGCGTCGTCGGCGAGGTGATGGGTAACTACCACCCGCACGGCGACTCGGCGATCTACGACGCGCTCGTCCGCCTCGCCCAGCCGTGGTCGATGCGCTACCCGCTGATCGACGGGCAGGGCAACTTCGGCTCCCGCGGCAACGACCCCGCCGCGGCCATGCGGTACACCGAGTGCCGGCTCTCCCCGCTGGCCATGGCGATGCTCCAGGACATCGACGAGGACACCGTCGACTTCCTGGACAACTACGACGGCAAGACGCAGGAGCCCGTCGTCCTGCCGTCGCGCGTGCCGAACCTGCTGATCAACGGGTCGGTCGGCATCGCGGTCGGCATGGCCACCAACATCCCGCCGCACAACCTGCGCGAGGTCGGCGAGGGCGTCGCGTGGGCGCTGGACAACCCCGAGGCGTCGGACGAGGAGCTCCTCGAGGCGCTGATGGCCCGGATCAAGGGCCCGGACTTCCCGACCGCCGGGCTCATCGTCGGGCGGGACGGGATCGAGTCCGCCTACCGCACGGGCCGCGGCTCGGTGCGGATGCGCTCGGTGGTCGAGGTGGAGGAGGACGCCAAGGGGCGGACCACCCTCGTCGTCACGGAGCTGCCGTACCAGGTCAACCCGGACAACCTCATCGAGTCGATCGCCGGCATGGTCCGGGACGGCAAGATCACCGGAATCTCGGAGATCAACGACGAGTCGTCCGACCGCGTCGGCATGCGCATCGTGTTCACGCTCAAGCGCGACGCCGTGGCCAAGGTCGTGCTGAACAACCTGTACAAGCACAGCCAGCTGCAGCAGAGCTTCGGCGTCAACATGCTCGCGATCGTCGACGGCGTGCCCCGCACGCTGCGGCTGGACCAGGTCGTCCGGAACTACGTCCGGCACCAGATCGAGGTCATCGTCCGGCGGACCCGCTACCGGCTGCGCAAGGCCGAGGAACGGGCCCACATCCTGCGCGGTCTGGTCAAGGCGCTCGACGCGCTGGACGAGGTCATCGCGCTGATCCGGGCGTCGGAGACGGTCGACGTCGCGCGCGCCGGCCTGATCGACCTGCTCGACATCGACGAGATCCAGGCGCAGGCCATCCTGGACATGCAGCTGCGCCGGCTGGCCGCCCTCGAGCGCCAGAAGATCATCGACGAGCTGGCCGAGATCGAGGAGACCATCCGCGATCTGCAGGACATCCTCGACCGGCCCGAGCGGCAGCGCCAGATCGTCCGCGACGAGCTCATGGAGATCGTCGAGAAGCACGGCGACGAGCGGCGGACCCGGCTGGTCCCGGACGACGGCGACGTCACCAACGAGGACCTCATCGCCGTCGAGGACGTGGTCGTCACGATCACGCAGACCGGCTACGCGAAGCGCACCAAGACCGACCTGTACCGGGCGCAGAAGCGTGGGGGCAAGGGCGTGCAGGGCGCCACGCTGAAGCAGGACGACATCGTCGCCCACTTCTTCGTGTGCTCCACGCACGACTGGATCCTGTTCTTCACGAACAAGGGCCGCGTGTACCGGCTCAAGGCCTACGAGCTGCCCGAGGCGAACCGCAACGCCCGGGGTCAGCACGTCGCGAACCTGCTCGCGTTCCAGCCGGACGAGCACATCGCCCAGGTCATGCAGATCAAGGACTACCAGGCCGCGCCCTATCTCGTCCTCGCGACGAGAAGTGGTCTGGTGAAGAAGTCCCGCCTCGAGGACTTCGACTCCAACCGCTCCGGCGGCCTGATCGGCATCAACCTGCGGGACGAGGACGAGCTGGTCGGCGCGGTGCTCTGCGCTGCGGACGACGACCTGCTGCTCGTCTCGGCCGAGGGCCAGTCGATCCGCTTCACCGCCAGCGACGAGGTGCTGCGCCCGATGGGCCGCGCCACCTCCGGCGTGCTGGGGATGCGGTTCAACGACGGGGACCGGCTGCTGTCGATCGGCGTGGTCCAGTCGGACCGGTTCGTCCTGGTCGCCACGGCCGGCGGGTACGCGAAGCGCACCCCGATCGAGGACTACCCGGTCCAGGGTCGCGGCGGCAAGGGGGTGTTGACCCTCCAGTACGACCGCCGTCGTGGGACGCTGGTCGGCGCGCTCATCGTCGGGATCGACGACGAGCTCTACGCGATCACGTCGACCGGCGGCGTCATCCGGACCTCGGCCCGCGAGGTCCGGAAGGCCGGCCGGCAGACGAAGGGGGTCCGTCTCATGAACCTCGGCGACACCGCCACGCTGCTGGCGGTCGCGCGCAACGCGGAGGACGATGCGGACGCCCCCGAGGTGACCGGCTGAGGCCGGGCCACCCGGTGACCCCGTTGTCCCGCAGGTTGTCCTGCACGCCGACCGACGAGGAGAGCTCCACCTCGTGAGCGAGAACGAGAAGCCGGCGACGTCGCCGGGCGCCAAGGACGAGGGGCGCGTCGCCACGGACAGCCCCGACTCGCCCCAGCTCCCCGGCGACGGGGCCGCGGCGGCGCCGGCCGAGGCCGACACGGCCGAGGACCGGACCACACCCGCGGCCGCGGACACGGGCCCGGCCGGGAACGGGTCGGTCGCTGCGGGCTCGTCCGCCAACGGGTCGGCGTCGGGCAACGGGGCGGCGGCGTCCCCGGCCGCCGGTGCCCCCGCTGCCGGTGCCCCGGCTGCCGGTGCCTCCGCCGGGAGTGCCGACGGTCCCTCGTCCCGTCCGGTGCCGAGCCCGCGGCCGGAGGCCGTGTCGGGCGCCGGTGCGGGCGGGGTGGGGGAGACCCAGGATGCCCGGCCCGGCACCGTTCCGACGCCCCCGCCGTGGCGGCGCGCGCAGGGTGAGGAGGACGGCGACGCAGCCGACGGCGCCGGCGCCACCGCGGCGGCGCCGATCCCGCGCCCGGCCCCGCAGCGGTCGCCGGCGGTGGACTCCCTGCTCAGCGAGGCGCCCACGGCCTACATCGACCGGAACGCGGCTCCCGGGGCGGGCGGCGCGGCGGCGGGTGCGGCTGCGACGGCCGACACCGCCACCCTGCCGGGCGGCGCCGACGCCGAGGTGCACGCCGAGGTGCCGAACGTGGCCGGCCGGGCCCCGCGACAGGCGCTGCTGCAGGTCAAGCGGTTCGACCCGTGGTCGGTGCTGAAGCTCGCCCTGGTGCTCGCCGTGGTGCTGTTCTTCATCTGGCTCGTGGCGGTCGGTGTGCTGTACGGCGTGCTCGACGGCATGGGCGTGTGGGACCGGCTCAACGGCACCTACGCCGACCTGGTCTCCGGCGGCGGTGAGGGCGGCGGCGGCTCGCTCATCAGCGCCGGCAGCGTGTTCGGCTTCGCCGCGATCATCGGCGCGATCAACAGCCTGCTGTTCGCGGTGGCACTCACGGTGGGCGCGTTCGTCTACAACGTGTCCGCCGACCTCGTCGGTGGGATCGAGGTCACGCTCTCCGAGCGCGACTGAGGTCCGCCGCCTCGGCGGTCCCGGCAGGGGCCGCCGACCTGCGGTGTCGCCTCCCGCCCCGGTTCGAGGGGCCGGTGCGGGGGGCTCGCAGGGGCTCATGTAGAGTCGTTCCTGCCGCAGGGGCCTATAGCTCAGTTGGTTAGAGCGCATCGCTGATAACGATGAGGTCGCTGGTTCAAATCCAGCTAGGCCCACTCCTCCCGGCACCGGCTCCGAAGGTGATCGACGTGAAGAAGATCCTCGCTCTCGTCGCCGCAGCCGGCGCCGCGATCCTGGTCCTCCTCAAGGTCAAGAGCCGCCCCGGCGAGGACCCCTGGCACGAGGCGACGCGCTGACCGCGTGCACCTCGGGCCACCGCGGTAGCGTGAGGCCCACGGGGACGTAGCTCAATTGGCAGAGCACCGCCTTTGCAAGGCGGGGGTTAGGGGTTCGATTCCCCTCGTCTCCACCACGTCCGGTCGGCAGGCACGTCGAGCTGCGTGATCAGGTTCATGGCGATGCAGTCCGGGAGTTGGCGGCCCTGACGGGGCGTCGTCCCGTCGCTGTGCCTCGCTGGTCTGGTCGCCGTCGTTGTCCTCCGTCTTCTGACGTGGTCCTTCACCATGGGCGAGCCTCGGTCGTTCGACGAAGTTCCGGTCGCACGGCTCGCCGACGACGACCACCCGACGACGACTACCCGATGGACGATCACCGCGCTCGCGACCCCGGTCAGCAGTGTCGCCGTCGGGGCGTCGAACGTCACCCGCCGGAACCCGGCGGCGGTCATCGCGGTCTGGTCGCGGTCGAGGATCTGGCGCATCCGCGGGGAGTGCGGGGTCGTTGCGCATGCCGGCGAAGAGGGCGCCGAGCAGGCCGACGTCCTGCTCGCCGATCTGCTGGGCCAGCCGCTCACCATCGCCAGCAGTCAGCAGGCGATGACTTTCGGGCCTCGTCGGCGTCTTCCCTCCGGACGAGTCGACGAAGGAGGCGCCGGGTGAGCGGTATCAGGGTGTTGGTGGCGGGGGCGAGCATCGCGGGACCCGCGCTGGCCCACTGGTTGAGCCGGCGGGGTGCCGAGGTGACCGTGGTGGAGCGGGCTCCCGGGCTGCGTCCCGGTGGGCAGGCGGTGGACGCGCGGGGGGTGGCCAAGGAGGTCATCCGGCGCATGGGGCTGGACGCGGCGGTGCGCGCGGCGTGCACCGAGACCGTCGGGGCGCACACGGTGGACGTGGACGGGAACGTGCTGGAGACCTACCGCGCGGACGACGACGGCGGTGACGGGTACATCGCGGAGATCGAGATCCTGCGCGGGGACCTGTCCCAGGTGCTGTACGAGGCCACCCGGGACGATGTCGAGTACGTCTTCGGTGACCGGATCGCTGAGCTCACCCAGGACGCGGGCGGGGTCGACGTGGTCTTCGCGGGCGGTGACCGGCGGCGCTTCGACCTGGTGGTCGGGGCGGACGGGTTGCACTCGGCGTTGAGGGCGATGGTGTTCGGGCCGCGGGAGCGGTTCGTGCGCCATCTCGGGCTCGTGCTGGCCTTCTACAGCGTGCCCAACGAGTTCGGGCTGGACCGCTGGTTCCTGGAGTGCCAGGAGGCCGGGCGTTCCGCCGGCCTGCGCCCGATCCAGGACGCCACCCGGGCGATGGCCTTGTTCTCCTTCCCGTCAGCGGACTTCGACCTCGACCATCGGGACGTCGCGGCCCAGAAGCGCCTGCTGCGGGAGCGGATGGCCGGCTTCGGGTGGTTGGCGCCGCGCATCCTGGCGCATCTCGACGACACCCCGGACTTCTACCTCGACCAGGTCGCCCAGGTGGTGATGGACCGTTGGTCGAGCGGACGGGTGGGGCTGCTGGGGGACGCGGCGTTCTGCTCGTCGCCGATGTCGGGGCAGGGCACCGGGCTGGCCCTGGTCGGCGCGTACCTGCTGGCCGGGGAACTGGCCGCCGCCGGGTGGGACCCGGAGGCCGGGTTCGCCGGCTACGAGGAGCGGATGCGCCCGTTCGTCGAGGCCAACCAGGAGATCGGACGGCTGCACGTGCGCAGCCTCGACGTCCCCGGGCCGGACACGGGACCGAGCCCGGAGCCGGACATGGACGCCCTCACCGATCTGGTCCAGCGCGCGATCAACGGCGTCGAGCTGCCCGACTACGCAGGGATGCCGGACTCCGGCGCCCCGATCGGACCGTCACCGACCACTTCGGCGGCCAGGCCGTAGGTCACCGCCCCGATGCGGCGGTACGACTTGCGGCCCGGTCGTACGCTTCCCACCTGAGGGACGGGAGGAGCGAGCTCCATGGAACCGTTGACCTTCGACAGCAGCGACGTCGGCCTGGTCGAGGCGACCGTGAGCAAGCTGTACTCCCGGATGCGCATCGGCGCGGTCGGCGCCTGCACGCGCGCGCAGATCACGCGGCGCGTGATGGCGCCCGAGATCGGCTTCGACGACCTCGACTACAGCTTCGACATCGGCTACTCCGCCGAGCCACAGGGCCTGATGATCGTCTGTGACGTACTCTCCAACACCATCTGCACGGAGGGCGAGGACGGCGAGGAGGTGTTCGGCCCCGGGGACCAGTTCCTGATCAGCCGGCCCGATCTTCCCTACGCCGGGGTCGCCCACGCCACGCGCCTGCAGTTCACCCTGCTCGATCCCGCCCTCCTGACCCGCGTGGCGGCGACCGGGAAGGCGGATGCGGCGGACCCGGTGCGCGTGCTCGACCACCGGCCGGTCTCCCGGCAGGCGGCCCAGCAGCTGCGACGCTCCACCGCCTACGTGCGCGACAGCGTGATGGCCGTTCCCGACGTGGCCCAGGAACCACTGGTGGTCTCCACCGCGAGCCAGTACCTGGCCGCGTGCGTGCTCCACACCTTCCCGACCACCGCCGTGGCCACGCCGAGCAGCGTGGACCGGCACGACGCGAGCCCGTCCGCCGTGCGCCGTGCGGTCGCCTTCATCGACGCCGATCCCGATCTCGCCCTCACGCTGACCGACATCGCCCGCGCCGCGTGCGTCACCCCCCGCGCTCTGCAACTCGCCTTCCGCCGCCACCTGGACACCACCCCCATGCGCTACCTGCGCCGCGTCCGCCTCGACCACGCCCGCGAGGAGCTCCGCACGGCCACCGCCGACGACGGCCGGACCGTCGCCGGCGTCGCCGCACGCTGGGGTTTCACCCACTCACGTTTCACCCAGCAGTACCGGGCCGCCTACGGGGAGCTGCCCAGCCGCACCCTGTGCGAAGAAAGCACCACGACGATGTCCCGGTAGCCTGGGCGGCTCCTAGCCGAGGTTGATCTCGGCCCAGACCGTCTTGCCTCCGGACGGATGAGGTGTCTGGCCCCAGGTGCTGGCCAGGTGTTGCACGATGACGAGTCCGAAACCGCCTGCTCCCCGTGTTCTCCTCGGGTGGTCGGCGACGGTGGCGGCGTGCGGGCTCCGGTCGTCGATCTCCATGCGGAGGACCCTGCCGGGGACGAGGTGCAGGCGGCATTGCCCAGCAGGTGCGCCGTGGGTCAGGGCGTTGGTCACCAACTCGGTCAGGATGCACAGCGACGCCGTGATCGCGGGCTCGGGAGCAGCGGCGTCGGTGAGCAGGTCGTGTACCCACTCCCGCAGATCAGCGAGGATGCCGATGTCTGCGTCGGCGAGCTCCACGGACACGACGCGTCCGGCGCTGCACAACGTTCGCCTCCCCTCCTGGCCGATGGCGAGGATGAGGGTTACCCGTCGACGGCGTCTCATCCAGAAACGACCAGGTTCTCGGTCTCGCTGAGGCCGGTGATGTCCAAGATGTGCCGCACGGCGCCTCGGGGGTGGAGCAGGACAAGGGTCTGGCCGGCCGCGCGCAACGGTGGCAGGGCGTCGAGCACGACGTGGCATCCGGCGGCGGCGAGTTGCCGCAACCCGCTGACCTCGACGGTCCGGGTGCCGTGTTCGATGGCGGCGCGCAGGACGGCGCCGAACCGGGCGGCGTTGCTCATGTCGATCTCCCCCGAGATCCTGAGCGCGTCGGGGTCGTGGCGGGCCGCGAACAGGATGTCGTCCACCGCGGTGTGCGCGCCCACCACCAGCTGCAGGGTCGCGGGCGTATCCGTCGAGGTGTCGTAGCGGCACAGCACGCTGAGCGGGTTCGAGGCAGCGAGCCGCGTGAGATCGCGTTCGTGGATCAGCATCGCCGCGGGGTCGGGCGTGATGGTGCGCAGCGCGGTCCCGTCGCACACGATCGCCACCCCGTGGTGGCCGGCGTCGCGGGCCTGCTCGATCAGCTCGACGTGCCAGCTGCGCAGCGCTGCCGGCTCTCCGCCGGTCTCCGCGTGGCAACGCGCCGCGTCGATCAGTGTCACCTGACCGGAGGCGAGCACGTCGCCCCCGAGCAGCGCGGTGAGCCGGTGCCGGACGGTCGCGTAGAGATCGGCATGCTTGTAGAAGAGCTGTCGGCCCCGGCTCAGCGCGCCGGTCATCCAGGCCCCGACCCGTTCGTCGTCGGTGCGCCGGGACCCGTGGACCAGCGCGGTGTGCGGTCCTTCCAGCCACCCGGCGGCAGGGGCCGGGCCCCGGCCGGTGCCGGCCGTCATCGCGGGCCGCTCGCTGACCATGAGCGGAGTCCGATGCACACCGGGTCTCCCTGCGGTTTCTCGGTCGCGTCCACGCCCGAACCCCTGAAGTCTCCTCACCGGAAACGGCACAGTCTGCACCACGAACGAACCTCTGCGTGCCCGGGCTGTACCGAATACGAAGGTGAGCACTCGCATCGCCACGGAACAGCCTGGGCCTTGGCCGCCGGGCGGGTCAGGTGGCAGCGGCGGCGGATCCGTCGTCCCGTGGGGCAGATCGACGAGGGCCGTGATCCAGTCGGCGGTCGTGCCCGGTGGGACCTCGGCGTGCGGGCGACCGGTCGGGGTGGGGGTGACGGTGACCGTGTGCGGGTCGGTCGAGTCGACGTAGGCGCTCTGAGGCGTTGGTCGCCGGCTCGATGACGGCGTGCTGGACGGCGTGACGTCCTGCGCGGACACGCTGCCCTTGACATCCCTCCGGAGAGGCGCGCATCCTCTGGACCGGTCCAACGTCGGACCGGTCCACAGCACCGCCGGCCTCGAACCCCGGCCGCGGGTCGGCGCGGTGAGCACTGCCCGAAGGGATGCGACCGATGCCCGACCCGCAGGACGCACTCCTCGCCACCTGCTGGACCACGGCCGGGGACGCGGCACCACTGCGCGGCGACGAGCGCAGCCCGGTGCCGCTGCGCACCCGCATCGAGGCGGCGGCCGAGGCGGGCTTCCGTGGCTTCGGTGTCACCCACGGCGACCTCGCCGGGGCCCTGCAGGAGCTGACCTGGCCGGATCTGCGGGCGATCCTCGACGACAACGGCATGGAGCACCGCGAGGTCGAGCTGCTCGGGGACTGGTGGACCACCGGCCCGGCGCGCCAGGCCTCCGATGCCGTGCGCGGGCGTCTGCTCGCGGCCGCGGAGGCTGTCGGCGCCCGTACGATCAAGATCGGGCCGGACTTCCCGGAGGCCCCGGGGGAGTGGGCGGCTCGGGTCGAGGCGCTCGCGGCGTTGGGCGCCCAGGCCGCCGAGCACGGCACCCGGGTGGCGCTGGAGTTCCTGCCGTGGTCGAACGTGGCCGACCTGCACCAGGGCCTGGCGCTGGTCGAGGCGGCCGGGCACCCTGCCGTCGGGCTGCTGGTCGACGCCTGGCACGTGGGCCGGGCCGGCACCGGCGTCGAGGAGGTCGCCGCGATCCCGCCGGAGCGGCTGTTCGGGGTGGAGCTGAACGACTTCGACGATTCGCCGGTCGGCACGCTGTTCGAGGACACCCGCGACCGCCGGCGGTACTGCGGTGAGGGTTCCTTCGACCTCGAGGGCCTGGTCCGCGCGCTGCGCCGGGTCGGCTGGACGGGGCCGTGGGGTGTGGAGATCCTCTCCGCGGAGCACCGCGTGACGGACCTGCGCACGGGCCTGCGCAAGGCCTTCGACACCGCCGCCGACCTGCTCCGGCGCGCCTAGGTACTAGACCGGCACCGGCCCCGTCGACCTGCGGACGACGAGACGGGGCGCGAGCAGGCGCATGGTGGGGGTGGCCGCGTCGCCGTCGAGCCGGCCGGTGAGCACCTCGCCGGCCGCTCGCCCGATCTCCACGGTGCGGGGGTCGATCGTGGACAGGGACAGCCGCTGCATGCGGGCGAAGAACGTGTCGTCGTAGCCGACGATCGACAGGTCTCCGGGCACGTCCAGGCCGAGCTCGTCGGCAGCGGTCAGCACCCCGATCGCGGAGAGGTCGTTGGCGGCGAGAACCGCGGTGGGACGGTCCGGGCCCACCAGGATCTCCCGTGCCCGCGCGTGGCCCGTCGCCTCGGTCCAGTCGCCGGGCACCGACCGTGCGGTCAGGCCCGCGCGAGCCATCTCGCCCTCGTACCCGGCGAGCCTGATCCGCCCGACCTCGCCCTCGCCCGCCACGTGCGCGATACGGCGGTGACCCAGCCCGATCAGGTGCCGGGTCGCTGCCCGGGCGCCTGCGTCGTCGTCGTTGGCGACGAGGTCGACCGTGGACAGCAGCGGCTCCCTGGTTCCCGCGACCACGATCGGGAGCGCCGCGGAGACGGACCTGGCCTGCACGATGGCGGTGGGGGTCGCGGTGCCCACCACGACCATGCCGTCGACGCGCAGATCGGACAGCGCCTCCACCGCGTCGGGCTCGGTACGACCGTCGGCCAGCAACGGGCGCAGCCCGTGCTCGTGCAGGACCGGCCGCAGACCCTGCAGCAGCCCGACGTACCAGGGGTTGGCCAGGTCGTCGACGACCACCCCGATCGTCCGGGTACGCCGCTCCGTGAGGCTGCGCGCGATCGGATCGGGCCGGTACCCGAGCTCCGCCATCGCGGCCAGCACGGCGCTTCGCCGCTCGTCGCTGACGTGCGGCGAGTTCTTGAGCACCAACGAGACCAACGACTTCGACACGCCCGCCCGCGCCGCGACGGTCCGGATCGTCGGTGGACGGTCCGGGCGGACATCACGAGGCACACGAGGAGTCTACGAGCGGCGACGTCGTCGGAACCGGAGGTGATGGACCGGTCCACCCGATCACGGGCCCGTCGTGCGCCCCGGGTCACGCCGAACGCCCCGGCCCACCGCGGGTGCGGCGGACCGGGGCGTCGTCGGACGGGTGGTTCAGCGCAGGTCGAACCGGTCCAGGTTCATGACCTTGTCCCACGTCTTGACGAAGTCACGGACGAACTTCTCCTTGGCGTCGTCGGCGCCGTAGACCTCGACGATGCCGCGCAGGATCGAGTTCGAGCCGAAGACCAGGTCGGCCGCGGTGGCGGTGCGGACCACGGTGCCCTGGGCGTCGCGGGCCTCGTAGACGCCCTCCTCGTCCTTCGACGTGCTCCACTCGACCCCGAGGTCGAGCAGGTTGCGGAAGAAGTCCTGCGACAGGACGCCCGGTCGGTCGGTGAACACGCCGTGCTGCGTGCCGCCGGTGTTCGCGCCCAGCACGCGCAGGCCGCCGATCAGGACGGTCAGCTCCTTGGCGCTGAGCTCGAGCATGTAGGCGCGGTCGACGAGGAGCGTCTCCGGCTGCAGCTTCAGGTCCGGGGCGATCCAGTTGCGGAACCCGTCGGCGCGCGGCTCGAGGTAGGCGAAGGTCTCGACGTCCGTCTGCTCCTGCGAGGCGTCCGTGCGGCCCGGGCTGAACGGCACGGTGACCGCCACACCCGCGTCCGCCGCGGCCTTCTCGACGGCGGCGCAGCCGGCCAGGACGATCGTGTCGGCGATCGAGACGGGCTTGCCGAAGGCCGCGCGGACCTCCTCGAGCTTCTCGATGACCTCCTGCGTGCCGGCGTTGACCGCCCAGCTCGCCTGCGGCTCGAGGCGCAGCCGCCCGCCGTTCGCGCCACCGCGCTTGTCCGTGGTGCGGAAGGACGACGCGGCCGACCAGGCGGTGTGCACGAGCTGGGGGACCGTCAGACCCGAGGCGAGGATCTGCTTCTTGAGCTCGGCGGCGTCGGACTCCGACAGCGGCTCGTGCTCGGCCGCCGGGACCGGGTCCTGCCAGAGCTGGACCTCCTGCGGGACCCACGGGCCGACGTAGCGCGAGACCGGCCCCATGTCGCGGTGCAGCAGCTTGAACCAGGCCCGCCGGTAGGCCTCGGCGAACTCCTCGGGGTTGTCACGGAACCGCTCGGAGATCTTGCGGTACTCCGGGTCCGTGATCAGCGCGAGGTCGCTCGTCAGCATCATGGGCGGGTTCTTCTTGCCCTCGATGTGCGCGTCGGCCACGAGCTCCTGGCCCTCGGCCTCCTTGGGCTTCCACTGCTTGGCGCCCGCGGGGCTCTCGGTGAGCTCCCACTCGAAGCCGAACAGGGTGTCCCAGTAGCCGTTGTCCCACTTCGTGGGGTTCGGGGTCCAGGCGCCCTCGAGACCACTGGTGACGGTGTCCGGGCCCTTGCCGGTGCCGTTCTGGTTCTTCCAGCCGAGGCCGCCGGAGAACACCGGGCAGCCCTCCGGCTCCGGGCCGACGAGGTCCGGGTTGCCGGCGCCGTGCGCCTTGCCGAACGTGTGGCCGCCGGCGATGAGGGCGACGGTCTCCTCGTCGTTCATCGCCATCCGGCCGAAGGTCACGCGGATGTCGTGGGCCGACGCCAGCGGGTCCGGCTGGCCCTTCGGGCCCTCCGGGTTGACGTAGATCAGGCCCATGGTGACGGCGCCGAGGGCGCCCTCGAGCTCGAGCGGGGCGTCGCCGCTGTAGCGCTCGTCGCCGAGCCAGGTGTCCTCCGGACCCCAGAAGACCTCGTCGGGCTGCCACACGTCCGGGCGGCCGAAGGCGAAGCCGAAGGTCTCGAAGCCCATGTCCTCGTGGGCGACGTTGCCGGCGAGCACCAGCAGGTCGGCCCAGGACAGGCTGCGGCCGTACTTCTGCTTGACCGGCAGCAGCAGGCGGCGGGCCTTGTCGAGGTTGCCGTTGTCCGGCCAGCTGTTGAGCGGGGCGAAGCGCTGCGCGCCCTCGCCGCCGCCGCCGCGGCCGTCGACCTGGCGGTAGGTGCCCGCGGCGTGCCACGACATGCGGATGAACAGCGGGCCGTAGTGACCCCAGTCCGCCGGCCACCAGTCCTGCGACGTGCGCATGACCTGCACGATGTCGGCCTTCACCGCGTCGAAGTCCAGCTGGGAGACGGCCTTCTTGTAGTCGAAGTCGTCGTCGCCGAGCGGGTCGGACTCCCGCGAGGTCTTGGTCAGTACGGACAGGTCGACCTGGTTCGGCCACCAGTCGCGGTTGCTCCGCGGCCGCTGATCGGGGTGGAAGCTGGGGCCGGCGAGGGCCGGGTTCTCGCTCTCGCTCCGGCTCGCGGTGCTGTCGGTGCCCTGCGGGCTCGCCGAGTCGTCGCGCGGCTTCGGGTCGGTCACGTCAGGTCCTTCCTCACGGGGACGCCGGTCCTGGGGACCGGCCTGTGGTGGGGGCGGTGGGGTCGGTGGTGGGCGCGCTCAGCGGCCCGTGGACGGGGACTTGCAGGCGGGGCAGAGGCCCCAGTACACGACCTCGGCCTCGTGGATCTCGAAGCCGGCGTCGTTCGACGCGGTCAGGCAGGGCGTCTCGCCGACGGCGCAGTCGACGTCGCTCACCGCGCCGCAGGAGCGGCACACGACGTGGTGGTGGTTGTCGCCCACCCGTGCCTCGTAGCGGGCGACCGAGCCCGCCGGCTGGAAGCGGCGGACCAGGCCGGCGTCGGTGAGGACGCGCAGGACGTCGTACACCGCCTGGTGCGACACCGATCCGAGCCGCGCCCGGGTCGCCGCGATCAGGGTCTCGGTGTCGGCATGGGGGTGGTCGTGCACCGCGGACAGCACCGCCTTGCGCGGCGCGGTGACGCGCAGCGCGGCCTCCCGGAGGGATTGCTCGACCTGCCCGCGGCTCTGCACGACGCCGATCCCACCACGAAGACCGGACTGGATCAAGTCCAGAAAAGGCGTTCTTTCGAAGGAATCGACACCGGTGCACGCGCGCGACGACGATGTCGTTCGACCACGCGCGGACAGGCCGCCGACGGCGGGAACGATGGGTGCGGGGGAGAGGAGGCGAGCGTGACCGAGGAGGAGATGATCGTCGAGTTCGCGCTCACCCGGCTGGACAACCCCGACCTGGACCTCGAGGAGATCGCGGCGCTGCTGGTCCGCCGGGTCGGACCCGAACGCATGCTCCAGTTCGCCTCGCAGAACCTGGCGACCCGCGGCGAGCTGCGCGGGCCGCTGTTCGAGTCGGCGGTGGAGCACGTCCTGCGGGTCGTGCTCACCCTGCGGGACGGCGCCGGGGACTGAGACGCGACCGGTCAGGCGTCCGTCAGGTCCCGCTCCGGGAGGGAGCCGAGCGACTCGAAGGCCGACCGGAAGGGGCCGACGTCGCCCCGCTCGGTCCACCTCGCGAGCTGCGCCGCCGAGCGGCGGGTCATCAGCAGCCGCGCCAGGTCGAAGTCGGAGGCGCGGACCAGCACCAGAGCGTCCTCGACGGTGCCGGTGGGCGTCCACCGCCAGTTCTCGCCGACCAGGGCGACCGACGGGCCGTCCGGCAGCCGGTCCGCCAGCCGCCCGGCGAAGCGGTCCCGGATCGCCCACAGCCCCGGCGTGTCCCGGGCGCCGGGGGCGTGCAGCGCCCCGCGCAGGTCCTGCTCGTGGATGACGACGTCGCCGAGCGGGCGGGCGCCGTGGCCGCGCATCCACTCCCGCAGCGGCTCGGCGATCTCCTGCCACTCCGCCACGAGCTCGGCGACGCTGCGCCCGCGGCGCTTCTCGACCTGCGCGGCCGTCCACGTCTCGTTGTGGTCGTCCGGCTCGTCGCCGGCGACGACGTCCGCGCCGAGCCCGACCATGTGCGAGAACAGGTCGCGCACCGTCCAGTCCGGGCAGGCCGGCACCCGCACCTCCGGGTCGGGCGCGCCGGAGACCAGCTCGACGACCCGCCGCTGCGCCTGCGTCCACTCGTCGATCGGGTCCACGTCCGGCAGCCAACCACCGGACGGACCCGTGCGCGAGCGCATGGTGGGACCACACCGCCCTCGCCGTTCGGCGCCTCCGGGTGACCGGCCGCGGCCCCGGCGTTTCCCGTGTGGGTGCGGGGCGTTGGACGGAGTGCCCGGTCGGTGACGCAGATCTACTCAGCGTGACCGGGCAACCCCGGAGGGTGTGTGGGCGTCTTCCTCTCGGAAGGCCACCACATCGACACGAGGAGCGGCAGGGCTTGGGTACGCGGCGCTTCGCATCAGCCACCGGCACACGCACCGGCACACGCAGGGCGGTCCTCGCGACCGTCGTCGCCGCGATCGGGCTCGCCGGGGTCCTGGTCGCCGGCCCGGCCTCCGCCGAGTCGCCCGCCGCCCAGCGGGCGCACGCGGAGCCGCTGGTGGAGGGCACACCCTGCTCGGTCTCGGCCCGGGCGTGCGTCGACCTCGAGTCCCAGCAGGCCTGGCTGATCCAGGACGGGAAGGTGATCCGGGGGCCGGTGCGGATCTCGTCCGGGGGCAACGGCCAGGAGACGCCGATCGGGCACTCGCTGCGCGTGTACCGCAAGGAGAAGGACCACCTGAGCCAGGAGTCCCGGCTGCCCAACGGGGACCCGGCCCCGATGCCGTGGTCCGTGTTCTTCGAGGACGGCGGCATCGCCTTCCACGCCGGCAGCCCCGACCGGTCGTCGGCCGGGTGCATCCACCTGGAGCCCGCGGACGCCGAGGCCTGGTTCACCTACCTCCAGATCGGCGACATGGTGCAGGTCGTGAAGGCGTCGGAGGAGATGGCGGCGCGCACCCCGCAGCCCGCCCCGGCGCAGCGGTAGCCGGACGCGGGAGTGGCCCGGCCCCTCCGGGCCGGGCCGTCGTCCCGCGGGGTCAGCTCGCGTCGGCCGGAAGTGCGACCTTGCCGGCGGAGCGGGTGCGCGGGCGCCCGACGAAACCCGTGCCGTAGGCCACGACGACGGCCGCGGCCACCACGAGGTCCCAGCTCAGGCAGACGATCGTGTACGGCTCGGGGGCGAAGACCCGGCCGGGGCCGACGTTGTGCAGCACGATGTCCCACACCGGGTGCAGGGCCCAGCCCGCCGCCAGCCAGTACGGCGAGCGCCGGATGCCGAGCACGGCCATCCCGCCGTAGACCAGGATGCCGACGAGCTCGGTGACCAGCCAGGCGCCGCCGGCTTCTCCCTGGGCGGCGAACACGACGTAGAACACGGCGGCGGCGACCAGGACGCCGGCGAGCAGGACGCGTCCGACGACGTCGCGGACGTAGCGGGACAGGGCGATGCCGACGAGCGAGCAGAAGGCGCCTCCGACGGCACCCTCGACGAGCAGTTCGACCATGACGATCGGTTCCTCTCGGACGTGGCGCCGGGCGTGACCCGCCCGGCGGGGCAGGGGAGGGGTCAGGACCGGGCCGCGCAGTGGCCCGTGTACTCGGCGCGGCGGAGCAGCATCGCCGCGGCCATCGCGGGCAGCATCAGCACGTGGCCGCCGACCATCACGGTGCCCGCGGAGACCAGGCCGGCCCACAGCGGCGGGAACAGCACGAGGAACGGCAGGTACATCGCGGCGGCCATCTCGAGGGTCGCCGGCCAACCGTGACCGCGGACGCGCATCCAGGCGCACATCGCGACGGACATGTTCGTGGCCATGACCAGGGCCGCCGGCTCGGTGGCGTGGAGCACCGGCGTCCAGCCGAGGGCGTCGCCGGCCAGCGACCAGAGCGGGCCGAGGGCGACCATGCCGACGATCATCGCCACGACCATCTCCAGGTAGTGGCGGACGAAGTGGCCGGTCGGGGTGGTGGGGCGGAGCAGGGTCTTCACAGGGGACTCCCGGTTCTGTCGGGGACGGGCCGGAGGGCGGGTCAGGGTGCGACGCGGTGGCCGGTGCGGGCGATGGCGGCACGCACCCGGTCCGGTGCCGCCGCCCCGGACACGCGCACGGTCCTGCCGGGCAGGTCGACCTCGACGGCGGTGACCCCGGCGACGTCGCCGACCCCGGCGGAGACGGCGCGGACGCAGTGCTCGCACGTCATGTCCGGCACCCGCAGTTCGAGTACTCCCACGGCGTTCCCTCCTCCGGTGCGTCCGCGGTCCGGACGCCTGGGAGAAGGGTCGGCGGGGCCGCTGTCCGGCCGCTGTTCCCGCGCTGTCCGGGGCGGACGGGACGGGACGGCGTCCGTCCCGGTCGGCCGGCGGCCGGGAGCGACGGACCCCGGACCGGAGGAGTGCGGGGCCCGTCAGTCCCGGGCGACGAGCGGGCCGGGGCCCGTGCAGTGCCCCTCGGCGAGGGCGTCGGCGAGGGCCCGCTCACCGAGGGCCGCCCGTGCACCGGACCGGGCGCGGTCGACGTCCGCCTGCTCGACGGCGTCGGCGGGGTGTCCGGTCCCCTCGCGGTCGGATGCGGCGGCGCCGAGCAGGCGGGCGGCCCGGACGGCCTCGTCGCTGCCGCCGCGGGCGACCGCGACGCAGGCCAGGCCCTCGAGCACGGCGGGCCGGACGGCCGCGCCCCCGAGCTCGAGCGCCCGGCGGTGGGTGCACTCCGCGGCGGCGAGCTCGCCGGACAGCTCGAGCACGTGCCCCAGCTGGACGGCGAGCGTGGCGGCCAGCCCGCCGATGCCGGCGGCCACGAGGTGCTCGACGGCCGCGGCGAGCACGGACCGGGCGGTGGGCAGGTCGCCGCGGCGGCGCGCGTCGATGCCGCGGACGAGCGCGGCGAAGGCCGCACCGGGACCCGCACCGAGCCGGCGGGCGGTCTCCTCGGCCTCCGCGCAGCGCTGCAGGGCGCGGTCGCGGTCACCGAGGAGCAGGGCGCAGTACGCCAGCTCGGCCTGCATCCACTGCAGGGTCAGCAGCAGGCCGAGCTCCGTGGCGAGCCGGGCCGACCGTTCGATCAGCGGCACGGCCTCCGCGGGCCGCCCGGACAGGCGCACCGCCGTGCCGTGGTGGCCCAGCACCGCGGAGTGGCCCCACCGGTCGCCCAGAGCCGCGAAGCCCTCGGCCGCCCGGAGGGCGAGCCGTTCGGCCTCGGCGAGCGGGACGGACCCGGTGCGGAACCCGATCTCGGCCCGGACGAAGGTGGTCAGCGCCAGCCCCCACTCGTCGCCGGCGCAGGTCAGGGCCTGCTCCGCCGTGGTCAGGAGCTCCTCGGCGCCCGCCGGGTCGGCTCCGGTCACGCCCTCGACGGCCAGCAGGATCCGCGCGTAGGTCGCGGTCGCGTCCGCCCCCGCCTCCTCGGCGGCGGCCAGACTCACCGCCGCCTCGGTGGCACATCGGGGGCTCGGGTGCACCACGCACGCGCCCGGTCGCCACACCAGCGACGCCGCCTGGTGGGCCACCGCGCGAGCCGCGGGCGAGCCGCCGACCGCCGCGTCGAGCACCCCGTCGACGACACGCCTGCCCTCGTCGTGGCGGCCGAAGTACCACCACCAGCCCAGCGCGCCCACCAGCCGCAGGCCGACCTCCGGGGCGTCGGCGACGTGATCGAGCGCCCACGCCAGCGCCGCGTCGACGTTGTCGCGCTCGCTCCGCAGCCGCGCCAGGGCGGCGTGCTGGTCACGGCCCCGCAACAGCGGTGCCGTGGCCTCGGCCAGGGCCAGCACCGCCTCGGCGTGCCGGCGGGCGAACTCGGCCCGTTCCCCGGCGTCGTCGAGCCTGCGGGCCGCATAGGCCCGCACGGTCTCCAACATCCGGAACCGGCCGTCGCCGCCGTGCGCGTCGACGACCAGCGACCGGGCGACGAGCCGGGTGAGCACGTCGAGCACCGCGCCGACGGACAGCGGGTCGCCGGCGCAGGCGGCCTCCGCCTCCTCCAGGGTCCAGCCGCCGCGGAACACGGCCAGCCGCCGGAGCAGGACCCGCTCCTCGTCGTCGAGCAGGGCGTGGCTCCAGTCGAGCGTGGCCTGCAGGGTGCGGTGTCGGGCGGCCGCCGTGCGCGAACCGGCGGTGAGCAGGGCGAAGCGGTCCGACAGGCGCTCGGCGATCCGGTCCACCGGCAGCACCGCGACCCGGGCCGCGGCGAGCTCGAGTGCCAGCGGCAGCCCGTCGAGCCGCCGGCAGATCTCGGCGACGGGCCCGAGGGTGGAGTCGTCGAGGACGAAACACGGAGCGGCCGCCCAGGCCCGCTCGGCGAACAGCCGGACCGCGTCGTTCCCCGCCAGTTCGTCCGGGCCGGCGTCGACCGGCGGCACCGGCAGCGGCCGTACCGGGAGCTGCACCTCGCCGGGTACCGCCAGGGCCTCCCGGCTGCTGGCCAGCACGTGCAGCGACGGACATCCCGCCAGCAGGCGCTGCACCAGGACCGCGCAGGCGTCCACGACGTGCTCGCAGTTGTCGACCACGAGCAGCATGCGGCTGTCGCGGAGCGCGCGGACCAGCCGCTCCGCCGGATCGACGGCGGCGTCCCCGGCGAGCCCGAGCGCGTCGACCACCGCGGTCGGCACCCGGGCGGGATCCTCGACCCCGGCCAGCTCCACCAGGACGACCCCGTCCGGGAACCGGTCGGGGACGGTGCGGGCCGCTTCGGTGGCCAACGTCGTCTTGCCCGCTCCGCCCGGCCCGGTCAGCGTGACCAGCCGCCGGTCCCGGCACAGCTGCGCCACCCGTTCCCGCTCCCGGTCGCGCCCCAGCACGGCCGTCAACCGGGCGGGCAACGGCGCGTAGGTCCGGGACTGCGCGACGGCCGGCGGGTCGAGGTCCGGGTGCCGGCGCAGCACCGCGTCGTGCAGCGCCTCCAGCTCCGGCGACGGGTCCAGGCCGAGCTGGTCGGCCAGCGCCCGGCGGAGGTCGGCGTACACCTGCAGCGCCTCGGCCTGCCGTCCCGCGCGGTAGAGCGCGGTCATCCGGTGCGCATGCAGCCGCTCGCGCAGCGGGTGCGCGGCCACCAGGGGCTCCACCTCGGCCAGGACCTCGGCGTCCCGGCCGGCCGCCAGCCGCAGCCGCGCACGCTCCTCGATCGCGGCCAGCCGCAGCTCCGCCAGCCGGGCCCGCTCGGGTCCCGCCCACGCCTCGTCGGCGAACTCGGCGAGCGGCTCGCCGCGCCACAGCGCCAGTGCCTCGGTGAGGAGCTCCTCCGCCCGGGCCGGATCGGCCCGGAGGGCCCGCTCCACCAGCTCGGGAACCCGCAGGGCGTCCACCCGGCCCGGCTCGACCTCGAGCACGTACCCGGGCGCCCGGGTCACGACGACGCCGGGGGCACCCGCCGCGGCCAGCGCCCGGCGCAGCTTCGACACCCGCGTCTGCAGCGCGTTGCCCGGGTCGTCGGGCAGCCGGTCGCCCCAGAGGTCGTCGATCAGCCCGGCGACCGGGACCGCCCGCCCGGCCCGCAGGGCCAGCAGGGTCAGGAGGGCCCGCTCGCCGCTGCGGCCGACCGTCCGCTCGTCCCCGTCCACCACGACGGCGACCGGGCCGAGGAGCCGTACCTCGATCATCGCCGCGGACCGGCCTTCGGGTGCGTGGACGTCACGGCGACAACCAATCACGGCACGACCCGGCAGGGCGAGCCCGGAACGTCGAGACCTGGGGGTTGACACGGATACCGCCACTCTCCATTATTGGAGAGCGACACTATCTGCTATCCGAGGAGGCGGCGATGGCGAGGACGGACGGCCGGCGGACGACCCACCAGCACGAGGGCGAGCTCGTGGTCTTCCTCATCGGCATGACGATCAACCGGTGGTGGCGGGTCGACCAGTGGTTCCCGACCCTGCTGGCCATGGGCCCGATGCTGCGCGAGCTCTCGAAGGACCCGGACTCGGGGCTGCTGGGGTTCCGCGGGCTGCTCGGCGCGGGCGGCCCGACCGTGGTCCAGTACTGGAGCTCGGTCGACAAGCTCTACGCCTACGCGAGCGACCGCACGGCCACCCACCGACCGGCCTGGGCCGCGTTCAACCGGCGGGCCCGCAAGGCTCCGGGCGTGGTCGGGGTGTGGCACGAGACGTACCGGGTCGCCCAGGCCGAGTCCGTCTACGTGGGCACGCCGGAGATGGGGCTGGCCGCGGCGACCGAGCGGGTCCCGGTCACCGGCCGCATCGACGCCGCCCGCCAGCGGATCGAGGCCGGCGGCACCGCCGCCTGAGGCACGGCGGTCCGACCGGTCCGACCGGCGGCCCGGCCCGCGGGGGCCCGATCGTGCGGTCCTGCCGAGGTCAGGCGCGGCTAACATCGTCCCGTGGGGACCATGACACCCGCGGTCGAGGACTACCTCAAGACGATCTTCCTGCTGTCCACGCGCGGGGAGACCGTCACGACCGGTGCGCTCGCGAAGGAGCTGCAGGTGTCCTCGCCGTCCGTGTCGGCCATGGTCAAACGGCTGGCCGACGGCGAGCTGGTCCGGCGCGGCCGCACCCTCACCCTCACCGCGGCGGGCGAGCAGGCCGCGCTGCGGGTCGTCCGGCGGCACCGGCTGCTGGAGACCTTCCTGGTCCGGGCCCTGGAGATGCCCTGGGACGAGGTGCACGAGGAGGCCGAGCAGCTCGAGCACGCGCTGAGCGACCGGCTGGAGGCGCGGATCGACGCCGCGCTGGGCCATCCCACGCACGACCCGCACGGCGATCCCATCCCGGGGGCGGCGGGCCGGCACGACGAGAGCTGGGGCCAGCCCCTCGCCGTCGCGCCGGAAGGCTGCCGCTTCGAGATCGAGCGGGTCTCGGACCGGCGCAGCGACGCGCTGCGCTACCTCGGCGAACGCGGGCTGCGGCCGGGCGTGGTCGTCGAGGTCGAGGAGCAGGACCCGTACGGCGGGCCGCGGTGGGTGCGGGTGTCGGGTGAGCGGGTCGCGCTGGCGCCGCTGCTCACCGGGCTGATCCACGGCCGGGTCGTCCGCTAGTCCCCACGCCCGATGGCCCCGACGAGCCGACGCGCCGACGGCCCTGGGGAGGGGCCGGCCGGCGCGTCGGAATGGGTGCGCCCGGTTCGGGGGTTCCGGGCACCGTGGGGAGCGGACGCTCAGCCCGCGAGGGAGGCGATCTGCGAGGCGATGTCGCCCGTGGACGGCGCCCCGAGGTCACTGGTGGGGAGCGCCGTGTCCTGGGTGTCGAGGTCCTGGTCCGAGGTCGACGGCAGGGCGGGCGGGGCCGGCAGCTCCGGGCCGGCCAGCGGCAGCGAGGCCTGCGGGGTGGCGAGCTCGCCGCCGGTGGTCGGCAGGTGGTCCTGCACGGCCGCGGGCAGCTCGGGCAGCGCCGCGCTGCCCGGACCGGCCTCGTGGGCCGCCTCGTGCGAGGCGGCCGGGATCTCGCCCGCCGTGGAGCTGTTGCCGCTGCTGTCGAGCGACACGTTCGGGGCCTCGAGGTTCGCGACCCCGGGCACCGAGAAGGAGCTGAAGTCCGTCGGCACGCTCGGGGCGGAGTCGAGCGAGGGGGCCGCCAGCGCCGGGGCCTCGGGCAGGGCCGCGGACCCGGTGGGCAGCTCGGGCGTCGCCGGCAGCGACGGCAGGTCGGCGGCGAACGCCTGGCCCGCGAAGGCGGCGCCGAGGGCGGCGACACCGGCGACGGTGGCCGTCGTGGCGAGCGTGCGCCTGGCGAGACTGCTCATGTCTGGGGGTCCTTCCGATCGGGGGGAAACCGGATGTCGAACGTCGCTCGACTCGCGTGTGGATCTGCGGGGCCAACGAAGATGCCGTTACCGGGTTGTGCCCTCGAACCGCTCTTCACCCGATGCGGTGGCCACAAAGACGCAGGTCACACGCGTTTCACCGCGTCGGGGGAGCGGCGGTGCTTGACGCCGGGACATCTCGGTGCCGTCACGGCGGACGGCGCCTCGACGCGGGGACGATCCACTCGGGATGATCGGGCGTGTGGGTGTTCGGGGACTGCTCGCGGCCGGCGTCGGCACGGGCCTGGGACTGGTTGGGGCCGGCGCGGTCGGGGTCGGCCGGTACTACGCCGACGTGCTGCTCGACCCGGTGCGGATCGTCGCCTATCCCGAGCGGGTGCTGCGCGCCGACGCCGACGCCGTGACCCTGGCCGGCAGCCGGCTCGTCCGCCAGCCCGGGGTGTGGGGCCTGCGCTGGACGGACGGGCTCGCGGTGCTCGGGCGGGTGCTCTCCGACGACCGGCACGGGGTGCGCCGGGTCCTGCTGTCCGGACCGGTGCCGCCGGAGGGACCGGCCGTCGTCGACGCCGGGCCGTTCGACCCGGACCCGGGAGCCCGGGGTCTCGACTTCCGCGAGGTCCACGTGGCGACCCCGCTGGGTTCGGCTCCCGCGTGGGAGGTCCCCGGGGCACGGGACGTGTGGGCGGTCGCGGTGCACGGCCGCGGCGGTCGGCGGCGCGAGGCGCTGCGGATCCTCCCGGTGCTGCACCGGCTCGGCCTGCCGGTCCTGGTGATCAGCTACCGCAACGACGACGAGGCCCCGCCCAGCCCGGACGGCCGCTTCCACCTCGGCGACACCGAGTGGGAGGACCTCGAGGCCGCGGTCGGCCACGCGCGCGGGCACGGGGCGCGGCGGATCGTGCTCGTCGGCTGGTCGATGGGCGCCGCGATCGGCGGGGCCTTCCTCGACCGCTCGCCCGCTGCCGAGCTCGTCGACGCCGTGGTGTGGGACGCGCCGCTGGTCGACTGGCGGGCGACGCTGCGCCGGCAGGCCCGCAACCGGCTGCTCCCGCCGCAGCTGATCCCGGTCGCGACCGCGATCACCCGCCGTCGGATCGGCATCGACTTCGACGACTTCGACCTGCTGCGGCACCCGCCGGCGCGCCGGCCACCGACGCTGATCGTGCACAGCACCCCGGACACGGCGGTGCCGGTCGAGCCGAGCCGCGCGCTGGCCGCGGCCGGCCGGGACCTGGGCTGGCCCATCCGGTACGTCGAGGTCGGCGGGGTGGAGCACACCGCCGCGTGGAACGCCGATCCCGAGCGCTACGAGCGCGCGGTCGCGGCGTTCCTCACGGAGGTCCTGCCCGGGACGACCTAGGAGTGGCCGTTGCGGGCCGCCGCGGCCGGGGACCCCGCCTCGAGGGCGACGTCTCCCGGTGGGGTCGTGGCCGGCGGCTCGGTGGCCGGCTCGACGGGCTGGGGGCGGCGGGACAGCACGAACCAGCCGGCGATCGACAGGGCCGTGATCAGCAGGCCCGCGCCGATCCACCACCAGCGGCGCGGCGACGGGGTGCCGGGGTCGATCCGGGCGGCCAGCTCGCGCCGGGCCTGGAGCACGCCCTCGTCGAGCCGCTCACGGGCGGTCGCGGCGGCCGCCCCGGCGAGGGCCTCGGCCCGGCCGGCCAGCCGGCCCGCCCGCTCGGCCAGGACCGGCAGGCCCTCCTCCACCTTGCCGACGACCTCGTGCGCGAGTTCCTCGACCGTGCCGCCCAGCGACGACAGGGCGGCCTCCGCCTGGTCGCGGGCGCGGCCGAGCGCGTCGCGCGTGCCTGGGGGAATGCTCGGGGCGTTCATGGGGCCTCCGCTCGTGGTGTGCCGGGGTGGCGTGCCCCACCGACCCTGGCACGATGGACGACGTGACTGCACCAGCCAACTCGAAGCAGACCGCGACGCTGCGGACGTCCGAGGGCGACATCCGGATCATCCTCTTCCCGGACCACGCCCCCAAGACCGTGGAGAACTTCGTCGGTCTCGCGACCGGCAAGAAGGACTACTCGCAGCCGAACGCCTCCGGTGGCGACAGCGGGCCGTTCTACGACGGCTCCGTCTTCCACCGCGTGATCAGCGGCTTCATGATCCAGGGCGGCGACCCGACCGGTACCGGTCGCGGCGGCCCGGGCTACCAGTTCGGGGACGAGTTCCACCCCGAGCTGAAGTTCGACCGGCCGTACCTGCTGGCGATGGCGAACGCGGGCCCCGGCACCAACGGCTCGCAGTTCTTCATCACCGTGGGCCCGACCCCCCACCTCAACCGCCGGCACACCATCTTCGGCGAGGTGGCCGACGCGGAGTCGCGCGCCGTCGTCGACACGATCGCGAACACCGCCACCGACCGGGCGGACCGGCCGCTCACGGACGTCGTGATCCAGCACATCGACGTCGAGTAGGAGCCGAGTGACGTACCCCGCCGGACCGCCCGACCCCCCGCTGGACCCGGCACCGGACCCTGCGGCCGCGCTGCCCGGCTGTGCGCGGCACCCGGACCGTCCGACGGGACTGCGGTGCACGCGCTGTGGCCGGCCTGCCTGCCCGGAGTGTCTGCGGGACGCGGCGGTCGGGCAGCAGTGCGTCGACTGCGTGTACCAGGGCAGCCGGGGTGTCCGGCGGGGGAGGACGGTGGCGGGCGCCGAACCCGGCGGCCGTCCGCTCGTGGTGCCGGTGCTCGTGGCGCTCAACGTCGCGCTGTTCGCGCTCACCGCCGCCCAGGCGCGCAGCATCGGGTCGAACGACGCCGCGCCGCTCTTCCGCGAGTGGGTGCTCGTGCCGGGGCTGGTGGCCACCGGCGACTGGTGGCGCCCGGTGACGGCGGGCTTCCTGCACTACGGGCCGCTGCACCTGGTCTTCAACATGATGGCCCTGTGGGTGATCGGGCGGGAGCTCGAACCCGTGCTGGGCCGGGTCCGCTTCCTCGCGGTCTACCTGGTGGCGCTGCTCGGTGGCTCGGCCGCCGTGATGCTGTTCTCCTCGCCCGGCTCGCTGGTGGCCGGCGCCTCGGGCGCCGTGTTCGGGCTGATGGGCGCGCTGTTCGTGGTCGCCCGCCGGCTGCGGGTCCCGACGGGCCAGGTCGTGGGCCTGGTCGTGGTGAACCTCGTGCTGAGCGTGGTGGTACCGGGGATCTCGCTGGTCGGGCACCTGGGCGGGCTGGTGCTCGGTGCCGCCGCCACGGCCGCACTGGTCCACGTGCCGCCCGTGCGCAACCGCACGGTGCTGCAGGCCGGGGCCCTCGTGGTGCTCACGGTCGTGGTGCTGACGGTCATCGCCGGGCGGGCCGCCGCCGTCGCGTTCGTCTGACCTCGCGGGAGGCGCGGGTCGGGCCGGGGAACGACGTCGGTCCCCGGCCGCCGGTCTCACTCCGGCTTGCTGCACCCGCAGCCGGTGGAGCAGCCGTCGGTCCCGCGCATCGGCGTCCTGGCGATCATGGGCGATCTCCCTCTCCTCGTCGGCAGGACGAGCGTAGGAAGGCCGCGGCCGCCGGGGCGAGCCTCCGGAGGTGGCACGTGTGCCCGCGGAGGCTCGGCGGAGGGTGAGGGCCGCTGGACCGTCCGGGTGATCAACGCCGGGTCGACCGGGAGGCGGTCAGGAGCGGCTGGGGAGATACGGCCGCACGACCTCGGCGACGTCCTCGGGGTCCGCGCCGAGATCGAGCCGGCCCAGGACGACGAGCCGCTCCTCGCCGGCGACCAGCAGGTCCAGCTCGAGCAGGCTGGTCTCGCGGCCGAAGCGCCGCGTCCGCAGCACGCGGACCCGCTGCACGGCCGGCCAGTCGACGGCGCGCGTGCGGGTGAGACTGCGCACCTCGAGCCCGTGGGGGTGCAGGGCGAGCCGCGGCCGGGCGATCGTGCCGACCAGCGCGGCGTACCCCAGCCCGAGGGCGGCGACCCCGGCGATGAGCCGCCCGGCCGGGTCGGTGTCCGTCAGCAGCAGCGCCACGAGCCAGCCCAGTGCGCCCGCGGTGAGGACCCAGGCGAGGGCGACGAGCCCCGGGGCCGGGGCCCAGCGGTGTTCACGCATCGTAGCTGTGAAAGTTGTCCACAGGGCTTGTCCACAGTGGGGATGAATCACACACGTGTTGTTCCTGCTGGTCAGAGCCCCGGGTCATCGCATATGGCCTGGATCACGCAGCGTGACGGCGTGGTGGACTAGCGCCAGCGCATCGACATCAGCAGCGCGATGACGATCAGACCGAAGCCGACGAGGAAGTTCGCGCCGCCGAGCGCCTGCATGAAGGGGATCGCGTCGCGGGCCAGGTAGTCGGTGATCAGCCAGGCCAGCCCGAGGAGGCCGACACCCAGCATGATGGCGACGTACGCGGGATGGGTCGGGCCCTTGATCTTCACCGGCTTCCGGTCGGTCGCCGGCGGGGTGTAGGCGGCCTTCTTGCGGACCTTGGACTTCGGCATCGGGGACCTCGTGGACTTCTCGAGCGAGTGGCACGGCGTGGTGCGCGCCGATCGCGCGCACCGCTCGTGACCACCGTAGCGAACATGCCGACGCCGCGGGCCGCACGTGACCGGCGCGATCAGCCCGAACACCCCGGACCGGGCAGCCGGCGACCCGGGGGCGCGGGCGGCCGCCGTGCGGGCGCGGTCGGACCTGGGCGGTGAGGGCGGGGCGGCGACTCCCTCTCGGCGCCGGCACATCCGCGCGGGCGTCCCACACCCGCTGTGACCCGGCCTCACACCCGGGAGATCGGCGGCACACCCTGCCGACAGGGTGTGGGACGGCCGTCCGGATGTGCGGCCTGTCTGGCACGGTCGCCGTGGTCCGGCCGGGGTCAGCGGGTACGACACACCCGCCGGTTCGTTCCCCACCGCGTCGACGGCCTGCGCAACGCCCGCTCAGGGTGTGCGAGGGGACCACGCAGGGTGCGCCGCGCCTCGACGAGGTGTGCCGGGCGGGGTGAACCCTGGGCTCGGACCCGCTGCGCCCGGCTACGAACGAGCGAACGGCGCACTCGCTCACTAGGACTGAGCGAAAGCGCCGTTCGTGCGTCGAGGTCCGGACCCCCTATGGCCCGGCTCGGAGCTGCCGCGCCCGTCGGACGTGGAGCGCGGGGAAGGGTCAGACCTGGGCGGTGAGGGCGGCGACCTCGTCGCCGAGGCGGCGGACGAGCTCCTCCGGCACCTCGTGCCCGGCGCTGGCGAGCCAGTTCGCCAGCATCCGGTGCCCGCCCTCGGTGAGCACGGACTCGGGGTGGAACTGGACGCCCTCGACGGGCAGGTCCTTGTGCCGTACCGCCATGACCAGCCCGGTCTCGGTCCGCCCGGTCACCTCGAGCTCGACGGGCAGCGTGTCCGGCCGGATCGACAGCGAGTGGTACCGGGTGGCGGTGAAGGGCTCGGGCAGCCCGCGCAGCACGCCGACGCCGTCGTGGAACACCTGCGAGGTCTTGCCGTGGAGCAGCTCCGGCGCCCGCTCGACCACACCGCCCCAGGCCACGCCGATCGCCTGGTGGCCGAGGCAGACGCCCAGCAGCGGGAGATTGCGGTCCCCGGCGGCCTTGATGACGTCGATGCTGCGGCCGGCCTCCTCGGGGGTGCCGGGCCCGGGGCTGACCAGGACCGCGCCGACCTCGCCGAGCTCGTCCAGCCCGGCCGACAGCTCGTCGTTGCGCACGACGACCGGCTCGACGCCGAGCTGGGCCAGGTACTGGACGAGGTTGTAGACGAAGCTGTCGTAGTTGTCGACGACCAGGACGCGCATCAGTTCCCGCCTCCGAAGAATCCGCCGCCGGACGCCTGGCCCACGGTCAGCGTGACCGTGTCGTCCGGGTCGACGGACCGGCCGGCCGACGGGTCGGACGACACGACCTTGTTGTTCTGGGACTGGTCCGACACCTGGGTGGCCTGCAGCTGGTAGTTCCGGATGCCGGCCGAGCGCAGCTGGTCGACCGCGTCGTTCACCGACTGGCCGACGACGTCGGGCATCTGCACCTGGTTGCCGCGCGAGACCTGCAGCGTGATCGTGGTGCCCGGGGCGACCCGCGTGCCGGCCGCCGGGTTGGTGCCCACGACGCTGCCCTCCTCGCCGCCGCCGTCCACGTTCTGCGTCTGCACGGAGCTGAACCCGGCGTTGGCCAGCGCCTGCTTGGCCTGGTTCTCGCTCTGGCCGCTCACGTCCGGCACCGCGACCGTGGTCTGCTTCGTGCCGACCACGACGGACACGGCGCTGCCGCCCGGTGCGTCGACCCCGGCCGCCGGCGACGACGAGAGGATCGTGCCGACCCGGCTGGAGTCCGAGGTCTCCTGGGTGGACTGCTCGCCCAGCTTGAGACCCCGCTGCTCGAGCAGCGCGGCGGCCTCCTCCGGGGTCTTGCCGGTCAGCGCCGGCACCGTGGCCGAGGCGGGCCCGGTGCCCACGAAGATCGTGACGCGGCTGCGCTCGGCGACCTGGACGTTCGACCCGGGGTCGGTGCGCGTGACCTTGTTGGCGAGCGCGACCTCCGAGGGCTCCTGCTTGAGGTCGACGAGCAGCCCGGCGTTGACCACCGCGGTGCGCGCGGCGTCCGGGTCCTGCCCGACGACGTTCGGGACGGCGACCTGGTCCGGCTGCGCCGGCCCGCCGAGCACCTGGTAGGCGAAGAAGCCGATCAGGCCGAGCGCGGCGAGTACCGCGACGACGACCCCGACCGTGCGCCCGGTGCGCCGGCGCGGCTCCTCGTCCTCCCAGACCTGCGGGGGCGGCGGCGGGCCGTGCCGGCCGCCGCCGGAGATCCGCCGGGTGGCGGCGGTCTGCTCGGCGAGCAGCGCGGTGCGCTCGTCCTCGCTCATCACCATCGGCGCGAGCGGCTGCTGGCCGTTGCGCACCCGGATGAGGTCCTGCCGCATCTCGGCGGCCGACTGGTACCGGTTGGCCGGGTTCTTCGACAGCGCCTTGAGCACGACGGCGTCGAGCGCCGGCGGGATCTGCGGGTTGACCTCCGACGGGCGCCGCGGGTCCTCCCGCACGTGCTGGTAGGCCACCGCGACCGGGGTGTCCCCGGTGAACGGCGGCTCGCCGGTGAGCAGCTCGAACAGCACGCAGCCCGCGGCGTAGACGTCCGACCGCGCGTCGACCTGCTCACCGCGAGCCTGCTCCGGGGAGAGGTACTGCGCGGTGCCGATGACGGCCGCGGTCTGCGTGACGTTCTGCCCCTCGCCCAGCGCGCGGGCGATGCCGAAGTCCATCACCTTCACCGCGCCGTTGCGGGTGATCATGATGTTCGCGGGCTTGACGTCCCGGTGGATGATGCTGTGCCGGTGGCTGAAGTCCAGCGCGGCGCACACGTCCGCCATGACCTCGATGACCCGCTGCTGGGACAGCGGACCGGTGGTCTTGACGATCTCCCGCAGCGTCTGGCCGTCGACGTACTCCATGACGATGTACGGGAGCGGGCCGAACTCGCTCTGCGTCTCGCCGGTGTCGTAGACCGCGACGATCGCGGGGTGGTTGAGCGCGGCGGCGTTCTGCGCCTCACGGCGGAACCGCAGCTGGAACTGGGGGTCGCGCGCGAGGTCGGCGCGCAGCACCTTGATCGCGACGTCCCGGCCCAGCCGCGTGTCCATCCCGCGATGGACCTCGGACATGCCGCCGTAGCCGAGCGTGTCGCCCAGCTGGTAGCGCTCGGAGAGCAGCTTGGGGGTCGTCATCGGGTCCGGTTCCTGAGGGGGTCGGGGGCGGGTCTCATCATGCCCGGGCCGGGTGCCGTCGCGGTCCCCGGCCACCCCGGGCGTGCGCCGACCCGGCGACTGCGAGGGCTCACCGGACCTCCTCCGTGCGGGTCGGGGCGGCCGTGGACCCCGCGGGCCCGGCCGGTGCCGCCTGACGGGCGAGGACGGCCACCTGGCCCGACACGCTACCTGCCCCGGTCCCCGCGTGCGCCCGGGTCGGTGTGGTCCCGGTGGACGGTGCCGGGGCGTCGGCGAACAGCTTCGGCACCGTGAGCACCGCCACGACGACGGCCGCGACGATCAGCAGCACGAAGGCCACGAGCAGCACGGTGCCGGTGCGGTTCGGCTGCTGCCGCGCGACGAGCTTGAGCGGCTCGGTGGGCGGCGCGGGCGCGACCGGCGGGCGGGGCGGGGGCGTGCGGGAGGCGCCCTGCGGCGACGGACCGGTGGACGGCCCGGTCGACGTGCTCGGGGACGGGCCGGGCGACGGGCGGTTCGCGGCCGGGCGTGGCGTGCCACCCGGCGTCGGGGTGGGGGTCGGCGTGCCCGGGGAGGTGGCGGTGCGCGCCGCGCCCCCGGAGCGGGTGGGTGTCGGGGTGGCCCGGGCGGGCTCGACGCCCCCGGCCGGCGAGCGCGGCGGGAGGGCGGCACCCGCCCCGGGCCGTCCGTCCGTGGCCGCCCGGTCCGCTGCGCTCCGGTTCGAGGCGCTCCGCTCAGAGGCGCTCCGGTCCGACGCGCTCCGGTCGGCCGCGCGGGCCGAGGCGCCCTTGTCCGACGCGCCGCGGTCCGACACGCCCCGGTTCGGGGTGCTGCGGTCCGGCGCGCCGCGCTGGGACGTGCCCCGGTCCGGGCCCGCAGGAGCCAGGGTCGTCCGGTCCTGGGTCGCCCGGTCCTGGGCCGTGCGCTCCGGAGCCGCCCGGCCCGGCCCCGAGCCCGTCCCCGTGTCGCCCGGGCCCGGGCGCGACGCCTGCCGACCCGGGCCCGTGCCCGGCGCGACCCGGCCCGAGCCGGCCCGGTCCGCGGTGCGCTGCGGATCGGAGCCGCTCGCCCCGATGCCGCCCGACGCGGAGGACGGGGAGGAGGTGGGGGACACCGGCGGCAGCGAGGGCGCCGAGGACGGCTCCGACGAGGGCGACGAGGTCGACCCCGGCGAGGAGGACGAGGGCGACGAGGGCGACGAGGGCGAGGACGGCGTCGCGGTGGCACCCCGGCTCCGGTCCCGCCCCCGGCCCGCCCGGCGCTCCCGCTTGCTGCGTCGCCGGTGGCTGGTCGGCGTGTCGGTGCTGGCCTCCCCGTCCGGGCCGGCCGGGGGCAGACGCAGCCCCTGCGCGAGCATCCGGGCCGGGGTGGGCAGCGCCTCGTCCCGGCGGACGGCGGCGACCGCGGCCGCCAGCTCGGCGCCGTCGGAGTAGCGCCGGTTCGGGTCCTTGACCAGGATCGTCTCGATCAGCTGCCGGACCCGCCACGGCACCGACTCGGGCAGCGGCGGCGGCTCGTCCCGGACCTGCATCATCGCGACCGCGACGGCGTTGTCGGCGCGGAAGGGCCGGTGGCCGGCCAGGCACTCGTACCCGACGATGCCGAGCGAGTAGACGTCGCCCTCCGGTCCGGCCTCGCCGCCGCTGGCCTGCTCGGGCGCGATGTAGTGGGCCGTCCCCATCACCATGCCGGTGCGGGTGACCGGGACGGCGTTGGCGGCCTTGGCGATGCCGAAGTCCGTGAGCTTCACGGTGCCGTCGACGCGGATGAGGATGTTGCCCGGCTTCACGTCCCGGTGCACGAACCCGCGCTCGTGCGCCGCGTAGAGCGAGAGCGCGGCCTGCTCCATGATCCGCAGCGTCTCGGCGGGCGCCATCGGGCCGCGCGCGATCACCGCGGACAGCGGCTCGCCGCGGACCAGCTCCATCACCAGGTAGGCCGTGCGCCGGCCGTCCTCGGTGACCTCGTCCTCGCCGTAGTCGTGGATCGCCGCCACGCCGGAGTGGTTGAGCGAGGCCACCGTACGGGCCTCGATGCGGAAGCGGTGGAGGAACTCGTCGTCGTCCGACAGCTCGCCGCGCAGCACCTTGACGGCCACGTGGCGGCCCAGCCGCTCGTCGAGCGCCTCCCACACCTCGCCCATGCCGCCGACGGCGATCCGCCGCTCGAGCTTGTAGCGGTCGGCGATGAGCCGGCCGGCGGCGAGGGTGCCGGGGACCGGGAGGGGGCCGCTGCCCGCCGTCACTGGCCGCCCCGCAACGCCTCCGCGATCACGGCCCGGCCGATCGGTGCGGCGACGGAACCGCCGGTCGCCTCGAGGGCCCGGTCGCCGCCGTTCTCCACCAGGACGGCCACCGCGACCTGCGGGTCGTTCGCCGGGGCGAAGGCGACGTACCAGGCGTGCGGCGGGGTGTTCTTGGGGTCGGTGCCGTGCTCCGCGGTCCCCGTCTTCGACGCGATCTGCACGCCGGTGATCTTGCCGCCGCCGGAGGTGCGGGCCTCCGAGCCGAGCATCATGTCCGTGAGCGTGGCGGCGACGTTCGCCGGCATCGAGCGGCCGAGCCGGTCCGGCTCGGTGGTGTCGATGACGTCGAGGTTCGGCCCCTGCACCTCCTTGATCAGGTGCGGGGCCATGGTCTGCCCGCCGTTGGCGATCGAGGCGACCATCATGGCGTTCTGCAGCGGGGTCAGCCGCACGTCCCGCTGGCCGATCGAGGACTGCTGCACGGCCGCGGTGTCCGGCAGGTCGCCGACACCCGAGGCGGTGACCGGCATCGGGATGGACAGGTCGGAGCGGCCGATGCCGAACGCGTCCGCCTGGGCGCGCAGCTTGTCCGCCCCGAGCTCCCCGCCGAGCTGCGCGAACGCGGTGTTGCACGAGCGGGCGAGCGCCTCCCGCAGCGACGCCGTCTGGCCCGTGCCGCACTGCGTGCCGGCGTAGTTCTCCAGCGTGGTGTTCGTGCCGGTCAGCGTGATGTTCGGGGCCGCGGTGAGCTGGCTGTCCGGGGTGTAGCCGTTCTGCAGCGCGGCGGCCACGTCGACCAGCTTGAACGTGGACCCGGGCGGGAAGGTCTGGTCGATCGCGCGGTTCGGCAGGGTGGCCGGCTCCGCGGCGTTCTCGGCCTTCCACGCCTGCTGTTGGGTCGCCGAGTTGTGGCTGGCCAGCGGGTTCGGGTCGAACGACGGCGTGGACACCATCGCCAGGATCTCGCCGGTCTTGGGCTGCAGGGCCACGACCGCGCCCTCGTAGCCCTTCCGGGTCATCTCCTCGTACGCCCGCTCCTGCACGGACGGCTTGACCGTGAGCACGACGTTGCCGCCGCTCGGGTCCCGCCCGGTGATGAGGTCGGAGAGCCGACGGGCGAACAGCCGGTCGTCCGTGCCGTTGAGCACGGGGTCGGCGTAGCGCTCGACGCCGCTCGAGCTGTAGATCATCGAGTAGTAGCCGGTCAGCGGCGAGTAGGCCGGGCCGTCCGTGTACTGACGCAGGTACTTGAGCCGGTCGCCCGTCTCGACGCTCTGCGCCAGCACCTGCCCGTCCGCGGAGATCTGGCCGCGCTTGCGGGCGTACTCGGCGAGCAGCACGCGCTGGTTGCGCGGGTCCTCGCGGTAGTCGCCGGCCTTCACGACCTGCACGTAGGTCAGGTTGCCGAGCAGCAGCAGGATGAGCGCCATCACGGCGATGGCGATCCGGCGGATCGGGGTGTTCACGGGCGGCCCCCGGTCGGGCCGGGGATCGGCCCGGTGGTGGGCCGCTGGACGAGTTCGGTGCCGGCGTCGGCGATCGGGACGGCGGGGGCGGCGGGCCGGCGCGTGAGCGGGGCCCGCGCGGCGTTCGAGATCCGCAGGAGCATCGCGACGAGAGCGTAGTTCGCCACGAGGGACGACCCGCCGTAGGACAGGAACGGCAGGGTCAGGCCGGTGAGCGGGATCAGCTTGGTGACGCCGCCGATGACCACGAAGATCTGCAGCGCGACCGCGAAGGACAGGCCGGTGGCCAGCAGCTTGCCGAAGCTGTCCCGCACCGCGAGCGCGCTGCGCAGGCCGCGGGTGATCAGCACCAGGTAGACGACGAGGATCGAGGCCAGGCCGATCAGCCCCAGCTCCTCGCCGAGCGAGGACCAGATGAAGTCGCTCTCGGCGAAGGGCACCAGGTCGGGCCGACCCGCGCCGAGGCCCGTGCCACCGACGCCGCCGGTGCCGAGCCCGAACAGCGCCTGCGCGATCTGGTAGCCCCGGTTGTCGTAGTCCGAGAAGGGGTCCAGCCACACCTGCACGCGGACCTGCACGTGCCCGAACAGCTGGTAGGCGATCAGCGCGCCGACCACGAAGAAGCCGATGCCGATCAGCATCCACGACACGCGCTCGGTGGCCGCGTAGAGCAGGACCAGCAGGATCCCGAAGATCAGCAGGGAGGAGCCGAGGTCCCGCTCCACCACGAGGACGCCCACCGACAGCCCCCACGCCACCAGCAGCGGCGCGAGGTCACGGGCGCGCGGCAGCTCCATGCCGAGGAACCGGCGGCCGGCGGTGGAGAACAGGTCCCGCTTCTGCACCAGGAACGCGGCGAAGAAGATGATCAGCAGGATCTTGGCGAACTCGCCGGGCTGGATCCCGGCGCCGCCGATGCGGATCCACAGCTTCGCGCCGTTCACCTCGGAGATCGACGACGGCAGCAGGCCGGGCAGGGCCAGCAGGACCAGGCCGACCAGGCCGCAGGTGAAGCCGTAGCGCGCCAGCGTGCGATGGTCCTTGACCCACCACAGCACCGCGATGAACAGCGCCAGCCCGACGGCCGTCCACAGGATCTGCTTGAACACCAGCGAGTCCGGCACGGGCTGGCCGAGCAGCGCGGCGCGGTCCTGGTCGGCCAGGTCGAGCCGGTGGATCATCACCAGGCCCAGGCCGTTGAGCAGGGCGACCGAGGGCAGGATCAGCGGGTCCGCGTACGGCGCGAACCGCCGCACCGCGAGGTGGGCCAGCGTGAGCACCACCAGGTACGCGAGGCCCACGTACAGCAGCGTCGGGGTGAGCTCCTGCTCCTGGTTCGCCTCCACCAGCACCAGCGCGCCGGTCACGATGATCGCGGCGAACACCAGCAGCAGCAGCTCGATGGTGCGCCCGGTGGGCAGGGCGGGGGCACCCTCCCGACCGTTCGCCCCCGGCCGGGCCGTCATCGGCTCCGGGGCGGCCATCAGCTCGCCGGCCGGCAGGTCAAGCCCGGCTCGGGGGTGACGGTCGGCAGCGGCGTGGTGTCCGTCGGCGGCGCGTTCGGGTCCGGCGGGGCGTTGGGATCGGGCTGTGCGGCGCCCGCGGGCGCGGGGTTCGGCGTGGTCGGGGCGGGTTGCTCGGTGGGGCAGACCGGCAGCATCCGGGAGTGGAGCCGGGCGACGGTGCCGCGGGCGCCGTCGATGCCGTCCGAGGCGGGGATGCCGGCGGCGACCGTGTTGCGCGCGTCCTCGGGCAGGTCGGACAGCGTGATGTCCGTCCGCTCGGCCACGGTCTGCAACGGCACGCCCAGCACGCTTCCGCGCACCCCCTGGTAGATCACGACCTGCTCGGCCTCGGTCCCGACGTAGTACTGCTGCATCACCCAGCCGCGCGCCAGCCAGCCGCCCAGGGCGAGCAGCACGAGCAGCCCGGCCACGGCCACCCCGACGCGCACCGCGGTGCGGCGGTGCGGGCGGTCCGGCCGCGACGGCGCCGCGGGCTCGACGCGGCGGGGCAGGGCCCGGGGGAGCGTGGTCGCCGAAGCCCGGGAGGCGGCGGTGTCGGCGCCGACGATCCCGTCCTCGCTGCCGTCGCCCGCGGCGCCCCCGATGATCGGGGCGTCGTCGCCGTAGTCGACGTCGAGGACGTCGGCGACGATGCAGGTGATGTTGTCCGGCCCGCCGCCGCGCAGCGCCAGCTCGATGAGCCGGTCGGCGCACTCGCGCGGGTCCGTGTACTGGCGCAGCGTCTCGGCCAGCGTCTCGTCGCTCACCGGCCCGGACAGCCCGTCCGAGCAGAGGAGGTAGCGGTCGCCGGCACGTGCCTCGCGGATGGTCAGCGAGGGCTCGACCTCGGCCCCGGTGATCGCCCGCAGGAGCAGCGAGCGCTGCGGGTGGGTGTGCGCCTCGTCCTCGCTGATCCGGCCCTCGTCGATCAGCGACTGGACGAACGTGTCGTCCTTCGTGATCTGCGTGAACGCCCCGTCGCGCAGCTGGTAGCAGCGCGAGTCGCCGACGTGCACCAGCCCCAGCCGATTGCCCGCGAACAGGATCGCGGTGAGCGTGGTGCCCATGCCCTCGAGGTCGGGGGACTCCGCGACGTGCCGGGTGATCGCCGCGTTGCCCTCGAAGGTGGCCTCGCGCAGCTCGGCCAGCAGGTCGTCGCCCGGCTGGTCCTCGTCGAGCGGGGCCAGCGCGGAGATGACCAGGGAGGACGCCACCTCGCCGGCGGCGTGTCCACCCATCCCGTCCGCCAGCGCGAGCAGCCGCGGCCCGGCGTAGACCGCGTCCTGGTTGTTCTGCCGGACGAGCCCGCGATCGCTGCGGGCGGAGTAGCGCAGGACCAGCGTCATGAGCGCAGCTCGATCACCGTCTTGCCGATACGGACAGGGACCCCGAGGGGAACCCGGGTGGGTCCGGTGACCTTAGCCCGGTCCAGGTAGGTCCCGTTCGTCGACCCGAGGTCCTCGACGTACCACTCCTCGCCCTGCTGGCTGATCCGCGCGTGCCGGGTCGAGGCGTAGTCGTCGTCGAGCTTGAGGGTCGAGTCGTCCGCGCGGCCGACGAGGATCGGCCGCGAGTCCAGCGTGATCCGGGTGCCCGCCAACGGGCCCTGGGTGACCAGCAGCTGCCGGGCGGTCCGGCTGCGACCCGCCTTGGCGGCCACCCGGCCGCCGCCGGGCATGATCGCCCGCAGCCCGGAGGCCGCGTACAGGTCCGACCGCACCACCCGCAGCGCGACCAGCACGAACAGCCAGAGCAGGGCGAGGAAACCCGCTCTGGTCAGCTGCAGCACCAATTCGGGCACTCGCCGGGCACTCCGATCTCGTGAGGTGGGCAGGGGACTCGGCAGGGACGGTGCAGCGTACCGACCCCGCCCGCACGGTCTCCCGCCCGGACTCGGGGTCGGCTCAGCCCTGGGTGCGGAAGACCAGGCTGGAGTGCCCGACCCGGATCACGTCGCCGTCCGTCAGCTGCCACTGCTGCACCGGGTTGCCGTTCACCGTGGTGCCGTTCGTGGAGCCGAGGTCCGACAGCGTGGCGGTGTGCCCGTCCCAGCTGATCTCCAGGTGCCGGCGCGACACACCGGTGTCCGGGAGGCGGAAGTTCGAGTCCTGGCCGCGGCCGATGACGTGGCTGCCCTCGGTCAGCGGGTAGCTGCGGCCGGAGCCGTCGTCCAGGGTCAGGCTGGCCTGCAGCTGCTGGCCGTAGCCCGGCTGGCCGCCCCAGCCCTGCTGCTGGCCGTAGCCCTGCTGGTCGTAGCCGCCGTCGTAGCCCTGGTCGTACTGCTGGCCGTAGCCGTCGTACCCGGGCTGCGCGTAGCCCTGCTGGCCGCCGTACTGGGGCTGGCCGTACCCGGGCTGGGCGTAGGCCTGCTGGCCGCCGTACTGCTGGCCCCCGTACTGCTGGCCGCCCTCGTAGCCCTGGTCGTAGCCCTGCTGGCCGCCGTACTGGGGCTGGCCGTAGCCCTGCTGGCCGCCGTAGCCCTGCTGGCCGTAGCCCTGGTCGTAGCCCTGCTGCGGGTAGCCGCCCTGCTGGCCGTAGCCCTGCTGGTCGTACCCGCCCTGCTGGCCGTAACCCTGCTGGCCCTGCTGGCCGTAGCCCTGCTGAGCCTGCTGACCGTGCTGGTCCTGCGGCGGGGCGTAGGTCTGCTGGCCGTACGGGGCACCACGGTCGTAGCCGTACTGCCCGTTCTCCTCGGGGTGGCCCGGTTGCTGGCTCATGGGTGCTTCTCCTGCGTTGCGTGCTCGTCCGGCGGACCGACGGGAAGCGTCGGGGTCCACGGCCGAGCGGGTGCGGAACTGTCCCGTGTGCAGCGCCTCGGAGCGCTCCAGGAAGACTACGACCTCGCCGTAGGTGTCCCATCCCTGGTCGGCGAGTTGTGCGGCGACGTGCGCGGAGAGCGAGTCCACGACCCCCGCGGTGTCGCCGGCCATGCGGTCCAGATCGGCGGGGCTGAGCTGCACGGTGTAGGCGTTGGGTGCGAGCACCCGGCCCCCCGCGAGCTGCCGGAGATGGTCCTCGGCTTCCCTGAGCAGCGCCTGGGCGACCTCCTGGGGAACGACGCTGCCTCCGAAGACCCGCGCGAAGGCGTCGTCCACCATCCCCTGGAGACGGCGTTCGAAGCGATCGACACGGCCCACTCGATCTTCCTTTCGTCCGCTCGGCGTGTTACCGGCATGTCCGATCGTATCCGTGGTAGGCCCGCGTCCGGTGACACCCGGACCGGTGGTGCGGTGACCGTCCGCCCCCGCGCGCCGGAACGACGGGTGACGATCGCGTAGGGGACCCCCCTCGCACGGGCCCCCGAGGGGTCGTGCTAGCTTTTCCCAGTCGCTCGGGCGAGTGGCGGAATGGCAGACGCGCACGGTTCAGGTCCGTGTGTCCGAAAGGACGTGAGGGTTCAACTCCCTCCTCGCCCACCACCTCCCGAAGGTCCGTCGGATGTCGGCGGGCCTTCGTTCGTTCTCGGGTCGCCGAAGGGCCGACCAGCTGCGGCGACCGGTCGATCACGGCGCCGTCGGGCACGGCATGATCGGCCACTGCGTCGTCGCTCACGACCGTCACCCGCGCATCGCCGGGCGCTCCGGGTGGTCGGCCATCACCAGCACGTCCGCGCCCGCCGCCGGGTCCCGCTCCCGCTCGTAGCGCTCGTAGACCGGCAGGGTCCAGCGCTCCGCCTCCGGGGTCCGGCGGGCGAGCGCCGCGCGGCCCATGTGCAGGTGCGCCACGACCTCGAACGGCAGCCCCCGGCCCAGCAGCAGGGCGCCCGCGACCACCACCACCCCGGTGGGGCCGAGCTCCCGGTAGTCCTCGCGGTAGGCCCGGTCCCGCTCGGCGTCCCAGAGCCGGGGCAGCACCCGTCCGGTGCCGCCCGGTCCGGCCGGGTCGAGCACCTCGCGGCGCAGCGCCCCCACGTCCAGCCAGCCGTCGAGGTACATGTCCTCGTCGTGGTGGCCGTACTCGAGCCGCAGCGAGGCGGGCCGCAGGAAGTCCCCGGCCCGCACGACGACGGCGTCCCGCCCGCGCAGCCGCAGTCCCTCGGCCACGGCCCCGGCCAGCTCCGCGGTCCCGGTCGGCGGGGGCCCGTCGACCGCGACGCGGACCCGCCCGGGCAGTGCGGCGGCCCGCTCGACCAGGTGCTCCGCGAGCGCCTCGCGGGTCACCGGGCGGATCGGGCGCGTCGCGGTCACTGGCGGTAGTTCTCCACCGTCGAGGCGTCCCGAGGCTGCGCCTCGTCGGGGTCCTGGCCGGCGGCCCGGCGGGCGTCCCGCTGGCGGAGCAGGTCCCAGCACCGGTCCAGGTCGACGCCGATGCGGTCCAGCCGCGCCCTCTCGTCGTCGCTCAGGGGCTTCCCGATGTGGGAGCGCTCGAGCCGGTGCTCCTCCTCGACGAGCTCGGTGATCCGTTGCCGCAGTTCGGCGTCGTCGGTCATGGGGATCCTCCGGTGGCGTGCTTGCTGCGCGATCACTGCACCTTGAGACACTAGTCGCGTGACCTCGGGGCAGGGTGGCTCGCTGGTCCGGGCGCTGCGGGTGCTCGAGGCCGTCTCCGCGCTGGGCGACGGGGTGACCGCGAAGGCCATCGCCCGCCGGCTCGGCTGCCCGCTGCCCACGGTGTACCGCGCCCTCGGCACGCTGGTCGAGGAGGGTTACCTGGTCCGGCTCAACGCGGTGCGGGGCTACGGGCTCGGCTACAAGGTCGCCGAGCTGCACCGGGGGCTGACCACGCAGGTCCGGCCCTCGGCGGCGGTGCGCGGGCTGCTGCACGAGGTGCACGACGGCGTGGGTGCGGCCGCGTACCTGGCCGTCCGGCGGGACGTCGACGTCGTGGTCGCGCACGTCGACCGCTGCGCGGAGCATCCCGGGCCGCTCGGCCTGCGCGTCGGCGAGCCCGCCCCGGTGCATGCCACGGCTCTGGGCAAGGTGCTGCTCGCCGGTCTGGGTGCCGCCGAGCTGGGCGAGGTGCTGGAACGCACGCCGCTCACCGCCTACACCCCGCGGACCCTCTCCGACCGGCGCGGCCTGGACCGGGAACTGCAGCGGATCCGGGCCGCCGGCGCGGCGGTGGAGGTCGAGGAGTTCCACCGCGGGGTCGCCGGGGTGGCGGTCGCCCTGCGCGGGGCGACGGCGGCGGTCGGGGTCGCGGTCAGCCGGGCCGAGTTCACGGCGCGGCGCTGGGAGCTGGAACACGCGGTCCGCGAGGCGGCGGACCGCGTGTCCCGGGTGCTCACCGCGTGACGCGGATCAGAGCAGCTCCGCCAGCGAGTCGAGCTCGGCCAGCGTCTGCGCCTCGGCGTCGGGGCCGTCCCGGTCGGTCAGGGTGAACAGCACCCGGTCGACGCCGGCCTTCGCGTAGGAGTCCAGCGCGTCCGGCTTCGGGACCCCGCCGAAGATCGTCACCGGCAGGTGGCCGCGGCCGGCCTCGTCCGCGCGCCGGCGCAGCTCGCCGATCCGCTCCGCGAAGGCGTCGAGCTCCCGCAGCCGCACCCGCAGCGGGATCCAGCCGTCGCCGTGCGAGAGGACCCGGTCGAGCACGGTCGGGCCGCCGCCGCCGACCAGCACCGGCGGCACGGCCGTCGGCTTGGGCCAGGACCACATCGGGTCGAAGTCGACGAACTCGCCGTGGTACTCGGCCTCCTCCTGCGTCCAGATCGCGCGCAGCGCCTCGATCCGCTCGAGCATCTGCGCGGTCCGCTGCCGCGGGTCGATCCCGTGGTGGGCCATCTCCTCCTTGTTCCAGCCCGGCCCGACGCCCAGCTCGACCCGCCCGGGCGCGAGCCGCTCGACGCTGGCGACCTGCTTGGCGAGGTTGATCGGGTGATGCTGGTTCACCAGCGTCACGGCCGTGCCCAGGGCGATCCGGTCGGTCACCGCCGCCATCGCGCCGAGCGCGACGAACGGGTCGAAGGTGTGGCTGTACTGCCGCGGCAGCTCGGCGCCGCCCGGCCAGGGGGAGCGCCGGCTGGTCGGGATGTGCGTGTGCTCGGTGAGGAACAGCGCCGAGAAGCCGCGCTCCTCGACGCCCCGCGCGAGGACGAGCGGGTCGATGCCGTAGTCGGTCAGGAAGGTGCAGACGCCGATGTCCATGACCACCGACCCTGCCATCCCCGGTGCCGTTCCGGGGAGGCGCCCGGCCGGTTCGTGCCCACCCGACCCGACATGATCACCGTCCGTGGACGGGGACGGTCGGGATTCGACCCTCTGCGTCCAGGAGTACCGATCATGCCTGCGGTCGGCGCAGGACGGGGCCGGGTTCGTCGCCCTCGACCGGTTCGAGATCCGTGGGCTTCGCGGCTTCGCGGCTGCGCGGGGTGCGGTGGGCGGATCGAGCGCCGTTCGCGGGGGCGCCGGGTCGTGCCGCGGACTACGTTCTGGCCATGGCGCTCCGCACCGAACCCCCGTTCCGCGCCGACCACGTCGGCAGCCTCCTGCGACCGAAGGCCCTGCTCGACGCCCGCGCGCAGCACGCGCCCGGCTCACCCGAGCTGAAGGCGGCGGAGGACGAGGCGATCCGCGACGTCGTCCGGCTGCAGGAGGAGATCGGGCTGCGGTCCGCCACGGACGGCGAGTTCCGCCGCACCTCCTGGCACATGGACTTCATCTACCAGCTCGGCGGCGTCACGAAGACGGACGAGCAGATCCGGGTGCGGATGGTCAACGCCGAGGGGGAGGGCGCCTTCACCTCGGCCGGGCTGGCGATCACCGAGAAGGTCCGGCTGCGGGAGCCGATCTTCGCCGACGCCTTCCGCTTCCTCGCCTCGTGCACCACGACCGCGGTCCCGAAGCTGACCATCCCGTCGCCGAGCATGGTCCACTACCGCGGCGGCACGGCGGCGATCGACCGCTCCGTGTACCCGGACATCGAGGAGTTCTGGGCGGACCTCTCGGCCGCCTACGCCGACGAGGTCCGCGCGCTCGCCGAGCTCGGCTGCCGCTACCTGCAGCTCGACGACACCTCGCTCGCCTACCTCAACGACCCCGCCCAGCGGGCCGAGCACGCCGCGGACGACGGCGACCACCTGCACGAGCGCTACATCCGCCAGATCAACGCCGCCATCGCCGACAAGCCCGAGGGCATGCGGATCACCACGCACATGTGCCGCGGCAACTACCGGTCCTCGTGGGCCGCGGAGGGCGGCTACGACTTCGTGGCCGAGGCGCTGTTCGGCGAGCTCGCCGTCGACGGCTTCTTCTGCGAGTTCGACGACGAGCGCTCCGGCGGCTTCGCCCCGCTGCGGTTCGTGCCGCCGGGCAAGCAGGTGGTGCTCGGGCTCGTGACCACCAAGAACGGCCGGCTCGAGGACGCGGACGTCCTGAAGCGCCGGATCGACGAGGCCGCGAAGTACGTCCCGCTGGACCAGCTCTGCCTGTCCCCGCAGTGCGGCTTCTCGTCGACCGTCGAGGGCAACACGCTGACCGTGGACGAGGAGATCGCCAAGCTCCGGCTGATCGTGCAGGTCGCGGAGGACGTCTGGGGCTGAGCTCCGTCGGGCTCTCGTCGGGTTCTCCGGACCTCGTCGGGTTCCTGCGGGTCCCCGCCGGGATCCGGCGGGTCGGTCGGCGGGTTCTCGTCGGGTTCCTGCGGATTCTCGGGTCCCTGCGGGTTGGCGTCGGTTTTCGGGCGCGTCAGTCGGCGGTCCCGTCGTTACCTGCGGGTTCTCGGGTTCCTGCGGGTTCTCGTCGGGGTCCGGCGCGTCGCTCGGCGGTTCCGTCGGTTCCGTCGGTTCCTGCGGGTTCTCGTCGGTTTTCGGCGCGTCGGTCGGCAGGTTCTCCGGGTCTCGACGCGCTCGTCGGCGGGTCTTGTCGGGGGGCGCCGCTACCGTGCGCGCGTGGCCTACGACGAAGCCCTCGCCGCGCGTGTCCGCGACCTGCTGGCGGACGAGCCGGGGCTGACCGAGAAGCGGATGTTCGGCGGGCTCGCCTTCCTGCTCGGCGGGCACATGGCGGTGGCCGCGAGCGGGCGGGGCGGGCTGATGGTCCGGGTCGACCCTGCCCGCACGCCCGCGCTCCTCGCCCGCCCCGGTGTCGAGCGGATGGTGATGCAGGGCCGGGAGATGGACGGCTGGCTGCGGGTCTTCGGCCACCCGGAGGTCGACGACCTGCCCGACGCGGACCTCGCCGGCTGGGTCGCCGAGGGCGTGGGGTTCGTGAAGACCCTCCCGCCGAAGTAGCCACGCACGGACGAGCACCACCGCTATCCGGTCACGCCCCGACGACGCTGGTGCTGATCGCGCTGCGGCACTGCCCGGCACACCTGCTCCGGCGCAGCACATCCGCTCGGGGCCAGCGCGGCACAGGCGCCCGGACCGGCCGGGGGGCGGGCACACCCCCGGTGGCCGCCCGACACACCCCTCGTGCAGTGCGCACATCCGCTCGGGCGGGCCGGCGCATCGGCTCGTGCCGCGCGGCACATCCGCTCGGGCGGGCCGGCGCATCGGCTCGTGCCGCGCGGCACATCCGCTCGGGCGCGGCACACCACCAGTGGCCCCCGACGCATCCGAATGCTCCGTCGCACACCCTGTTGACCGGGTGTGTCGCGCTCCCGCGGGTGTGCGAACCGGCGTCAGCTCGATCCGGTCGACCGTGATCGGGACGAGAGCCGTCGGTGCCGGGCGGTCAACTGTGCCGGCTGGACAGGCCATGCCTAGAGCGCCCTCCCGACCCGTGATCAGGACCGGGGCGCCGGCAACCCGGCTCCGCTCCCGCGTCGCACACCCGGCCCGGCCGCCCACACGCCGTCGACGGGGCGTGTCGCGGTCGATCCGGGTGTGGCGGGCGGCCACGCCAGGTGTGCCCGCGAAGCCGTGAGCGGGGCCACGTCCGACTAGGCTCGGGCGGGTGAGCGAGGGGGCCACCGGCTGGGGCGAGCCGCTGTACGAGCGGGTGCTGGCCGGTGTCCCGGAGGGGGCCTCGGTGCTCGACGTCGGGTGCGGGCCGGGCGTGTTCGCCGCCTTCGCGAGCGCGCGGGGGCTGAAGGTCACCGGCATCGACGCGGACCGCTCCGCCGTCGCGGCGGCTCGGCGCGAGGTGCCGGAGGCGGAGTTCGAGGTCGGCGACGCACACCAGCTCGACGGCTCCTTCGACCTCGTCGCGCTCGTGCAGGTGCTCGCGCACGTCACCAACCCGCTCAAGGTCCTCAAGGAGGCGGCGCGGGTGGGCACGCTGGTCCGCGCGACGGTCTGGGGCCGCGAGGAGGAGTCGGACGTCCGGCTCTTCGGCGAGGCCCTCGCCCCGTTCCTGCCACCCCGCGGAACGCGTCGCACCCCGGCCGGCCCGCCCCCGCTGACCGACCCGGACCGCTTCCGCAAGATCGCCACGACCGCCGGTCTCGAGGTCGTCGCCCTCGACGAGGTGCGCTGCCCCTTCGACTACGCCGACGAGGACGCCCTGGTCGGGCCGCTGCTCAGCTCCGACATCGGCCGCTACGCGGTCAACGCCGCCGGTCCCGCCGCGGTCCGCCGGGCCGTCCTCGGCACCTTCGCCCCGCACCGCCACGGCGAGGGCTACCGGCTCTGGAACCTCTTCCGGGTCCTCGACGCCCGCCCCGCCTGACCCGCGCCGTCGGCGTTCCGGCTCCGGGCGCCGGAGTCCGGCAACGCGCGGCTGTCCGGGGCGATCCTGCCGGACCCGGGCGCAGAGCGGGCTGCACGCCGGTGCGCTGCAGCCGGGCGGGCCGGCGAGGCGCAGTGCGCCCGCGGCGACAGCGACTCCGCGCGGTGAGGCCTCTGCGGCAGCCGTGCTCGCACGCCGCTGCCGACCACGAGAGCCGAACCCCAGCGCAATTGCTGCGCCCCTGGCCTCAGCGCCTCCGCTCTCGACCACCTTCACACACCACCGCCGATCACGACGGCCGAGCGCACGAGCTGAGCGCAGTATCCGTGCACCAGCGGTCCGCTTCCGACCGTCGCTGCACGCCACCGCCGCTCACGAAGGCGTGGGCGACGGGCGCCGCCCCAGCTGATCTCGGACCGCCGGATCGGCCCGGGGAAGGCGGTTGACGTCTCCATCACCACCTCCGTAGCCTGAGTTCGTGTCCAAAACCCAGGCCGTCACGATCGGCGCCGCGGCGCTCGCCCCGTTCGTGGTGTTCGCGAGCTTCCCGCTGCCGATCGTGGCGCTGCCCGCGATCGGGGCGGACCTGGGTGTCGGGATCGCGGAGCTGAACCTGCTGGTCAGCGGCTACGCGCTGGGTCTCGGCGCGTTCCTGCTCACCGGCGGCTCGCTCGCCGACCGGTTCGGCGCAGCCAGGGTGTGGATCGGCGCGATGGTCGGGTTCGCGGTCTTCTCCGCCGGCTGCGCCCTCGCGACGACCGTGCCCCTGCTCGTCGCCGCCCGGATCGCGCAGGGCGGAGCCGGGGCGGCGCTGATGGCGTCGTCGCTCAGCCTGATCGCCGCGGCCGTCGAGCCGCGGCGACGCGCGGGCGCGGTCGCGCTGTGGGGGGCGGCGATCGGTGCCGGACTGTCGACGGGCCCGCTCGGTGCGGGTCTGGCGCTGGAGTTCGGCCGGTGGCGTCCCGCCCTCGCCGTGCTCGCCGCGGTGTCGGCGGCGGCCGCGCTGCTCGGTGTGTTCGCCCTGCCCACGTCCCGCGGGGCGGCCCGCGGCCGGTTCGACCTGCTCGGGACCGTGCTGCTCACCGTCGGGCTCGGTGGCCTGATCCTCGGCGTGAGCTGGGTCGGCGCCGACGCCTCGGCCCCGCGCGTGTGGGTCGCCTTCGGGCTCGCGGTGGTCCTGCTGCCGGTCTTCGTGCTGCAGCAGCGCCGGCGCCCGGTCCCGATGATCGACGTCGGCCTGCTGCGCCTGCCGACCTACGCCGGCGGGCTGGTCGCGGGCATGGCGATGGCGCTGTCGATCCTGTCGATGCTGGTGCTGCTCGGCCCGTACCTGCAGGTGGTCTTCGGGCTCTCGGCGCTGGAGGCGGGGCTGTGGTACCTCCCGGCGACGCTGCTGTCCACCGTCGTCGCCCTCTTCGGCGCGCGGATCGGGGCACGGTTCTCGTTGCGCACGCGGCTCACCGCCGGTCTCGCCCTCTCCGGGGCCGGTCTCGCCGCGCTCGCCTTCGTGCAGACGTCGTGGACCTTCCCGCTCCTGCTGCCCGGGTTCGTGCTCGCCGGGCTCGGCATGGGTCTGGCCAACCCCGCGCTCGGCGCCGCCGCGGTGGTCGGGGTGGCGCCGGAGCGCAGCGGGGTCGCCGCGGGCGCGGCCAACACCGCCCGCCAGCTCGGCAACGCGCTGGGCATCGCCGTGCTCGGCGCGATCATCCACGCCGGCGCGCTGACCTCGGCCCGCAGCGAACTGCCGGTCGCCGCCGACCTGCTCGCCGCCGGCGACCTGCGCGGCGCCGCCGCTCTGACCTCGGCCGACGCCGTGCAGGCCGCCTATGCGGTCGCCCAGACGAGCGGGGTCCGGCTGGCCCTGGAGGTCTCGGCGGTGCTCGCCTTCCTCGGCGCCGTGGTCGCGGCGTTCCTGCTCCGCCCCCGCACCGCAACGCCGATCACCGTCCCGGCCCCGCAACCCGCTCCGGCGTCGACCACACCCTGAACGCACGACGGAACCACACTGCGCAGAATTGGGCTCCCCGGACGCGTTATGGCACCACACTGCGGAGAATCGGGCCCGGGCCATGAGGCGCAGTTCTCGCGATCGAGAGCGCATCATGGTCCACTAGGTCAGGACCGCCGGGCGATCTGGTCCGCGAACAAGCTGCGCGGCAGGCCGTCCGCGACCGCGCGGACGTCCTTCTCGAGCGCGGCGGCCAGGTCGTCGAAGTTCCAGGGCCCGTCCGAGTGCGCCTCCGCCACGACCGTCGGGTTCTCGTAGAGGCTCACGTCGAAGCCCACCGAGCCCAGCACCCGCCCGGTCAGCCAGTCCGACCGCTCGCTCGCCAGGTAGAGCGCGAGCTCGGCGATGTTGTCCGGGGACCGGACCGGGTCGTCGTCGCCCGGGCGCTCCGCGACCGCACGGTCCTTCTCCGCCACGGTGGCGACGAGCCGGGTCGCGGCGGCCGGCGCGATCGCGTTGGCCGTCACGCCGTACCGGGACAGCCCCTGGGCCAGCGAGTACGTGAGCCCGACGATCCCCATCTTCGCGGCGGCGTAGTTGGCCTGCCCCGGGGAGCCCTCGAGCCCGGAGTGCGAGGTGAAGTTCACGATCCGGAAGTGACCGTCGGGCCGGCGCTGGGCCCGGAAGTGCGCGGCCGCCGCCCGGGAGGTGGAGAAGTGTCCGCGCAGGTGCACGCGGATCACGTCGTCCCACTCCTCGTCGGACATGTTGAAGATCATCCGGTCGCGGAGGATGCCGGCCGCGTTGACCAGCACGTCCAGCCCGCCGAACTCGCGCACGGCAGTCTCCACCAGGCGCTCGCCCGTGGCGGTGTCGGACACGTCCCCGCCGTCGGCCACGGCCCGCCCGCCGGCGGCCCGGATCTCCGCCGCGATCGCCTCGGCCCGGCCCGCGTCGGCGCCACTGCCGTCCGTGCCGCCACCCAGGTCGTTGACGACGAGCGCCGCACCCTCCGCGGCGAAGCGCCGGCAGATCGCGGCCCCGATCCCGTTCGCGCCGCCCGTGACGATCGCGACCCGTCCCTCGAGCACGCCCATCACGCCACCCGCAGCCGGCCGCGGTCCAGGACCACGGCCCCGTCGCCGTCCCGGGTCGTCCGGAAGACCGCCCCGCCCGTCTCGTCCCGCCAGATCGACACCGTCAGCCGGTCCCCGGGGTAGACGGGCGCGGTGAAGCGGCCCTCGACGGAGCCGAACCGGGCGGGGTCGCCGCCGCAGACGGTGTGCAGCAGCGCGCGGGCGGTGAACCCGTACGTGCACATGCCGTGGAGGATCGGCCGGTCGAACCCGCCGCGGGCCGCGAAGGCCGGATCCGTGTGCAGCGGGTTGCGGTCGCCGGTCAGCCGGTACAGCAGGGCCTGGTTCGGCGCGGTGACGAGCGGGACCACGTGGTCCGGCGGCCCGTCCGGGGGCGGCGGGGCCGGGGCACCGCCGCGCGGCCCGCCGAACCCGCCCTCCCCGCGGATGAACGCCGAGCCGACCGTCGTGGCCAGCGGCGCGCCGGTCGCGGCGTCGACGGCCTCGCAGGTGGTCTCCACCAGCGCCCCGCTGCCCTTGTCGTACACGCCGGTGACCTGCGCCGTCACCTGCGCGCGGCCCTCCACCGGCAGCGGGGCGTGCAGCCGCACGGCCTGCTCGGCGTGCACGAGCTTCGTGTGGTCGATGTCGCCGAGCGGCACCGCGCCGACCCGGGTGACGATCGCGGCGTAGGTCGGCAGCGCGAGGGTGGTGAGGCCCTCGGTGTTGTCCGTGGTGAGGGCGAGCTCGGCGAGCGGGTCCTCCTGTCCCGCGCCGACGGCGAGCGCGTAGAGCAGCACGTCGTCGCGGGTCCAGGCGAACTCCGCGGGCTCGCCGCGGGTGCCGAGCAGGTCGGGCGCGAGGGGCATCAGATCTCCTTTGATCCAGCTGCATCAAAGTTAGCCCGATGATCCGCCCGCGACCACCCCCGAGAACGACGGGACCGGGGCCCACCACCCCCGCGGGACCCCGGCCGTCGTCACCACGTCATGCCCTGGCCTTCGCCTCCTCCGAGTAGCGGACCTTGAGCAGGGACTTGCAGTACTCGCCGTTGGTCTCGATCCCCACCCGCTGCAGCCGCGCCCGCCGCAGGTGCAGCGGCACCTGAGCGGCCGTGACCCGGCTGCCGTCGGGGTGGATGAGCAGCGGTGCGTCGTCCTCGTAGGGCAGGCCGATCGCCATCCGCCGGTCCCGGAGCCGGCGCAGCTCCATGGAGTCGGGGACGTCGGCCAGGGTGAGCTCGGCCAGCTCGTCCGGCCCCACCCCCTCGTCGACCAGCGGCCGCGCGAGGCGGTCCTGGCCGGCGAGCGCCGCCTTCGACAGGAAGATGTGCCGCAGCTCGTCGAGCTCCGCCGTCGCCTCACCCTCGAACGAGGCGACGAACCCGGCGTGCGCGGCCACCCCGCCGTTGATCTCCTCCGACGCGTGGTGGTCGGCCAGCCTGACCACCGCGTGCGTGACGCCCGGGACCGCGGAGACCGCGTCGTAGGCGTCGGCGACCATCAGGAAGGAGAAGTTGGGCGCGCAGAAGAAGGTCGGCAGGCGCAGCCCGACGGAGACCGCTCCCTCAGGCGAGACGGTGCACGACTCGACGAAGTCGAGGTCCGTGATGGGCTCGTCCAGCTCCGGGTCGAGCACCGTCCCCAGCGCCCGCCAGACCTCGGCGGGCAGATCGGTCATGCCTGGGCACCCGCCTTGTCCTCGACGAGCTCCTCGCCCGGCTGCATGGTCTCGTCGGCCGTGGTCGGCAGCTGCAGCTCCTGCGGCACCGGGATGTCGTAGAGCTTCGCGGCGTTGAGCCCGAGGATCTTCTTCTTCGACGCCGTGGTGAGCCGCGGGTAGTCGGCGAACTGGTCGTCGTCCGGCATCTGCCAGTCGACGAAGCCCTCGACCTGCCACTTCGGGGTCCAGATCATGTAGTCCGAGCCGAAGGTCATCTTGTCCTCGCCGACCCAGAACAGCAGCTCGCCCATGACCTTGGCGAAGAACTTCGGGCGGGCGTGCATGAGGCCGCCGATGACGACCGAGAGGCCGGCGTAGACGTTGGGCTCCTGCACCGCCATGAAGCAGAAGTCCTCGATGCGCGGCAGGCCCACGTGCTCGACGATGAAGTTGAGCCCCTGGAAGTCCGTCGCGGCGTGGTCGACGTCCGAGACGTCGAAGGCGTCCTTGTCCAGCGGCCAGATGGTCGGGCCCTTGTGGACGTGGATGTTCTTGATGCCGAGCTCCTGCGCGGCCTGCAGGAAGTGGTACGCCTCGGGGTCGGTCAGCTTGTAGCCGCGGGAGTCGCCGTTCCACTCCGCGGTGTAGAGCTTGACGCCCTTGAGGTTGTACTTCTTGGCGTCCTCCTCCAGCTGGTGCAGGCCCGCGTCGCCCTCGCGCGGGTCGAACCGGCCGTTGACGATGAGCTTGTCGCCCCACCGCTCGAGCAGCTGCGCGTTCTGCTCGACGGTGTTGAAGCCCTCGCGGTACCACTCCTTGAGGTACGTCGACTGGAAGATCGCGACGTCGACGTGGCCCTCGATGAACACGTCCCGCTCGTAGTCCTCGGGCGTGACCTTGAGGTACTTCTCCCAGTCCCAGTGGGTCTCGGGCGGGCCGAGCTGGTGGTAGCCGTAGAAGCAGTCGATCCAGCCCTTGGCGAACTGCTCCTTGCCCTCGACCCAGTTCTCCTTGGACGCGTCCCAGAAGTGGCTGTGGGAGTCGACGACGAAATACTTCTCTCCGTCTTTCTCGTACATGTGGTGGTTCCTTCCGTCAGCGTCGGTGCTGTTCAGAGGGGGTGTCGATCAGGGGACGAGGATCGCCCGCCCACGGACCCGGCCGGCGTCGAGGTCGTGCAGGGCGTCGAGCGCCGCGTCCAGCGGGTACTGCTTGGTGTGCAGGGTGACCTTGCCGGCCTGCGCGAGGACCATGAGCTCGGCGAGGTCGTTGTAGGTGCCCACGATGTTGCCGATGACGTTCTTCTCGCCCGCGACGAAGTCGAGCGTCGGGGCGGTGAACTGGCCGCCGTAGCCGATCACGTACATGTAGCCGGCCGGGGCGGTCATCTTCCAGGCGTCGTTCTCGGCGCCCTGCTCGGCCACGAAGTCGAAGACGACGTCTCCGCCCTTGCCGTTCGTCAGGTCGAGGACGGCGTCGACGTGCGTGCCGTTGGCCTCGACGGTCTCGTCGGCGCCGATCTGCTTGGCCAGGGCCAGCGCGTCCGGGTTGCGGTCGACGACCACGATCCGGGTGCCGGTGATGGCGGCGAGGGTCTGGATGCCGATGTGCCCCAGCCCGCCCGCGCCCTGCACGACGGCGGTGGTGCCAGGGTGGAGGGCCGGAACGGCCTTGCGGACGGCGTGGTAGGCCGTGATGCCGGCGTCGGCCAGGGCGGCGACGTCGGCCGGGTTGGTGTTCGGGTCCAGCTTCACGCAGGCCCGGGCCGTGGTGCGCAGGTACTCCGCCATACCGCCGTCGTTGTTCGACAGGCCGGGGAAGAACGCGTTCTCGCACTGCATGTCCTTGCCCGCCCGACAGGCGAGGCAGAGGCCGCAACTGGGCTGCGGGTGCAGGATCACCGTGTCCCCGACCTGCACGTTCGTGACGCCGTCGCCGACCGCGTGCACCCATCCCGCGTTCTCGTGCCCGATCACGTACGGCAGATCGGGGTTCATCGCCTCGGCCCAGTCACCGTTGACGATGTGCAGGTCCGTACGGCAGACGCCGGCCCCGCCGATCTTGACGATCACGTCGAGCGGGCCCTGGAGCTCGGGCTCCGGGATGTCGTCGATCTTCGGATCGGAGTGGTACTCGTGCACCCGGACGGCTTTCACGCCCGTACCTCCTCGGAGTCGCTGCCGCTGTGGTCCCGATCACCGTCGATCACGGTGTGCGGTGTCACAAGGCGCGTTATTCCGACATGCGAGAAAAAGGGCGAATCGGGCACGATCGCCGAGTGCGCGGTCCGGTGAGACGATCGTGAACGAGCGTGCTTCGGTCCGCTGACCTGGGACGACGACGTCGGCGCAGCTGCCGCCGATGCCGTCCGGCCCGGTGTCTCATCCTGCGACGGCCTGCCCTTCGGGCGGGGAGCGGAGCCCGTCCTCACCCCCCGTGTTCCACGTGGAACACGTGCGGTCGCCGAGCGGCGGCTTGCCGTGGGCGCCGCTAGCGTCGGCCCCATGCGGACCGTCATCGCGGGAGGACACGGCAAGATCGCGCTCCGGCTCGCCACGCTGCTGGCGAACCGGGGCGACGAGGTGGTGGGCGTGGTGCGCAACCCCGACCACCGCGCGGACGTGGAGGCGACCGGGGCCGCCGTGGCCGTGGTCGACCTCGAGCAGGCCGCGCCGGATGACCTGGCGCCGCACCTCAAGGGGGCCGACGCGGTGGTCTTCGCCGCCGGTGCGGGCCCGGGCAGCACCGCCGAGCGCAAGGACACCGTCGACCGGGCCGCCGCCGAGCTGCTCGCCGACGCCGCCGTGGAGGCGGGCGTCCGCCGCTACCTGCTGATCTCCTCGACCGGGGTGGACCAGGAGCCGGACCCGGAGCGCGGCGAGGTCTGGGTGGCGTACATCCGGGCCAAGAAGGCGGCCGAGGACGCCCTGCGCGACCGGCCCGACCTGGACCTCACGATCGTCCGCCCGGGCCCGCTCACGGACGACCCCGGCATCGGCCGCGTCCGGTTGTCGGCGGGTCCGCTCGAGCGCACCGCGATCACCCGCGACGACACCGCCGCGGTGCTGGCCGCGCTCCTCGAGGCGCCCGACACGGCAGGGTTGACGCTCGAGCTCATGGGTGGCGACGACGACATCCTCGAGGCGGTGGCCGCGGTCCGGCCCTGACCGGGGCGGACCACAGCCGGAGGCAGGGGGAATGATCGGCTGCGCCGCGGGGTCGCCCGGGGTGACGCCAGGGGAGGAGTGCGGGTGAGCGAGCACGAGTTCGACGTCGTCGTGATCGGGGCGGGCCCGGTCGGGGAGAACGCCGCCGACTACGCCCACCGCGGTGGCCTGTCGGTGGCGCTGGTCGAGGCCGAGAAGGTCGGCGGGGAGTGCTCGTACTGGGCGTGCATCCCCTCCAAGGCGCTGCTGCGCACGCCGAGCGCGGTCGCCGCCGCCCGCCGGCTGCCGGGCGTGACCGCGGACTTCGACCCCAAGGCCGTGTTCGCCCGCCGCGACTCCTTCACCTCGCGCGGCGACGACTCGGGCCAGGCCGAGTGGGTCGGCTCGGCCGGGATCACGCTGGTCCGCGGGCACGGCCGGCTCGCCGGGGAGAAGACGGTCGTCGTGGGCGACGACGTGTACCGCGCCCGGCACGCCGTCGTCGTCGCGACCGGGAGTGCGCCCGTCACCCCGCCGATCGACGGCGTCGACACCGTCCGGACCTGGGGCTCCCGTGAGGCGACCGCCGCCGACGAGGCCCCCCGCCGGCTCGGGGTGCTGGGCGGCGGCGTGGTCGCCTGCGAGATGGCGCAGGCCTACGCGCGGCTGGGCTCGCAGGTCACGATGCTCGTTCGGGGGAAGCGGCTGCTCACCTCCGCCGAGGCCGTCGCGGGGGAGAAGGTGGCGGAGGCGCTGCGCGCCGACGGGATCGACCTGCGGCTCGGCCAGGGGCTCGACGCCGTGTCCAAGGCGGGTGACGCGATCGCGCTCACCGTCGGCGGCGAGACGATCGAGGTCGACGAGCTGCTGCTGGCCACGGGCCGGCGGCCCCGCACCGCGGACGTCGGGGCCGAGAGCGTCGGGCTGGAGCCCGGAAAGCCGTTCGCGATCGACGACTCAGGGCTGGTCCAGGGCGTCGACGGCGGGTGGCTGTACGCGACCGGCGACGTGACCGGGCGCAGCCCGCTCACGCACATGGGCAAGTACCAGGCCCGGATCGCCGGTGCCACGATCGCCGCGCGGGCCGCCGGCGCCCCGGTCGACACCGGGGCCTGGGGCGAGCACGCGATGACGGCCGACCACCACGCCGTGCCCCAGGTCGTGTTCACCGATCCCGAGGTCGTGCACGTCGGGTGGACGGCCGAGGAGGCGCGCGAGGCCGGCGTCGACGTGCGCACGGTGGACCTCGACATCGCCGTGGCCGGGTCGTCGCTGCACGCCGACGGCTACGACGGCGCCGCGGTGCTCGTGGTCGACACCGCGCGGGAGGTGCTGGTGGGGGCGACGTTCGTGGGCCAGGACGTCTCCGAGCTGCTGCACTCGGCCACCGTCGCGATCGCCGGCGAGGTGCCGCTCGGGCGGCTGTGGCACGCCGTTCCGTCCTTCCCGACGATCAGCGAGGTGTGGCTCCGGCTGCTCGAGACCTACCGCTCGGAACTGCAGGCGTAGCCTTCGAGGACGTGCTCGACCTGATCGACCTGCGCGCCGACTGCAGCCGCTGCACCGGCCTGTGCTGTGTGGCGCCGGCCTTCGCGCGCTCCGCCGACTTCGCCTTCGCCAAGCCCGCCGGCACGCCCTGCCGTCATCTCCGGCCGGACGCGCGCTGCGGCGTGCACGCCGAGCTGCGGCCGCGGGGCATGGTCGGGTGCACGGTGTTCGACTGCTTCGGGGCGGGACAGGCGTTGTCGGCGCGGGCGGACTGGCGGGACGGCGGCGAGGACGCGGTGTTCGCCGCCTTCCCGCAGCTCAGGACGCTGCACGAGCTGCTGCGGTACCTGGTGGAGGCGCGGGGGTTGGTTGGTGGCGGGGTGGCCGACGGAGCTGCGGTTGGCGGGGGTGTGGTCGGCGGAGCTGCGGCCGACGGAGCTGCGGCCGACGGAGCTGCGCTCGGCGGGGGTGTGGTCGACGGAGCTGCGGCCGAGGGAGCTGGCCTCGGCGGGGGTGTGGTCGGCGGAGCTGCGGTCCGCGGGGGTGTGGCCGATGGTGTTGTGTCTGGCGGTGACGGTGCCGGGGCCGGCCTGGCCGACGACCTGGACGCGGCGATCGCGCGGACCGAGGACCTGGCGGCGCTGGACCCCGCTCAGCTGGCGACGCTCGACGTCGAGGCCCATCGCCGCGTGGTCAACCCGCTGCTCGTCGCGGCCAGCGGGGCGGTGCGCGGGGACGGGCCGGACCGCCGCGGCGCCGACCTCATCGGGGCGCGGCTGCGCGGTGCGGACCTGCGGCGGGCGAGCCTGCGCGGCGCCCTGCTGCTCGGTGCCGACCTCCGCGGCGCCGATCTGCGCGGCGCCGACGTCACCGGGGCCGATCTCCGCGGCGCCCGATTGGAGGGCGCGGACCTGCGGGGCGTGCTCTTCCTCGTGCCGCCGCAGCTCACCGCGGCCCGCGGCGACGGCACCACCCGCCTCCCCTCAGGGTTCGAGCGTCCGGCCCACTGGACCACCGCACCCCGCAGTTCCACCCCCGCCCGCACCTCGTCCCACCCGCGCACGGGGCGCAGCCGACCCCGGCGGCGCTGAGCACCTCTCTCGTGCTCAGACTCGAGGAGCGGAATCGCGGTGAGCGCGGACTTCTTCCACTCCCGGCGATCGCGGCACGCAGATGAGATGTGGTGCAGGAGCCGCCTCAACGCGGTCGAGGCACCGCAACCCGCCCTGCGAAGGGCGTGGAGCGGGCCGGCGAGGGGGCTCGGGGCGGGCTCGCCGCGTCGCCGGCTCCGGGGAACCGGCACGAGACGGTGATCGTTCCGGGCGGTACGTGATCGCAGTGACGGCGGCTCTCCTGTGACGCTCGGCGCCCGTCGACGTCGGCACCCGAGCAGTCGCCGGCGATGACTCGGTGCCGCCGAAGTGGGGCAGGATCACTGGTCACCTGTCGCGGAGCGGTTCCGCGGTGAGCGCAGATCTCGCTCCGCTGCCGGCGACCACCGGCAGGGAGGTCGCGCGCCGGAGAGCCAGGATCAGATCAGGGAGCGGTCTGGCTGAGCGCCGCGGCGACCCCGATGGTCACCGCCATGACCGTGACCTCCACGCCCGCCCATCGCAGCACGGGAAGCGTGCCGCGTTGCAGCCGTCGACGGGCCACGCCCCCGAGCAGGGCGAGGACCACGATCAGCCCGGTCTTGGTGAGGATCAGCGCTCCGTAGCCGCCGGTGACCAGGTCGCCCAGGGCCGGCAGCCGGAGCACCGCGTTGGCCACCCCCGTGAGCGCGGTCGCCGCCAGGCAGACGGTGGCGATCCGGGAGAAGCGGGGCAGGCCGCGGTCGAGCAGCGCCCGGTGCGGGGCCACGAGCAGGAGGAGCACGCCGAGCCCGCCGACCCACAGTGCGGCGGCGCCGACGTGGAACGCCACCGTGACCACCGCGAGCGAGTGCTCGGGTGACGAGCCGGTGTGCCCGGTGACGGCCGGCGTCAGCGCGCCGAGCAGGGCCGCGACCAGCACGACCCGCCCGGGCACCGAGTCCGGGTTGCGGAGCCGGGCGATCGCGCAGCCGAGGACGGCGGCCGCGCACAGCGCCGTCAGGACGATCCCGCGGCCGGCGGCGACCCGGGTGACGAAGGCACCGACGTCCACGCCGGTGATCGCCCCGAGCGGGCGGCCGACCGCCTCCGCGGTGCGCACCGCGATCGAGACCAGCACCGCGACGAGCCACGCGCCCGCCACGACGACGGTCGCGCGGTCGCCGCGTCGGATCACCGTGGCGCCGCGGGCGTCCCGCGCCGAGGTCGGGACCAGCACGGTGACCAGGCCGAGCCCGACGCAGGCGACCGCGGCCGCGTCCGTCAGCCCCCGGAGGGCGGTGGCGGCGAGGGTGATCCCGGCGGCCTGCGCCAGGACCCCGGCCAGGAGGGCGGCGCCGACCGCGAGCGCGGCCCACACGAGCGGGGCCACCCGCTCGGCGGACGAGCCCCGGCTCGCGGTCGGCGCCCCCATCAGACCTGCTCCTGCCCGGTGCCGGGCGCGGCCGTGACCGGACCGCTCACGACCGGCCCAGCCGCATCGCCACGGCCACACCGGCACCCACCAGCACCACGGCACCCACGATCCACGGCCAGACCGGCATCCCGCCGGACTCCTCGGCGGGCGCGGCCTGCGCGGCCGGGGCGGCGCTGGGCGCAACGTCGGCCGACGGGGCCGGCGCGGCCGAGCTGCCGGTGCCCGTCCCGGCAGTGGTCAGGGTGAACCCGACCTTGCCCGAGACGGGATGGCCGTCGTCGGAGAGCACGCGGTAGCCGATCTCGTAGCGGCCGGCCGGGCCGAGCGGCCCGACCGTCGCGCTGACCGAGTCGCCCTGGGCGAGGACCTCGCCGGAGACGTAGTCCTTGCCGTCCGGGCCGATCACGGTGACCGTGTTGAAGCCCTGCTGCATGGTGTCGCTGAAGGTCAGCGTGACCTTCTGCGGTCCGGTGTCGAGGGTGGCGCCGTCGGCCGGGTCGCTGCCCTCGAACTCGGCGTGCGCGAGCGCCGGGGTGGCGCCGAGCAGCAGCGCGAGCCCGGCGAGCAGGCCGGCGACGGCGAGGCGGACCAGGCGTGTCATGTGTCGCTCCCCACCTTCTCCTCGCTCCGCGGGGAGGGCGTCGGGGCCGGCCGGCGGCTGCGCAGCAGCGCCCCGCCGCCCAGACCGAGGCCGAGTGCGCCGAGCAGCAGCCCGACGCCGCCGAGCCAGCGGGCGGTGGTGTCGGTGGTCGACGCAGCCGTCTCGTCGGTGCCGGCGGCCGCGGCACCGTCGTGGCCGCCGTGCGCGTCGCCGGTGGCGGCGGTCAGCGTGACGGTCGGGGCCGGGTGCTCCGGCTCCGGCCCGCCCGGGGTGGTGGGCTCGTCCCAGGCGACGACGCGGCCGTCGTCGTAGGTCTGGGTGGCGGGCAGGACCAGCTGGTCGGTGCCGGTCGGCAGCGGGCCGAGCGACAACGGGAAGTCCACGAACTGACCGGGGCCGATCCGGGTGCCGGGCTGCGCGGTCCAGGTGACCTTGGTGACGGCCTGGGTGACCTGCCGCCCGTTGACCTCGACGGGCGCGGGCAGGTTCCCCTTGGTGACCTCGGCGGTCCACCCCGGCTGCGGGGTGGTGCGGGCGGAGGTCACCGGGTGGTCGGTCGGGAAGGTGACCTCGAGCTCGGTGGTGCCCGCGGTGTCGGACTCGTTGGGCACGCGCATCGAGATCACGGCGTAGCCGCCCTGCTCGGCGGTGCTCGGCTGGGCGGTGACGTGCGCGGACGCCGGGACGGTCCCGGCGAGGAGGAGACCGCCGGCGGCGGCGGTGACGGCCGTCGCGCGCAGCGCGGTACGGCGTGTGCGGGTGAGCACGGGTTGTCCTCTCGGCGCGCCGGCGTCGGCGCGCGGGATGCGGACCGGTCGCGGGTGCGGACCGGCGGGTTCGATCAGGGGACGGTGATCGGACCCGCTGCCGGTGGACCCCGGCGCAGGACGGCGCCGACGGCGGCGCGGCGGACGTGCCCGACGGTCCCGGCCGCGGGCACGGCCAGCGTGCGCAGCGGGGCGTCGGCGGGAAGGGGTGCGGACCGGCGCGGCAGGACCCGGCGCAGCGCGCGGGCCAGGGCCGACAGGAGCCGGTCGGCGTCCCGCAGCAGGAGCCCGGACAGCACCGTGGCGACGGCGTGCATCACCAGCATCTGGGTGCCGGAGGTGGGGCCGCCGTGGTCGTGCCCGAGGAACTCGAGCAGCTCGTGCAGCACGAACTGGCCGCCGCCGAGCACCAGGAGGGTGCCGACGGGCCCGCGGGTCCGGTCCGCGGTCGAGGTCACCACCAGCGCGAGCAGCGGCAGGAGGACGACGAGCAGGCCCAGGTCCGGCAGCGTGCCGCCACCCGCCAGGTGGCCGAGGGCGGTCAGCAGGGTGCTGAGCGAGGCCAGCACGGCGCCGCGCAGTGCCCGCGCGTGAGCCGGTCCGGTCGGCGGGCCGGCCCCGAACGGGCCGGTCCGGGACTGCATGGGCACAGACCGTAGCCGAGCGCGGCCCGGGCGCCGAGGATCGGGTCAGGGGCGGATGCCGAGGAGGTCGAGCAGCTGGTCCTCGACGCGGTCGAGCTCGCCGGAGACGGCGCGGAACGCGGTGCGGCGGCGGGCCGAGGGCATCTGCTCGGCCGCCCGGACGGCCACGGCCAGGTCGGCGAGCCGGGGCCGCATCTCCCGGACGAAGGAGGTGGCGGCCGGGGTCGCGTCCGGCGAGCTCTCCAGCTCGGTGAGCGCCTCGCCGGCGCGGGAGATGCGGGCGTGCAGGGCGCCGCCGCGGCCGGTGTAGCGGCCGAGCTGGTCCGCGGGGACGCCGAGCTGCCGGGCGCGGTGCGCGTCCCAGCGGTCCCGGGCCACCGCGCCGGCCGCGATCGCGTAGGGCGCCAGCAGCGGCGCCACGGCCTTCCCGACGGCGATCAGCCGCTTGGTGTTCGCGGGCGTCAGGTCCTTGGGCGCGGCGGTGCCGGCCTCCTTGGCCAGCGCCTTCTGGGCCTTCCCGGCCTCCTTGCGGGCCCTCTTGGCCGCCCGGCGCCCCGGCTTGTCCGCGGCGACGGCCTCGACGGCGGCGAGCGCGGTGCCGGCGGCCCGGCTCACGGAGTCGCCGGCCTGCTCGGCGATCCTGCGCGCCTTCCGCTCGGCCCTCTCGGCCGCCTTGGCGGCCTTCCGCTCGACCCGAGCGGCCTTCCTCCCGGCGCTCGCGGCGGCAGGCGACCCACCTCGTCGCAGTGCCATGTGTCCCGTGCCTCCCGCGTCGCGTACCCGATCCCGGTGATCAGCGGCAGCCTAGAGGGCGTGGCGCGCGGTGGCAGGCGCGGAGTTGTCGGTGCCGGTCTCTACCCTCGGGTGTGTGACGGCGACGATCAGCGGTGCGGGCGGGCAGGCGGGCCCCGGCGGCCCCGTGCCCGGGCGCGGCGAGGGGTCGACGCCCACGGTGCACGGCACGCCCTCCGCGAACGGCCACACCGTCCCGCTGCTCGACGCGGCGGCCACCACCCGGTGCCGACGCAGGGTGCACCTGGACCACGACCCGTCGGCGGCCTCGGCGCCGCGGGCCCTGCCCGATCCGGCGTTGGAGCAGCGCCGGGCGGACGTGCGGGAGCACCGCGCCCGGGTCGCCGAGACCGTGGCCGGCGGCCAGGCCGCGGCGTGGCGCGCGGTGCCCGAGGGCCTGCCCGCGGCGGAGCGTGCCCGGCTGACCGGAGAGCTGGTCGCCGGGGGCGCGGGCGTGATCGGCGGGGCCGTGCTGCCGGTCGATCCGGCGGGCCGCCGCGGGTCGGCCGAGCTGCTGGTCCGGGTGCCCGGCGGCGGGTACGTGCCCGTGATCGTCGTGCGTCACCGGATCACCGATCCCGGTGCCGGCGCGGCCACCACGCTGCTCACCAGCCCGTTCCCGCAGCTCGCGGTCGTGGACGAGGAGCGGAAGGTGCGCTCGCAGCCGCGGGACCTGCTGCGCCTGGCGCACCTCACCCGGATGCTGCAGACCGTGGGCTGGGCCCCCGCGGCCGAGGTCGAGGGCGCGGACCGCGGCGGGGTCGTCGGGCTCGACGCGGACGTGGTGGTCTGGCACGACCTGCGCGCCGGCCATTGGCCGGGGGACCGCAGCACCCTCGAGGAGTACGACGAGCGGTTCGCCGACCGCGCGGCGGTCGCCCTGGCCGCGGCCACCGGGGCGGAGCCGCTGGCCGAGCCCTCGCGGGTGCTGGAGTGCCGGCGGTGCCCGTGGTGGCCGACGTGCGAGGCGCGGCTGACCGCGGAGCGGGACGTCAGCCTCGTGGTCCGCGGCGACACCGCCGTGGCGCTGCGCGAGGTCGGCGTCCGCACGGTCGACGCGTTGGCGGACCTCGACCCGCTGGCCGAGCCGCCGGTGCCCCTGCCCGGCACCCCGTTCCCGGACGTGGTGGCGCTGGCCCGCGGCTGGCGGCGCGGCCTGGCCGTGGCCCGCCGGGTGGAGCGGGTGCCCGTGTACCGCGCGGACGTCGAGGTGGACGTCGACATGGAGAGCTTCGGCGAGTCGGGCGCCTACCTGTGGGGGGCGGCGCTGTCCTACCCGGGTGGGGCGCGCGAGGGGGACGAGCCGGAGGGCTACCGCGCCTTCGCCACCTGGGAGCCGGTGCCGACGCCGGACGAGGGCCGCTCGTTCGCCGAGTTCTGGACCTGGCTCTCCGGTGTCCGGGCGGCCGCCGAGCGGACCGGCCGCACCTTCGCCGCGTACTGCTACAACGAGCAGGCCGAGAACCGCTGGCTGCTGTCCTCGGCCACTCGCTTCGCGGGGATGCCGGGCGTGCCGCCGGTCGAGGAGGTCCGCGAGTTCATCGCCGCGGACTGGTGGGTGGACCTGTTCGCCGTGGTCAACGAGTGGTTCCTGTGCGCGCAGGGCAAGGGGCTGAAGAAGATCGCGCCGGTCGCCGGGTTCCGCTGGCGGGACCCGGAGGCCGGCGGGGAGAACTCGATGCGCTGGTACCGGGACGCGGTGGGCATGGACGGGGCCCCGCCCGACCCGGCGCAGCGCGAGCGGCTGCTCGGCTACAACACGGACGACGTGCTGGCCACCCAGGCGCTGCGGGAGTGGATGACCTCGCGTGCGATCGACGAGGTGCCGCTCGCCTCGGAGCTGTGAGCGCACCGTGCCCGGGGCCGTGTCGGAAAACCGCCAGCGCGGGCGGGCGGCGGCGGAGCATGCTGTGCGGGTGCAGCTGAGCTGGCGGGTCGTCCCGGCGCCGGAGCCGATCGGCGCGCTCACCGTGGCGGTGAGCGAGGCCGGCCTGTGCCTGGTCGGGTTCGGGGCGGTGCCGGAGCGGGCGGTGGCGGCCGCCGGGCGGCTGGGCGCCGAGCCCGTCGAGGACCCGGTCGGCACCCGGACCGCGGCCACGCAGCTCGAGGAGTACCTGGCGGGCTCGCGCCGGGTGTTCGACCTCCCACTGGACTGGCGGCTCACCCACGGCACTCAGCGCACCGTGCTGCAGGCGCTGTTCGCGCACGTCCCGTTCGGGGCGACCACCACCTACGCCGAGCTCGCCGCGGTCAGCGGGGCCTACGAGGGTCACGGGTACACGGCCGCCCGCGGGGTCGGGGCGATCATGGGCTCGAACCCGCTCCCGGTCGTCGTGCCGTGCCACCGGGTCATGGCCGCGGGCGGCCTCGGTGGCTTCGGCGGCGGCCGCGCCACCAAGGAGTGGCTGCTCGCGCACGAGGGCGTGCTGGCCCCGACCCTCTTCTGACCTCGACGGGCACGCCCTGCTCGCAATGCTCGCGGGTCTGCGTGCGGTTCGGCTCGCAATGCTCGCGGATCTGCGTGCGGTTCGGCTCGCAATGCTCGCGGATCTGCGTGCGGTCCAGCTCGCTCCGCACGCGAACGGGCTTTCGAGCTGGTCATGATCGCCGTCCGAGACCGGAATGCGCCAGATCTGGCGCTCAATGGTCACGAGTGACGATCATGACCGCGGTAGGCCTCTGTGCGCTGCTCGCGGTGTCCGTAGGGGGCTCTTCCCTGCAAGGCCCGCGGATACGCGTGCGCCCCTGCCGGCAACTCTGGCGGATACGCGCGCCCCTGCCGGCAGTGCTCGCTCATCCGGTGTCGGGGGCGTCATGATCACCGTTTCGGACCGAAGAGGCGCCATATCCGGCGCTGAATGGTCACAACTGACGATCATGACCCGGTGCGGGCCTCACCCCGCTGCTCGCGGGTCCACCTCTGCCGCTTCCTGCAATGCTCGCGGATCCGCCTGCGACGCTTTCCGTACTGCTCGCGGATCCGCCGGCGCCGCTTTCCGCACTGCTCGCGGATCCGCCGGCGGCGCTTTCCGCACTGCTCGCAGATCCGCCTGCGGCGCTCTCTGCAGTGCTCGCGGATCCGCCTGCGGCGCCGCACCCCGGCGCCGCTTCCCGCAACTGCTCGTCATCCACTCTCGAACTCGCAATGCTCGCAGATCCGCTCACGCAGTCCGGCTCGCAAACACTCGCGAATGCCCCCGCACGCCGGCCATGATCGCGAGCGGAGACCGGGATGCGCCATATCCGGCCCTCACCGGTCCCATCAGACGATCGTGGTCGCCGCCTGCTACACCCCCTGCCCGTGACCGGAACGCGCCTCCGGTCGGCGCCCGTGGCCGCCCGGTGCGAGGGTGGGGCCGTGGCACCCCGCACGTACGAGAAGCTCGGCCCCACCGGAGCGGCCGCGAGCACCCACCACCTCGGCACCTCCACCGCCCTGACCGTGCTGGCCCGGGGCGGCAACGCCTTCGACGCGGCCGTGGCGGCCGGGTTCGTCCTCCAGGTCGTGGAGCCGCACCTGTGCGGTCCCGGCGGCGAGGTCCCGGTGGTGTTCACCACCGCCGCGGACCCCCGCCCCACCGTGCTGTGCGGCCAGGGCGTCGCACCCGCCGCGGCGACGATCGACCGCTACCGCGCCGAGGGCTGCACGATCGTGCCGGGCACCGGGCTGCTCGCCGCGACCGTCCCCGGTGCGTGGGACGCGTGGCTGACCCTGCTGCGCGACCACGGCACCTGGGAGCTGGCCGACGTCCTCGCTCCCGCCATCGGCTACGCCGCGCACGGGTTCCCGCTGGTCCCGAGGATCCCGGACACGATCGCGACCGTCGCGGAGCACTTCCGCCGGCACTGGCCGACCTCGGCCGAGCAGTGGCTGTCCGCGGGCGACGTCCCGCGCCGCTCGCACCGCCTGCCGGCGCTCGCGGCGACCTGGGAGCGGCTGCTCGGCGAGGCGCAGGGCCCGAGCCGGGAGGCGCGCATCGACGCGGCCCGGGCGGCCTGGTACCGCGGGTTCGTCACCGAGGCCGTCGACCGGTTCTGCCGCACCCCGGTCCGCGACGAGACCGGCGAGGACCACGCGGGCCTGCTCACCGCCGACGACCTCGCCGGCTGGACCGCGACGTACGAGGACGCCCTGGTCGTCGACGCCGGCGCGGGCTGGCAGGTCGCGAAGTGCGGGCCGTGGTCGCAGGGCCCGGTCCTGGCGCAGATGCTGCGCCTGCTCGACGGCGTCGACCTGGCGTACGAGGACGGGGTCGCCACCGCCGACACCGTGCACACCGTCGCCGAGGCCGCGAAGCTCGCCTTCGCCGACCGCGAGGCCTGGTACGGCGACAGCGCCCCGGTGCCCATGGACGAGCTGCTCGCCGACGACTACACCACCGCTCGCCGCCGGCTGATCGGCGAGCTGGCCGCCCGCGACCTGCGTCCCGGATCGCCCGGGGGTCGGGAGCCGCGGCTGGGCGCGCTCGCCACGGACCCCGACCGGCCGATCGGCAAGGGCATCGAGGGTCCCGGCACCGGCGAGCCGACGGTGGCACGACTCGGGGAGGGCGTGGCGACGGGCGAGCCGGCGCCGAGCGAGCCCACGCTCACCCGGCAGGGCGTGGCGCGCGGGGACACGGTGCACATCGACGTCGTCGACGCGGCCGGCAACATGGTGTCCGCGACGCCGTCGGGCGGCTGGCTGCAGTCCTCGCCCGTGATCCCCGGGCTGGGGTTCTGCCTGGGCACGCGGGCCCAGATGTTCTGGCTGGAGGAGGGCCTGACCAGCTCGCTCATGCCGGGCCGGCGTCCCCGCACGACCCTCTCGCCCAGCCTCGCGCTGCGCGACGGCGAGCCCCGCATCGCCTTCGGCACGCCCGGCGGCGACCAGCAGGACCAGTGGCAGCTGTGCTTCGTGCTCGCCCACACCCGGGCGGGGCTGGACCTGCAGGCGGCGATCGACGCCCCGGCCTGGCACTCGACGTCGTTCCCCGCCTCGTTCGCGCCGCGCGGCTGGGAGCCGGCCGGGCTGGTCGTGGAGTCCCGGCTCGGCGCCGCCACGGTCGACGAGCTCGCCCGCCGCGGCCACCGGGTCACGGACGCGGGACCGTGGGCGCTGGGCCGGCTCTCCGCCGTCGGGCGGGGGGAGGACGGCCTGCTCGCCGCCGCCGCCGACCGCCGCAGCGGTGTGGGCTCCGCCGCCGCTCTCTGACCCCGGATGCACGAACGGCACTTCCGCTCACTAGGTGTGAGCGAAAGTGCCGTTCGCCGTGGCGGGGAGCGGGTGGTCAGCCCAGGACGGCCTGGATGTCGATGTCGATTCGCAGGGTGCGGCCGATCGCCAGCACGCCCGCGAGGACGCTCTGGTTCCAGGAGATCGCGAAGTCGTCCCGGGAGATCTCGGTGGTGGCCGAGAAGGCCGCCCGGGTACCGCCCCACAGGTCGGGGCCGGTCCCGCGGTACTGGACGTCCAGCGCCACCGGTGCGCTCACGCCCTTGAGCGTGAGCACCCCGTCGACCCGCCAGTGCCGGGTGTCGATGCGCACCAGCCCGTCGGACTTGTAGCCGATCTCCGGGTAGACGTCGATGTCGAGGAAGTCCGCGCTGCGCAGGTGCGCGTCCCGGTCGGCGTCGTCGGAGTCGACGCTGCCCGGGTCGATCGAGACCTCCACCGAGCTGTTCTCCAACGGGTCGGCGACCTGGATGCGGCCGCCGAAGCCGCGCAGCCGCCCGTGGATCCGACTCATCCCCAGGTGCAGGGCGGTGGCGCGGATGCTCGAGTGGTGCGGGTCGATCGTCCAGGTCCCGGGGGTGGGCAGGACGTCCCCGCCCACCTTGGCCAGCTCGAGCACCCCCATCGCGGAGCGCTCCCCGACCACCTGGACCGTGCGCGCGGCGGGCTCGTGCCCCGCCGCCGCCGCGATCACCGTGTAGGGGCCCCGGTCGAGGCCCTCGATCACGAACCCGCCGTCCTCCCGACTGGCCGCGCGGCCGCGCTGCACGCCCGTCGCGTCGACGGCCGTCAGCGTGCCCCCGGTGACGGGCCAGCCGTCCGGGGTCGTCAGCCGTCCGGTCACGTCGCTCATCGGTTCCCCTCCGTCGTCCCGTTCTGCGCCGCGCCGGTCCCCACCGTCCCGTTCTGCCCGGCGCCGTGGCGGTCGGCACCGTTCCGGTCCGTGCCGAACAGCGCGGCGCCGTGGTCGGCACCGTTCCGGACACCGCCGTTCTGCCCACCGTGGGCGGCGGCGCCGTTCTGCACGGGAGCGGGGAACTCGACGTCGGCCGTGGTCACCCCGTCGGAGCCCACCTGCACCACCGTCGCCACCGGCGCGTAGCCGCTGGCCGTCAGCGTGTAGGTCCCGCCGGGCAGGTTCTCGAAGACGAACGAGCCGTCCGGGCCGGTCACGGTCGACGCGACCACGGCGCCCCGTCCGTCGATCAGGGTGGCGAGCGCCTCGGCGACCCCGCGGCCGTCGCCGGCGGCCACGACGGTCCCGACGAGCCGGGCCCGCCGGGGCAGCTCGACGTCGTGGTCGGTCACCGTCCCGGTCCGCAGCTCGACCGCCGCGGCGACCGGCGCGAAGGAGGCGCCGGTGACGGTCAGGGTGTACCGCCCCTCCGGCACACCCTCGAGCCGGTAGCGGCCGCCGGCGTCCGGCCGGCCGGTCGCCGCGACGTCGCCCCGCGCGTCGATCAGTGTGATCGTGGCATCGTCGACCGGCGTGCCCTCGGCGTCCCGCACCGCGCCGCGCACCGCGCAGGTGCCGGCGAGCGGGACGTCGTGCCGCACGGGCCGGTCCGCCACCGCGACCATCGCCGCGTGCGGCTGGAAGGCGCCGGACGTGGCGACGACGAGGTAGGTGCCGCCGTGCGTCAGCGGGATGCGGTACCCGCCGTCCGGCCCGGTGAGGGCGCGGCCCTCCTGCCGGCCGGCCGGGTCGGTCACGGTCACGACCGCGTCGGCCAGCCCGGCGCCGTCGGCGCGGTGCACGATGCCGTTGACCTCGGGGCCCGGGCCGTACCCGGCCGGTCCGGCGGCGTCCTGGGGCGACGGTCCGGCCGGCGTGATCGGCTCCGTCGGCAGCGGCTCCGGCCGGCCGACGAGGTGGTGCCGGCCGCCGTCGACCGGCCCGTCACCCGCGGCCGGCCCGGCGCCCCGCGCGGCCACCGCCGCGCCGACCGTGCCGGGACGCGGCGCAGGGTGCCCGTTGCCGAGGTGCCCGTCCGCCGCGTGTCCGTCGTGCAGGGCCTGGAACTCCTCGATCGGCTCGACGGCGGCGGTCACGGCCGCGGGGGCGGGCGGGGTGCCGGCCTCCTCGGCCAGCCGGGCCTGGGCGCCGGACATGGTGCGCAACGGCAGCTCCTTGATGAAGAGCACGATGACGAAGGCCAGCGCGATCACGCAGGCGGCGACCAGGTAGGTCAGCGTCATCGCGTCGGTGAACCCGACCAGGAACGGCCGGGCGAGCCGGGCGTCGATCTGCTGCAGGAAGGCGGAGTCGTTCAGCACGCCGGAGGCCGCCGACAGGTCACCGGACTGCGCACCCTGCACGATCTGCTGGTTGGCCGGGTCCGCCACGACCGCGGGGTCGGCCAGGGCGGAGCGGAAGACCTGCCCGGCGTCGCCCCGGAAGGCGGCCGTGATCTTGTCGCCGACCGTCGAGAACATGATCGACAGGAAGATGGCCGTGCCGAGCGTGCCACCCATCTGCCGGAAGAAGGTCGACGACGCGGTCGCGACGCCCATGTCCCGCGCGGGCACGGCGTTCTGCACCGCCAGGACCAGGGTCTGCATGCAGCACCCGAGGCCCAGGCCGAACATCGCCATGTAGAGGTCGAACTCCCACAGCGGGATGTCGACGCTGAGCCGGAAGTGCAGGATCAGCAGGGCGGCGGCCATCAGCGCGGTGCCGATGACCGGGAAGATCTTGTAGTGCCCGGTCCGGGAGGTGACCTGGCCGGAAACGACCGACGCCGTCATGATCCCACCGACGAGCGGCAGCATCAGGAAGCCGGACTCGGTAGGGGTGACCCCGTGCACGATCTGCAGGAACTGGGGGAACAGCGCGATGCCGCCGAACATCCCCATGCCGATCACGACGCCGGCCAGGCTGGTCAGGCTGAACACGCCGGTGCGGAACAGCCGCAGCGGGAGCAGCGCGTCGTCGCCGTAGCCGCGCTCGCAGAACAGGAAGGCGACCAGGCCGATCGCGCCGACGACGTAACAGACGATCGCCTGGTTGGAGCCCCAGCCCCACTCGCGCCCCTGCTCCGCGACGATCAGCAGCGGCACCAGGCCGACGGCCAGGGTGAGCGCCCCCGGCCAGTCGATGCGGTGCGGGCGCGGGGTGTGCGGGACGTTGAGGACCTTGGCCACGACCACCAGGGCGACGGCGCCGATGGGCACGTTGACCAGGAAGATCCAGCGCCAGCCGTCGATCCCGGCGAGGGTGGCCTGGCCGGAGAAGACGCCGCCGATGACCGGGCCGAGCACGCTCGACGTGCCGAACACGGCGAGCATGTAGCCCTGGTAGCGCGCCCGCTCCCGCGGCGGCACGATGTCGCCGAGGATCGTCAGGGCCAGCGCGAACAGTCCGCCGGCGCCGAGGCCCTGCACCGCGCGGAAGCCGGCGAGCATGTACATCGACGTGGCGAAGGTGCACAGCACCGAGCCGACGATGAAGATCGAGATCGCGGTGAGGAACAGCGGCTTGCGGCCGAAGATGTCCGACAGCTTGCCGTAGAGCGGCGTGGAGATCGTGCCGGTGATCAGGAACGCGGTGGTGGCCCAGGCCTGCTGGGACAGCCCGCCCAGGTCGTCGGCGATGGTGCGGATCGCGGTCGAGACGACGGTCTGGTCGAGCGCCGCCAGGAACATCCCGAGCATGAGCCCGATGAGGATGGTGACGATCTGCTTGTGCGACAGCTCACCGCCCCGGTCGGTCGGCGGGGCCGGCCGCGCGGGCGCGGCGGCGGCGGGTGGGCTGGTCATCGGGGGTCCCCCTCGGTCGTGCGGTGGAGATCGGCGACGAAGCGGCCGAGCAGGTCGGCGAGCTGGCCGCGGGACTCGGGGGTCCAGCCGGCCAGGGCGTCGACGAGCTGGGCGGCCCGGCGCCGCCGTTCGGAGTCGAGGACCCGGTGGCCCTCGGCGGTGGCGGCGAGCAGGCTCGCGCGTCCGTCCTCGGGGTCGGCGCGGCGCTCGACGAGCCCGGCCCGGACCAGGCCGGCGACCTGCCGGCTGATGGTCGACGGGTCCGCGCACATCGCGGCGGCGATCTCCCCCGAGCGCTGCGGGCCCTCCGTCGCGAGCTTCGCGAGCAGCGGGAACGCCGCCGTCTCGAGCTCCGCGCGGTAGGCCGGGCCCACCCGCTTGACCAGACGCATCAGCATGACGATCTGGTGCACCAACCGGTCGGCGACGTCGAGGTCCCGGTCGTCGAGGTCCCGGTCGTCGAGGTCCCGGTCGTCGAGGCCCCGTGCCCCGGCCTCCCCGGCAACGGTCTGCCGGGTGTCGACCGCGCCCGTGGAGGGCGCGGGCGCGCCGTCGATCTCGGCGGTCATGCGTGCTCCTGGTGGTCTCTTTTACCTGCGCTTTGCGTGTATCACGCAACGAGTTGCTGTACGCAAGCATGGACCCGTCCGGGCGCCGCGCGCAAAGCGATTACCTCCGGAGGACGGTGATCCCCACCACCTCGCCGGGTTACCGTGCCCGCGTGGCACGACCGACGGTGGTGGAGAACGTCTTCGATCCCCGGGTGTTCGCCCGCGGCGTGCCGCACGAGGCACTGCGGCGGCTGCGGGACGGGAGCCCGGTGTCCTGGCAGGAGGAGCACGAGGTCGGCATCTGGCCCGCCGGACCGGGCTACTGGGCGGTGACCCGCTACGACGACGTCCGGCACGTGCTGCGCACCCCGGCCGACTTCTCGTCCGCGCTCGGGGCCACGCAGATCCGCGACCCCGACCCGGCCGACCTGCCCTTCATCCGCCGGATGATCCTCAACATGGACCCGCCCGAGCAGGTCCGCCTGCGCACCCTCGTGACGGGCGCGTTCACCCGACGCCGGCTGGAGCGGTTCGCCGCGACCGTCCGCGAGCGCGCCGCCGCCCTGCTCGACGCCGTGGCGGAGCGGGGGAGCTGCGACCTGCCCGTCGACGTCACGGACGACTTCCCGCTGCAGAACCTCGCCGACCTGCTCGGTGTGCCCGCCGCGGACCGGGCGCAGCTGCTGCACTGGACGAACCGGGTGATCGGCTACCAGGACCCCGAGCACGCCCACGTCGTGCTCGACGCCGACGGCCGCCCGGTCAACCCGCGCTCGCCCGCCCAGCTCGCGGACATGTTCGGCTACGCCGAGGAGCTCGCCGAGGCCAAGCGCCGGCACCCGGCCGACGACGTCATGACCGCCCTGGTCCAGGCGGAGGTCGACGGCGAGCGGCTCACCGACGCCGAGCTCAAGATGTTCTTCTTCCTGCTGGTGATCGCGGGCAACGACACCGTCCGCAGCGCCCTGCCCGGCGGTGTGCTGGCGCTGGTCGAGCACCCGGAGGAGTACGCGCGGCTGCGCGCCGAACCGGAGCTGCTGCCCTCGGCGATCGAGGAGATGCTGCGCTGGCACCCGCCGGTGCTGACCTTCCGCCGCACCGCGACCCGGGACCTCGAGCTCGGCGGGCAGGCGATCGCGGCGGGGGACAAGGTCGTCGTCTACCACGTGTCCGCGCACTACGACGAGCGGCACTTCCCGGACCCGCACCGCTTCGACCCCGGGCGCACTCCCAACGACCACCTCGCCTTCGGGCAGGGCCCGCACCTGTGCCTCGGCGCGGCGTTCGCCCGGCTGCAGATGCGCGAGTTCCTGGGCGAGTTCCTCACCCGGCTGCCCCAGGTGGAGCTCGCGGGCGAGCCGCGCCGGCTGACCTCGAACTTCATCAACGGCCTCACCCGGCTGCCGCTGCGCTGGTGACCCCCGTCTAGTCTCCGCCGCACGCGATCACGGGAGGCGTGCCAGTGGGTCGGACGGGCCGGATCGGGAGTGCGGTCACGGGGTTCGCGGCGGTGCTGGCGCTGGCCGGGTGCGCGCAGCCGGGGCAGCTCGGGCAGCCCGCGCCCACCCCGGCGCCCGCCGCCGCCCCGGACACGGCCGTCGCGGCCCCCGCCGGGCCGCAGGTCGTCGGGCGCGGCGTCGTCGACGTCCCGCTGCGCTTCCGGACCCCCGCGAACGCCGACTACGCGGTGCGGACCCTCGACCTCGACCCGGGCGAGGCGCTGGGCTGGGAGACCCACCCGGGCACCGAGCTGACCCTGCTCGACGCCGGGCAGGTCGCCGTGCAGGAGGGCGGGGCGTGCGCGCCGCGGGTCCTCGCGCCGGGCCAGGTCGCCGTCGTCGGCGAGGGGGTGGCGCACGTCGTGCGGAACACCGGCACGGAGCCCGCCCGGCTGGTCGTCACCACGTTCCTGGCCCAGGGTGTCCCGGAGGCGACCCCGGTGCCCCCGGCCTGCCCGGAGGAGCCGGCGCCGACCGGCTGAGGGTCCGCTGGCCCGGACGTCGGACATAACGATCCGATTCACCTCCGGCCCGTGTCCCGCGGCGCGCCCTTACCATCGCGCGATCTGAGCCGACGACGTCTCAGGAGCGTGGTCCGATGGCGAACGGGTTCGAGTTCGACCGGCGACGGTTCCTCCAGGTCAGCGGGCTGGCGGCGCTCGGGGGAGCGCTGGTCGCCTGCGGGGGCGGCGGGGGCGGGGGTGCTCCGGCACCACCCACCCAGGCCGCGCCGCCGGGCACCTTCACGGAGCCGGCCTCCCGGCTGAGCGGTGGCCTCTCCATCCTGATGTGGAGCCACTTCGTGCCGGCGCACGACGCCTGGTTCGACCCGTGGGTGAAGGACTGGGGGTCGCGGGTCGGGGTGGCCGTGACCGTCGACCACATCAACTACGCCGAGCTGCCCGCCCGGACGCAGGCCGAGATCCAGGCGAAGCAGGGCCACGACCTGATCATGCACATCGCCCCGGTGCCGCAGTACGAGCCGAGCGTGCTCGACCTCACGGACGTCGTGACCGAGGCGGAGAAGCGGCACGGCGGCCAGCTGGACCTGTGCCGCCGGTCCAGCCTCAACCCGACGACCAGGAAGTTCTTCGCCTACGCCCCCGCCTGGGTGCCGGACCCGGGCGACTACCGGCAGAGCCTCTGGGCGCCCGTCGGTCTGGCGAACGGCCCCGTCACCTGGGACGACCTGCTGCGCGGCGGCGCGGAGATCAAGCGCAACCAGGGCGTGCAGCTCGGCGTGGGGATGTCGCAGGAGATCGACTCCAACATGGCCGGCCGGGCGCTGCTGTGGTCGTACGGGGCCTCGATCCAGAACGAGGCCGAGGAGGTCGTCCTGAACTCCCCGGAGGCCGTCGAGGCCGTCGAGTTCATGAGCCGGCTCTACCGCGAGGCGATGACGCCGGAGGTGTTCTCCTGGAACGCGGCGTCGAACAACCAGGGCCTCGCCGCCGGGCAGCTGTCGTACATCCTCAACTCGATCTCGGCGTGGCGGACCTCCCAGGAGACCGACCCCGAGACCGCGAACGACATCTTCTTCACCGCCCCGCTGCGCGGTCCCGCGGACGCCCGCGCCGCCAGCCACGTCATGTACAACTGGATCGTCCCGAACCACGCGGTCAACCCGGCGGCGGCCAAGGAGTTCCTGCTCCACTACACGGCCAACCTCGACGTCGTCGCCTGGCAGTCGAAGCTCTACGACTTCCCCGCGTTCCCGGACGTGGTGCCCGACCTGAAGAAGTGGCTCGAGACCGATCCCTTCGGCGCCCAGCCCCCGGGCAAGCTCGCGCTGCTCGGCGACGCGGTGAACTGGAGCACCAACGTCGGCTACCCGGGCACCGCGAACACGGCCGAGGGCGAGGTCTTCGCGACGTTCGTCATCCCGAACATGTTCGCCCGGGCGGCCCGCGGGGAGGTCAGCGCCCAGCAGGCGGTGGCCGACGCCGAGGCGCAGGTCCGGCCGATCTTCGACAACTGGCGGGCCCGCGGCCTCATCGGCACCGGCGGGCGCTGACGTGGCCACGGTCGAGGTCCGCGACCTGCACAAGCACTTCGACGGCGGGCGGGTGCGCGCCATCGACGGGGTGGACGTCGCGACGGGTGACGGCGAGTACCTGGTGCTGCTGGGCCCGTCGGGCTGCGGCAAGACCACCCTGCTGCGCACCATCGCCGGGCTGGAGGAGCCCTCGAGCGGCGACGTCGTGATCGACGGCCAGGTGGTCACCGGGCTGCCGCCGCGGGCGCGGCGGATCGCGATGGTGTTCCAGAGCTACGCGCTCTACCCGCACAAGAGCGTGCTGGCCAACATCGTGTTCCCGCTCCGCGCCGCCGGGGTCCCGCACGCCGAGCGCGAGGAGAAGGCCCGGCGCGCCGCGGGGGTGCTGGGGATCGACCACCTGCTCGACCGCAAGCCGCGCCAGCTCTCCGGGGGTGAGCGGCAGCGGGTGGCGCTGGCCAGGGCACTGGTCAGGGACCCCTCGGTGTTCCTGCTCGACGAGCCGCTCTCCAACCTCGACGCCAAGCTGCGCACCAGCGCCCGCGACGAGCTCAAGCGGTTCCAGCAGGACATCGGGGCGACGACGGTCTACGTCACGCACGACCAGAGCGAGGCGATGGGGCTCGGGGACCGGATCGCGGTGATGTCCCAGGGCCGGGTGCGCCAGATCGGCAGGCCGGTGGACGTCTACGACGACCCGGCGGACACCTTCGTCGCCACCTTCATCGGCTCGCCCCCGATGAACCTCGTGCCGCGCGGGGACGTGCTGGTGGGCTTCCGTCCCGAGCACCTGCTGCCCGTCGAGAACGTGCCCGGCGAGCGCGTCACGGTGACGCTGGAGGTGCAGCGGATGGAGTACCTGTCCGGCGACCGCCACGTCTACGGCACGGTCGACCTGGGCGCGGGGCCGACCCGCGTGATCGCCCGGCTGCCGGCGACCGTCGACACGCCCCTCGAGGCGGGGGAGCGCCACGACTTCGCGGTGCCCGCGCGCCGGCTGCGGTTCTTCGACGAGGACTCCGGCCTGCGCACCGAACCCGTCCCGGTCCGGACCTGAGCGATGACCGGGCCACGCGGAGCACCGCCGGCGGACACGCGGCCCGCCGGTGCCACCGGGGTCGTCCCGGAACGGCCGCGGCGCGCACCCGCGCGGTACCGCCGCCGGATCGCCGACCGGGACGGGGCGCTCGCCTGGCTGTTCCTGGCCCCCGCGGTGGTCTACATCCTCGCGCTGGTCGGGCTGCCGTTCCTGCTCGCGGTGGCGTTCAGCTTCTCCGACGTCACCGGCGGGGACCCGAGCTTCGACTGGGTGGGGCTGCAGAACTTCGAACGGATCTTCGCCGACCCCGTGTTCTGGCGTTCGCTGCGCAACACGCTCGTCTTCACCGCGGTGTCGATGTTCTTCATCGTGCTGTGCGGGAAGGTGCTCGCGAACGTGCTGATCGCGGACTTCCGCGGCCGGTGGCTGGTGCGCTTCCTCGTGCTGCTGCCCTGGACCACGCCGGTGGCGCTGTCCACGATCACCTGGCTCTGGATGCTGGACTCGGTGTTCTCGCCGATCGACTGGGTGCTGCGGCAGGTCGGCCTGATCCAGGCGAACCTCTTCTACCTGGGCCGGCCGACGCTGGCCATGGCGTCCGTGATCGCGGTGCACGTCTGGCGGCTCGTGCCGCTGGCCGCGGTGATCATGATGGCGGGCCTGCTGTCGATCCCGAAGGACGTCCAGGAGCAGGCCCTGGTCGACGGCGCGGGCTGGTGGCGGCGGATGGTCGAGATCACGATCCCGCTCACCGCGCCCGTCATCGCCATCTCGGCGCTGTTCGGGGCGATCTTCACCTTCACCGACATGACGGTCGTCTACGTCCTCACCCGGGGCGGCCCGACCAACGAGACGCAGGTGCTCGCCAGCTGGGCGTTCTTCCGCGGCATCGAGGGCAGCGACATCGGGCAGGGCGCGGCGATCGCGCTGTTCCTGTTCCCGCTGCTGCTCGCGGCGGCGATCGCGATCCTGCGCGCGGTCCGCCGGATGGAGGTGAGCTGAGCCGTGGCCGGACCGGGGACGTTCGTCGTGACCGAGGCCGACCGGCGCCGCTACGCCTGGCGGCACCGGGCCGCCCGCGCGACGCTCTACGTGCTCGCGGTGCTGTCCGCGCTGCTCGCCGCCGGCCCGTTCGTCTGGGCGGCGATCACCGCGTTCAAGCAGGACAGCGACCTCTACCGGCGGCGCAACAACCCGTTCGTCTACAACGAGACGCCGACGCTCGACCACCTCCGGCTGCTGTTCGGCCGCACCGCCTTCGCCACGTTCGCCTGGAACACGCTGTGGGTGGGCCTGCTCGTCGTCCTGATCACGCTCGTGCTCGCGCTGCCGGCCGCGTACAGCCTGGCCCGCCTCGACCGCCCGTGGGCGGGCCGGGCGGGCATCGCGATCTTCTTCGTCTACCTCGTGCCGCCGACGCTGCTGTTCCTCTCGCTGTCCCGGCTCGTCGTGGCCCTCGGGCTGCAGGACTCCACGTGGTCGCTCGTCGTCATCTACCCGACGATCACGGTGCCGGTCTCCGTGTGGCTGCTCCTCGGGTTCCTCAAGACGATCCCGAAGGACATCGAGGAGCAGGCCATGGTCGACGGCTACAGCCGGGTGGGCGCGATGGTGCGCGTCGTCGTGCCGCTGCTGCTGCCCGGGCTCGTCGCCGTGGTCGTGTTCGCGTTCACGCTCACGGCCAGCGAGTTCATCTATGCCCTCGCGTTCATCTCGCCCAGCGCCGAGAAGGTGATCAGCACGGGCGTGCCCACCGAGCTCATCCGCGGGGACGTGTTCTTCTGGCAGTCGCTGCAGGCGGCCGCCGTCCTGGTCGCGGTGCCGATCGCGCTGGTGTTCACCCTCTTCCTCGACCGCTTCGTCGCCGGGTTCACCCAGGGCGCGGTGAAGGGGTGAGCGGGCGCGCGGCCGGATGGAAGAGGGGGCGCCGCGACCCCCCGATGTGGGACGATGGATCGCGTCGGGGACCCTTTTCGACCGGGCGGAGTGCATGGCGAGGAAGACCGTGACCGCCAACGACGGGCGGACGTGGGAGGTCAGCAGGCGCATCGACTGGTCGCCGCCCGCGGTCGGCGACGAGTTCGAGCACGACGTCGACGGCGGTCGTGGGGCCGTCGTGATGGTCGTCTGCGCGCTGATCGTGTTCAGCGTCGCCATCGTGGCCTGGCCGTTGCTGGCGCAGTCCCAGGTGTACGTGCCGGCGGCCTACTGGGTCGCCGCGGTCGTGATCCTCGGGTTCTTCCCGGTCCGCTGGTGGCTGCGCCGGCCGTGGAAGATCGTCGCGGAGACGGACGGGCACTACGGCACCGACGCCGGGCGCGAGCACTGGGTGGGCAAGGTCCGCGGGATCAGCCGCGCCCAGGAGGAGATGCGCGTGGTCGTGCTGTCGCTGCGCCAGCGTGGCACCCCCGGCCACGCCGACAGCCCCCTGCAGCCGGTCAACTGATGCCGGAGCTCCCCGAGGTCGAGGCACTCGCCCAGCACCTGCGCGACCACGCCCTGTACCGGCCGGTCGCGCGCGTCGACGTGGCCAGCACGAGCGTGCTCAAGACCTTCGACCCGCCGGTGTCCGCGCTGGCCGGGCGGGTGGTCACCGGCGCGAGCCGGTTCGGCAAGTTCCTGTCGGTGGACGTCGAGGACCGGCGGGACGAGCCCGGCCTGCACCTGGTCACGCACCTGTCCCGGGCCGGGTGGCTGCGCTGGCACGACCAGGCCGCCGCCACGCCGCCGAAGCCCAGCGGGCGCGGCCCGCTCGCGCTGCGGGTGCACCTCGACGTCGTCGGCGGACCGGGCTTCGACCTCACCGAGGCGGGGACCCAGAAGCGGCTGGCGGTATACCTGGTGCACGACCCGCAGGAGGTCCCGGGCATCGCGAAGCTGGGACCGGACGCCCTCGACCTCGACCGCGCCGGGTTCGGCGCGCTGCTCGCGGGGCGCTCCGAGCGGATCAAGAACCTGATCACCGACCAGAAGGTGCTCGCCGGCATCGGCAACGCCTACAGCGACGAGATCCTGCACACCGCGCGGCTGTCCCCCTACGCCGTCTCGGGACGGCTCGACGAGGGCAAGGTCGACGACCTGTACGAGGCGATGCGGACCGTGCTCACGGACGCGGTGGACCGCTCCGTCGGGCAGCGGGCCGCCTCGCTGAAGGGCGAGAAGCGCTCCGGCCTGCGGGTGCACGCGCGGACGGGGCTGCCCTGCCCGGTGTGCGGCGACACCGTGCGGGAGGTGTCGTTCGCCGATCGGTCGTTCCAGTACTGTCCGACCTGCCAGACCGGCGGTAAACCCCTGGCCGACCGGCGGCTCTCCAGACTGGTGAGGTGACACCCGTGGCGGACGTGCTCTCGTCGCCGCTGGTGCTCGTTCTCGCGGCGGTCATCGTGGCGCTGGTCGCGGTGATCGTGGTGCTGCTCGTGCGTCGCGCCCGCCGGCACACCTTCGCGAGCCCGCTCGAGCGCGCGACCTTCTCCACGCTGCACACCGTGGCGCTCGCGGCGCCCGCGCTGCGGGACGGGCTCAACCCGAACTCCGCCGCGTACGCGCTGCCCTACCTGCGCACGCTGCTGGACACCTGCGCGCTCACCATGACCGACGCGCGCGGCGAGGTCCTGGCCTGGGACGGCGACGCGGACCAGCACAAGCCGGACGTGGTGGCCCTCGCCGACCAGGTGATCTCCACCGGCCGCCAGCAGGTGCTCTCCCACTCGGCCATCGCCTGCCAGTACCCGAGCTGCGACGTCCGCGGCATCGTCGTCGTGCCGCTGGAGAGCGACGGCGCGATCATCGGCACCCTCGCCGCGCTCACCACCGCCACCGCGGGGCCGGTGCTGCTGCGGGCCACCGCCGAGGTCGCGCGGTACGTGTCCAGCCAGCTCGAGCTGGCCGAGCTCGACGAGTCCCGCGCCCGGCTGAACCGTGCCGAGGTCCGGGCGCTGCGCGCGCAGATCTCGCCGCACTTCGTCTACAACGCGCTGACCACCATCGCGAGCTTCATCCGCACGGACCCGGTGCGCGCCCGCGACCTGCTGATCGAGTTCGCCGACTTCACCCGGTACTCCTTCCGCACCGCCGGCGAGTACACGACGCTGTCGGACGAGCTCACGAACATCGAGCGCTACATCGCGCTGGAGAAGGCCCGCTTCGGCAACCGGCTCAACATCAAGCTGCAGATCGCGCCCGAGGTGCTCAACGTCGTGCTGCCGTTCCTCGCGCTGCAGCCGCTGGTGGAGAACGCGGTGCGGCACGGCCTGTCCGGCAAGCCCAACGGCGGCACGATCACCATCACCGCCGAGAACGCCGGCGCCGAGTGCGTGATCATCGTGGAGGACGACGGCGTGGGCATGGACCCGGCCCGCCTCACCGAGGACCTCGACGACGCCCACCTGTCCGGCGCGCACGTCGGCCTCGGCAACGTCGACGACCGGATGCGCTCGGCCTTCGGCGACGACTTCGGCCTGGTGGTGGACACCGCCGTCGGCGCCGGCATGAAGATCACCCTGCGGGTGCCGAAGTTCCGCGCGGGCATCCGGGTCTGACCCGGGCCGTGCGGCTCCCGTCGCCGCCTGGCGCGGATCGGTAGCGTGTGCTCATGGACGCCCTCCGCCTGCCCGACCGTCTGACCTCGCGCCTTCCCGGACGGCTGGGGGAGAAGGGCGACGCCCCGGTCGTCCCGCTCGTGCGGCTGCACGGTGTGATCTCGCCGCAGCCCACCCCGGTGCCCCGCGCGGTGATCAACGCGGCGTCCGCGGAGAAGGTCCTGGAGCGGGCGTTCGGCGCCGAGCGGGTCGTCGCGGTGGGGCTGCTGGTCAACTCGCCCGGTGGCTCGCCGACGCAGTCCGCGCTGGTCGCGGACCGGATCCGCGGGCTGGCGGCGGAGCACGAGGTGCCGGTGCTGGCGTTCTGCGAGGACGTCGCGGCCTCCGGCGGGTACTGGCTGGCCTGCGCCGCCGACGAGATCTACGCGCACCCGACCTCGATCGTCGGCTCGATCGGCGTGATCAGCTCGGGCTTCGGGCTGGAGGGCTTCATCCAGCGGTTCGGGATCGAGCGCCGGCTGCACACCGCCGGGAAGTCCAAGTCCCGGCTCGACCCGTTCCTCCCGGAGAAGGAGGAGGACGTCGCCTGGCTGCGCGGGCTGCAGGACGAGCTGCACGACCTCTTCCGGCAGTGGGTCACCGAGCGCCGCGGTGACCGCCTGACCGGCGGCGAGGAGCTGTTCACCGGCGAGGTGTGGACCGGCGCACGGGCCCTCGAGCTCGGCCTGGTGGACGGCCTGGGCACGGCCCGGTCCGTGCTCACCGAGCGCTTCCCGGACGCGAAGCTCGCCCCGGTCGAGGGACGCAAGCCGTTGCTCGCCCGGCTGGGCCTGAACGCCCCCGCCGCGGCCCTGCCCGGAGCCCTCACCGGCGGCGGTGCGACGGACGCGGCGCTGGGCCTGGTCCAGGCGGCCGACATCAGGGCGACATGGGCGCGCTACGGTCTGTAGCCTCGCCGGCGGTGGGCGAGCCCGACGGGCCCCCGGCCCTCACCCGTTCGATCTGTAGCCGATCGGTCGCAGATTGATGAGATGCCCTGGCATCCCGCTCCGATCACCGTCACCATGGTCGGCAGGGCCGGGAGCCGCCACCGACGAGGTGCGCGCCCGGCCGCGCACCGGGAACGCAGGATGAGGAGATCGTGGACAGCACCGACAGCTCCGGAGGTCTGGTCGTCCTCGCAGTGGACGACGAACAACCGGCTCTCGAAGAACTGGCGTTCCTGCTGAACGAGGACCCGCGGGTCGGCGAGGTGCTCAAGGCCTCGGACGCGACCGAGGCGCTCCGCATCCTCAACGCCCGCAGTTCCCGGGAGAGCGTGCACGCCGCGAACGCCGCCCGCGCCGGAGGGCTCCCGCACCCGGCCGCGGGCACCCGGGTGGCCGAGAAGACGGACGTCGACGTCGTCTTCCTCGACATCCGCATGCCCGGTCTCGACGGGCTCGAGCTGGCCCGGGTCTTCTCCTCCATGGCCCAGCCGCCGGAGGTCGTGTTCGTCACGGCGCACGACGACCGCGCGGTCGACGCCTACGAGGTCGGCGCGAAGGACTACCTGCTCAAGCCGCTGCGCGAGGAGCGGCTGGCCGCGGCCCTGGACCGGATCATCGCCAACCGGGCCACCGCCGCGCCCGTCGAGCCCGCCCCGCAGGAGCGGGACGAGGACGAGGTCATCCCCGTCGAGCTCGCCGGCACCACCAAGCTCGTGCCGCGCTCCGCGGTCCGGTACGTCGAGGCCCAGGGCGACTACGCCCGGCTGCACACCACCGAGGGCAGCCACCTCGTCCGGATCCCGCTGTCGGTGCTCGAGGACCGCTGGCGGGACGCGGGGTTCGTGCGCATCCACCGCTCGTTCCTGGTGGCGCTGCCGCTGGTCACCGAGCTGCGGCTGTCCGGGTCGGGCTACGTGGTGCGGGTCGGGTCGGGCCCCGACACCGCGGAGCTGCCCGTCTCCCGCCGGCACACCCGTGAGCTGAAGGACCGCCTGGTCCGCGCGACGAAGCAGGCGTGGAGCCAGAGATGAGCACCTCCGTCGACGGCTCCCCGCCGTCGATGAGTCCCGATCCGGGGGACGACGAGGGGTCCCCTCGGCGGCGCCGCGCGGTCCCCGCCGGCGCCGAGGACTCCGGGCCGATGTGGCTGCAGGAGGAGATGCGCCGGCGGATGGACGCCAACGCGCGCTCCGGCCGGGGCCGGCACGCGCGCGACGAGGCGGACACCGAGCAGTTCGGCGTGAGCGAGCTGCGGGCCCGGGTGGCCCGCGCAGGCGCGGCCCCGCCGGGGGGCCCGGACTACACCTCCTACCCGGACTACGAGGACGACCACCCGGACGACCACGACGAGCCCTTCGGGGGACCGGAGGTCGAGCGGTTCGAGCGGGTCCTGGGCCCGGCCAGCGTGCCGCTGCGGATGCCCGCGCCCGAGGCCTACGAGGACGGGCGGGGCGGACCCCGTCCGGGGCCCGGCCCGGGATTCGGCTCCGTGCCCGGTCCCGGCGACCGGGACCCGCAGGGCCCGCCTCCCGGCCCCGGGGGGATGCGGCAGAGCGGCGCCCCCGGCAGCCCGCTGTCCCGGGCGGGCCGGCCCGCGCTGGCCCCGGACTCCCTCGGCGCCCTGCCACCGGTCGCCCGGCCCGCCGTTCCTCCCGCGCCCGCCGTTCCTCCCGCGCCCCCAGTGCCTCCCGCGCCGGCCGTGCCGCCCGCCGGGACTCCCGCCCAGCCCGGACCACCCGTGCCGCCGGTGTCCCCCGTGGGCTCGGTGCCGTCCCTGCCCCTCACGCCCCCGCCGGCCGCCCCGGGCACGCACCCGGGCAGTCACCCCGGGCTCCGGCCCCCCGTGCCGGACCCCGATCCCGAGCGCACGGACGTCGGCGTCATCCCGCCCGTCCCGGCCGTGGACCCCGAGCCGGCGTTCGAGCAGGCCGCCCCCCACACCGCCCACACGGGCCACGCCGACACGCAGGCGGGCATCGCGCAGGCAGGGACCGGGCAGGCCGTCGACCCCGCCTCCCGGCTCCCGCTCTCCGCCCGCACGGCCGGGGCTCCCTCGCCCGGCGTCGCCGCCACCGCGCCCACCACCTCCGGCGACACCGGGCCCGGGCGCCCCGTCGGCGCCCGGTTCCGGGCCGTCGAGGAGGAACCCCCCGAGGGCGTCCCGCGCCGCGTCCGCGTGGTGCTGAGCGAGCGCAAGGGCGTCGCCCGCACCGTCCGCACCGTGGTCGACGTCCAGGAGGGCACCGCCGTCGGCGAGCTGCTGCGGACGAACCTCATCGGCGGTCAGCTCGCGGTCGCGCTGCGCATCGGCGGCCTCGCCCTGCTGGTGCTCGGGCTGCTGCCCGCGGTGTTCGCGTTCTACCCCGAGCTCGGCCGCACCGAGGTGCTGGGGCTGCGGCTGCCCTGGCTGCTGCTCGGCGTGCTGGTCTACCCGTTCCTGCTGGTCCTGGGCTGGTGGCACACCAAGGCCGCCGAGAGGGTCGAGCAGAACTTCGCCGACCACGTCCAGGACTGACCCCGCCCCGCCTCCCCGCTCCCGCCCGATCCCCCTGAGAGCTCCCCGTTGCCCACCCCGTCCGTCATCGCGCTGGTCGCCATCGCCCTCGTCGGCGTCGCGTCCGTCGTCATCGGGTCGTTGGGCGTGCGCGTCGCCCGCAGCACCTCGGACTTCCTCGTCGCCTCCCGCACCGTCGGCGCCGTCCCGAACGCCGCCGCGATCTCCGGCGAGTACCTCTCCGCCGCGACCTTCCTCGGGGTCGCCGGCCTGGTGCTGCGCGAGGGCGCCACGGCGCTCTGGTACCCGATCGCCTTCTGCGCCGGGTACCTCTCGCTGCTGCTGTTCGTGGCCGCCCCGCTGCGCCGCTCCGGCGCCTACACGATCCCGGACTTCGCCGAGGCCCGGTTGCACTCGCCGCGGCTGCGCCGGCTGTGCACCGCGCTCGTGCTGCTGATCGGCTGGCTCTACCTGCTCCCGCAGCTGCAGGGCGCCGGGCTCTCGCTCACCACCCTGACCTCGCTGCCCTCGTGGGTCGGCGTGCTCGGCGCGGGTGTGCTGGTGGTGCTGTGCGTGGTGGCCGGCGGCATGCGCTCGATCACCTTCGTGCAGGCCTTCCAGTACTGGCTCAAGCTCACCGCGCTCACCGTGCCCGCGCTCGTCGCGCTGGCGCTGTTCGCCGGGGCCGACCGCGAGCTCGACCGGCCCGCCGCGCCGGAGTTCCCCGAGGCCACCACGATCGACGTCCGCACCGCGGTGCAGCTCGAGGTCGTCGCCCCCACCCCGGTCGAGGCCCGGGGCGAGGTCGACGGGGTGACGGTCGACGGCCGGCTCGTCTGGCAGCCGGGCCTGCACAGCGTGGAGGCCGGCACCGAGCTGCGGTTCGCCGCCGGCACCGGCGTGCCGGTCCCGGCCGGCACGCCGCCGACGGACCGGGAGTGGCTGGAGCCGCGGTCCGGCCCGCTGAACCTGCTCGAGATCTACTCGATCCTCGTCGCGGGCATCGCCGGCACGATGGGCCTGCCGCACGTGCTCGTCCGCTTCTACACGAACCCGGACGGCCGGGCCGCGCGCCGCACCACCGTCGTCGTGCTCGCCATGATCGGCGGGGTGTTCGTGCTGGTCACGTTGCTGGGCCTGCTCTCGCGCGCGTTCACCCCGCAGCTGCTGGTCGACGGCCGCACGGACGGCGCGGTCCTGCTCGTCCCGACCGCCGCCCTGGGCGACGGCTGGGCGGGCTGGCTGCTCGGCGGCCTCGTGTCCGCCGGCGCCGCGGCCGCCTTCCTCTCGACGTCGTCGGGCCTGGTCGTGAGCCTCGCCGGCGTACTGTTCACGGACGTGCTGAAGGGACGGTTGCGGGACTTCCGGCTCGCCGCCCTGCTGTCCGCGATCATCCCGATCGCGCTCGCGCTGGCCGTCACGCGGCTGGACCTGGCGCTCACGGTGCCGCTCGTCTTCGCGGTCTCCGCCGCCACCTTCTGCCCGCTGCTGGTGCTGGGCGTGTGGTGGCGTGGGCTCACCCCCGCCGGCGCGACGGCCGGGCTGGTCGTCGGCGGGGTGCTCTCGGCCGTCGGCGTCGGGTTCGCGCTGGCCGGGACCGTGCCGGAGGGTGCCGTGGGCGTGCTGCTGCTGCGGCCCGCCGCCGTCGCCGTGCCGCTGGCCTTCCTCACCATGGTCGTGGTCAGCCGGGCGACCCGCCGCACGGTACCGATCGACGCCGAGCGCACCCTGCTGCAGCTGCACGCGCCCGAACGCCTCGGCCTCTCCCGCGACCGGCTGCACCGGGAACCCTCGTGAGCGCCACGGCCGTCGCCGCCCTCACCGCGATCCTGCTGGTCGCGGTGGCCTCGACGGTTATCGGGACGATCGGCCACCGGTCCCGCCGGACGTCGGACTTCCTCGTCGCCTCGCGCACGGTCCGGCCGGCCGCGAACGCCGGCGCGATCTCCGGCGAGTACCTGTCCGCCGCCTCGTTCCTCGGCGTGGCCGGGCTCGTGCTCCGGGACGGCGTCGACGCGCTCTGGTACCCGGTCGGCTACACCGCGGGATACCTGTCGCTGCTGCTGTTCGTGGCCGCCCCGCTGCGCCGCTCGGGCGCCTACACCGTGCCGGACTTCGCCGAGCTCCGCCTGCGCTCGGCCGCGCTGCGCCGGATCTGCAGCGTGTTCGTGCTGGTCATCGGCTGGCTCTACCTGCTGCCGCAGCTGCAGGGCGCGGGGCTCACGGTGAACGTGGTGACCGGGCTGCCCACCTGGATCGGCTCCACGGCGGCCGGGGTGATCGTGGTCGCGACGGTGGTGCTGGGCGGGATGCGCTCGGTGACCTTCGTGCAGGCCTTCCAGTACTGGCTCAAGCTCACCGCGCTGGCCCTGCCCGCGATCGTCGCGCTGCTCTTCTTCCTCGGCAGCGGCCACACCTTCGACCGGCCGCAGGCGCCGGACTTCCGCGAGCGCACCACCGTCACCGTCGACACGGACGTGCAGCTCGACACCGGCGGGCCGACCCGGGTGGAGGTCGGCCCGGCGGGCGGCGAGGTCGACGGCGCCGCGGTGCCGCCCGGCACCGTGCTCAGCTGGGGGCCCGGCACCCGGCACCAGGTCGCTGCCGGCTCCGAGCTGGTGTTCCCGGCCGGCTCGCCCGTGCCGACGGCGGCCGGTCGGCCGACCACGGACGCCCATTGGCTCACCCCGCTGGCCGGCGACGGACCGCACCAGCTGCTCGCCATCTACTCGCTGATCGTGGCGACCCTGCTCGGCACGATGGGCCTGCCGCACATCCTCGGGCGCTTCTACACCAACCCGGACGGCGGGGCCGCCCGCCGCAGCGCGGTGATCGTGCTGGCCATGCTCGGGGTGTTCTACGTGCTGGTCACGCTGATCGGGGCGCTGTCGCGCTTCTACACCCCGCAGCTGCTGGTCTCCGGCCCCACGGACGCGGCCGTGCTCCTGCTGCCCACCGCCGTGCTCGGCAGCGGCGCGGCCGGGGCGATCCTGGGCGGCGTCGTCGCCGCGGGCGCGTGGGCGGCGTTCCTGTCGACGTCGTCGGGCCTGCTGGTCAGCCTCGCCGGCGTGCTGTCCACGGACGTGCTGCGCGGCCGGTCGGTGGCGGACATGCGGATCGCCGACTTCCGCATCACCACCGTGCTCGCCGGCGCGGCCCCGGTCGCGCTCGCCCTCGGCGTCGAGCAGCTCGACTTCGCCGAGACGGTGGCACTGGCCTTCGCCGTGGCCGCGTCGACCTTCTGCCCGCTGCTGGTGCTGGGCGTGTGGTGGCGCGGGCTGACCGCGAGGGGCGCGATCTGCGGGATCCTCGCCGGCGGGATCCTCTCGGCCGGGGCCGTGTCGGTGAGCCTGGCCGGGATCGGCGGCGCGGGCTGGGCGGGCGTCCTGCTCTACCGGCCCGCGATCGTCACCGTGCCGATGGCGTTCCTCGTGATGATCGTCGTCAGCCTGGCCACGCGGAAGCACCGCCCGGCCAACACGGACGCCCTCCTGCTGCGGCTGCACGCGCCGGAACGCCTCGGCCTCTTCCGCGAGCGCATCGAGGGCTCGGGCCGACCGCCCGTCTGACGGTGAGGCGGGCCGGCCGTTCACGTGCCGTCAGGGGAACGACACGGACGGTTTCGCCACGGAACCGTCTCGATCCGCGCCGCGGCTCGTTCGCCGTGTAGTGGATCCGGCGCCGGAGGAGGGCGCCGGACACGCACGGAAGGACTTCTCATGAGCACCACCGGGCAGCGGAGCGCCGACGGAACGGTCTACCAGCGGGTCCAGGCGAGCCCGGAGTTCGGGGACCTGCGGCGCCGGCTGCGCCGGTTCGTCTTCCCGATGAGCGCGCTCTTCCTGATCTGGTACCTGGTCTACGTCCTGCTGGCCTCGTACGCACCCGCCTTCATGGCGACCAAGCTGGCCGGCAACGTCACCGTCGGCCTGCTGATCGGCCTGCTCCAGTTCGTCTCGACGTTCCTCATCACCACGCTGTACGTGCGGTTCGCCGACCGGTCGCTCGACCCGGCCGCGGAGAGCATCCGCCGCGAGATCGAGGGGGAGGCGTGACGAGGCACCTCGCGCAGGGCACCACGGTCGGCAGCGTCGGCCTCAACATCGGCATCTTCGCGGTGTTCGTGCTGCTCACGCTGGTGGTCGTCTACCGCGCCAGCCGCAGCAACCGCACCGCCTCGGACTACTACGCCGCCGGCCGCTCCTTCAGCGGCTCGCAGAACGGCATCGCCATCTCCGGCGACTACCTGTCGGCGGCGTCGTTCCTCGGCATCGCCGGGGCCATCGCGGTCTACGGCTACGACGGCTTCCTCTACTCGATCGGCTTCCTCGTCGCCTGGCTGGTGGCGTTGCTGCTGGTCGCGGAGCTGCTGCGCAACACCGGCAGGTTCACGATGGGCGACGTCCTGAGCTTCCGGATGCGTCAGCGCCCGGTCCGGGCCGCCGCGGCGACCTCGACGCTGGTCGTGTCGTTCTTCTACCTGATCGCGCAGATGGCGGGCGCGGGCGGGCTGATCGCGCTGCTGCTGCAGATCCCGAACTCGAACAGGCTCGGGCAGGCGGTCGTCATCGCCGTCGTCGGTCTCGTCATGATCGCGTACGTGCTGGTCGGCGGCATGAAGGGCACGACCTACGTGCAGATCATCAAGGCCGCGCTGTTGGTGGTGGGCGCGTTCGTGATGACCTTCTGGGTGCTCGGCAAGTACGGGCTGAACCTCTCGGCCCTGCTCGGCGGCGCGGTGGAGCGGTCGTCGAGGGGCGAGGCCCTGCTGGCGCCGGGCCTGCAGTACACGAACAAGATCGACTTCATCTCGCTCGGCATCGCGCTGGTGCTCGGCACCGCCGGTCTGCCGCACATCCTGATGCGCTTCTACACGGTCCCGACGGCCAAGGAGGCCCGCAGGTCCGTGGTGTGGGCGATCTGGCTGATCGGCGTGTTCTACCTGTTCACGCTGGTCCTGGGCTACGGCGCCGCCGCGCTGGTGGGGCCGGACGTGATCGCGGCGGCGCCGGGCGGGGTCAACTCGGCCGCGCCGCTGTTGGCCTTCCAGCTCGGCGGGGAGATCCTGCTCGGGCTGATCTCGGCCATCGCGTTCGCGACGATCCTCGCGGTCGTCGCCGGGCTGACGATCACGGCGTCGGCCTCCTTCGCGCACGACGTCTACGCGAACGTCCTCAAGAAGGGACGGACATCGCCGGGCAGCGAGGTGAAGGTGGCCCGGCGCACCGCGCTGCTCGTCGGCGTCGTCGGGATCGCGGGCGGCATCCTGGCCAACGGCCAGAACGTCGCCTTCCTCGTGGCGCTGGCGTTCGCGGTGGCCGCGTCGGCGAACCTGCCGACCATCCTGTACTCGCTGTTCTGGAAGCGGTTCAACACCATGGGTGCGCTCTGGAGCATCTACGGCGGCCTCGCCGTCTGCATCGTGCTCATCGTGTTCTCGCCGGCCGTCTCCGGCAGCCCGACCGCGATGATCAAGGGCGCGGACTTCGCGTGGTTCCCGCTGTCGAACCCGGGCATCGTGTCCATCCCGGTGTCGTTCCTGCTCGGCGCGATCGGCACGGTCGTGGGCCGGCGCGAGCCCTTCGACCCGGAGAAGTACGCCGAGATGGAGGTCCGCTCGCTCACCGGTGCCGGGTCGGAGAAGGCCACCGTCGAGGTCTGACCGCTGAACGAACGGCACCCTCGCTCAGTAGGAGTGAGCGAGGGTGCCGTTCGTGCGTCCAGGGGCCGGGCGTTCACGGCCGGCTGACGGGACCGGGTGCCATCATGGGCACATGAGCAGCGTTCCGTCCGTGCCCGTCGCGGACCTGCCGGAGGACGTCGCCATGCTCGACGTCCGCGAGGCCGACGAGTGGGCCGCCGGCCGGGCCCCCGGCTCCCGGCACCTCCCCATGTCCGAGCTCGCCCAGCGGATCGCCGAGGTCCCGGGCGACGAGCCCCTGTACGTCGTGTGCCGCTCCGGCGGCCGGTCCGCGCGCGTCGTGGCCTACCTTGCCCAACAGGGCTACCCGGCCGTGAACGTCGACGGCGGCATGCAGGCGTGGGCCGGCTCCGGCCGCGAGATCGTCGCCGACCCGGACCGGACCCCCGAGATCATCTGAGCGGGACCGGTTGAGCCCCACCCCGGACGCCGCGCCCGCCGGACCGGCGGGCGGCGCCGCCGTGCGCCCGCCCGCCTGCTCGCGCTGCGGGCGGGTCGCGCCGCCCGGGGCCGGGCCCTTCTGCCCGTACTGCGGCCGCTACCTCGCCCCGCTGGCCTGGGTCGCCGAGCCGCCACCGGACGGGCGGCCGCGCCCGCCCGTGCGTCCGCGGTTCCGCTACACCGGCCCGCCGCGCTACCGCGAGGTGCCGCGCTGGGGCTTCCCGCCGCTGCCGTGGCGGGCCGAGCCCGAGGCGGAGGGAGTGCCGCCGCTCGAACGGGCCCGGCGCATCGCCCACCCGCTGGACGTCCTGCTGCGGGTCACCGCCGCCGTCGCCGTGGTGGCCGGGCTCGCGGAGATCCTGCGCTACGTCCTGCTCGTGCTGAGCCGCTCGGACGCGTTGCCGGCCGGGCTGGTCGCCTTCTCCGACGCCGCCGTCGCGTTCGGCGGCTGGGCCTCGCTCGCCGGGCTGGTCGGGTGCGGGGTCCTGATGGTGCTCTGGACACTGCGCGCCCGCGAGGTCGCGGCCGAGCGGACCGGCACGATGCCCGTCCGGCCCGTCCTCGCCGTCGTCGCCGGGTGGGTGGTGCCCGGGCTCAACCTGTCGTTGCCGGGCTCGCTGCTCGCCGAGATCGAGCACGCCGGGCTGGACCGCCCGCCCGCCGAGCGCCCGCGACCGTCGCGGCTGCTGCTGGTGTGGTGGGCGGTGTGGGCGGCCGGGGTGGTGCTCGGCGTCGTCGTGGTCCTGTGGTCCTTCCGCGACGGGGTCCAGGCGATGGCCGACGGGGTCCTCCTGCACGCGCTGCTCGACCTGCTCGCCGCCGCGACCGCGCTGGTCACGGTGCGGGTGCTGCGATACCTGACGGCGCTGCTGGAGCCGCCCCGCCCGGTGCGGCGCGAGCTGCTCGTCGCCGTGCGGCCGCCGGGACCGGCGGCGGACCGCGGCGCGTCCGACGCTACGGTGGCGCCCTGATGGCCAAGAAGAACCGCGACAAGTCCGGCGCCGCGACCGGCGAGAACCCGCGCCGCCCCTGCCCCTGCGGCTCGGGCAAGCGGTACAAGGCGTGCCACGGCGCCGGCGACGACGTGATCGTCACCCGGCCCTTCGAGGGGCTCGCCGCCGAGCCGGACCTCGTCGCGATGCGCGAGTTCCTGCCGTCGGCCGTCGCCCCGCTCCCGCTGCGCGAGGCCGGCGAACGCACGGTCCGGCTGGCCACGGTGCTGCCGGGTGCCTCCGCGGCGCTCGTGCGGCCGGACGGGGAGATCCTGCTCGGCATGCAGGTCCAGACCCGCTCGGGCGACCTGTCCGCCGACCTGGCCAAGGCGCTGCGCTGGGCCGAGGCGGCCGAGCCGGGGTCCGCGCTGCCCGTCGTCGGGCCCGGGGTGGGCGGGGGCGAGCTCGTCCGGCTGCAGGACCTGCTGGTCGCCGACGCGGAGCTCGACCTCGAGCTGCACCAGGACTTCGCCTGGTGGGTGGCGTCGGACGGCGAGGAGCCCAGCGCCGAGGTCGCCGCGACGATCGAGCGCGCCAACGCCGTGATCATGCCGACCGAGGCGCTCACCGGCGAGGGTGTCCGCGCCGCCTACTGGGTCGACACCGGCTCCAAGGCGCACGTGCGCTGGGTGCGGCCGGAGGCCGAGGACGCGCTGATGGCGGCCCTCGCCCGGCTGCAGGCGGCCGGCGAGCTGGACCTCGGCGAGGGCAGCCGCTACGCGGGCGCCTTCCGCGCGCACGGCCTGCTCGTGCCGGTGTGGGACGTCGACCGCGAGATGCACGCCAAGGAGTGGGCGGCTCCGGCCGCCGCCTTCGCGACGCGGCTCTCGCAGGCACTGGCCTCCACGGACGAGCTGACGACCACCGAGCGCTCCGCCCGGGACGCCCTCGCGGGCAAGCAGATCACCCTCCGCTGACCGCAGTACGGAACCGTGACGCGATTCTGAGCGCGGATTGTGCGCAGTGGGGAACCATGATGCGATTCTCGGCTCGGATTTTCGCGCATCATGGTTCCCTGATGCGGATTCTTCAGACGCGGCCGCCGGCGACGGGCGGGGCGGAGGGGTCCGCCGCCTCGCCCCTGGGGAGCTCGCGGGCCACGAAGTCCTCGATGTGGAAGAGGTTGTCGCCGGCCCGGCGCACCACGGTGAGCAGCGTCGACATGGAGGCGACCTCCTCGACCTGCTCCTTGAGGAACCACTGCATGAACTGCTCGCCGAGGTAGTCGCCCTCGTCCCGGGCGGTCCGGGCCAGCGTGGTGATCTGCTCGGTGACCCGCTTCTCCTGCTCGAGCGCCAGCGCGACGACGTCCTCGACGGTCGCGAAGTCGTTGCGGACCTCGTCGATCCCCGGGATCTGCACGCGCTCGTGGGTGTCCAGGATGTACTGGACCATGCTCATCGCGTGGTTGCGCTCCTCCAGCGCCTGCGCGTAGAAGTGCGCGGCCAGCTGCGGGAGGTCCTCCCCGTCCAGCCACACCGCGACCGCCGTGTACTGCTGCGAGGCCGTGAACTCGCTGCGGATCTGGTCCTTGAGCAGGGCGAGGAACTTCGAGTCGGACACCCGGGAAGGGTAGCCTAAGGACCCGTTACGGGCGAAGGTTCGCGGGCAGCAGCGCGTACCCCACGAACGCCACGACGTCGATCACCGCGTGCGCGCCCACCAGCGGCCACAGCCGCCCGGTCCGCTGCCAGACCCGCCCGAACACCAGCCCCATCACCAGGTTCCCGACGAACCCGCCCAGCCCCTGGTACAGGTGGTACGCCCCGCGCAGCACCGCGGCCGCCAGCACCGAGCGGTCGGCCGACCAGCCCAGCTGGCGCAGCCGGGTCAGCAGGTACCCGATCATCACGATCTCCTCGGCCCAGGCGTTCGCCGCGGCCGCGAGGATCAGGACGGGGGTGCGCCACCAGACGTCGTCGAGCGTGCTGGGGGCGACGTCGAGACTGACGCCCAGCGCCCGGGCCAGCAGGAACAGGCCGAGCCCGGGGATGCCGATCAGCGCGGCCAGCCCGAGGGCGCCGAGCGCGTCCCTCGCCGGGCGCGTCCGGTCGAGCCCCACCCGGGCGAGCGGGATCCCGGCCCGGAGCAGCAGGTACGCGGCGAGCGCACCCCAGCCGACGAGCTGCAGGACCCGGACCAGCTGCAACGCGAGGTCCACCAGGTCCGCCTGGGCCGCCGGCGCGTTGAGCGCGACCTGCTGCTCGGCCAGGGGAATGGGGGCGAGCAGCGCGTCGACCAGCGAGAGCGCGCTGCGGGCCGCCGAGAGCCCGAGCGTCACCGTGAGCACCACGGCGATCTCCAGGCCGATGAGCCGGCGGGCCCGCGGGTCGGTGACCTCGGCGATCTCCGACGGCGGGGCCGCGAGCCAGCGTCCGACCCGACCTTCCGCCACATCCCGACGCTACCGCCCGCTCCCGCACCGCCGCCGCACCCCGTGATCGACGGCCGGGGAGGTCGCGCTCGGGGTGGTCGGGGGTGGAGGTGGCGCTGCAGGGTCGGAGGTGGTGCCGGGTCGGAGGTGGTGTGCCCGGTCGGAGGTGGTGCCGGGTCGAAGGTGGTGCTGGCGAACGGGACCGTCGGCGAACGGGTCCGTCGGGGGGCACCGCAATGCTCGCGGAACCGCGTGCAGGCCGGCCTCGAGCTCCACGCTGCGCGTGCCCTGCAGTCATGATCGCCGTCCGGGAGCACTCACGGCCGTATGTGGCAAGGGTCGGTCCGTAACGGTGATCATCCCTCCAGGGCGGCGGCGCCGGACTCGCTCCGCTCAGCGGCCGAGCCCGGTCCGGCGCGGTGGTGACACGGTGCTCGGACGACGCCCGAGGTCACTCGCCGGCCATGCGTGATGAATCCCGGCCTCGTGATCGTCGTCTGCGACCGCCGGTCCGTCAGATTCGTATCGGTCCCAGGCAGCGATCATGAGCGGGTGTCCGCCGCCCCGCACGCCGATCCGCGAGCATTGCAAATGTGCGCCGAAGGACCTCCGGACCCGCCGGGACAGCGCGTGCGGTGGCCACGTGAGCAGCCGGCGGCCCACGGTGATCGCGATGGAACCCTGACTTCCGTCGCGACGGCGAGCTGCCGGGACCGTGTGCGCGGCCGCGTATCCTGGGAGGCGTGTGGCGCGTGGTCCTGTCCCCCCGCTGGATCCTCTGGCACCTGCTGGCGATCCTCGCGGTGGCGGTCTGCGTGGTCGCGGCGATCTGGCAGTGGGGCCGGGCGGGTTCGGCGCTGGGCTCCGCGCTGAACGTCGGCTACGGCATCCAGTGGCCGATCTTCGCCGTGTTCTTCGCCTACATGTGGTGGCGCTTCCTGCGGATGGAGCTGCTGGAGCGGCGGGAGGACGGCGCGGCCGAGGAACCCGCCGCCACCGAGCCGGCGGAGTCCGACCCGCCCGCGCCGTCCGCCGTGCCGATCGCGGCGGACCCCCGGGCAGCCGAGCTCGCCGAGCCGGTCCGCGCCGCGCGGCCCACCGAAACCGGATCCGTCAAGACCGACGACCCCGCCGACGTCGACCGTCCGCTGCCGTGGGCCGCCACGCCCTTCACCCGCAGCCCCGTCGCCGCCCCGGCCCCCGTGACGGACGAGGAGGCGCCCGGGCTGGCCGAGTACAACCGCATGCTCGCCGGCCTCGCCGCCCGTGACGCGGCCGCGGAGCCCGGCCGGGAGACCGCGGACGGCCGCTGAGCCGGCGCGGTTAGAGTCGAGGGTGTGAGCAGCCCCAGGACGTCCACCGCGCAGCGCCCCGTCGGGTGGCGGCTGCCGCTGTACCGCGTGTTCGCCTACATCACGGGCGTCGGGCTGCTGCTGCTCGTGTTCTACGCGATGCCGATGAAGTACTTCGCCGGCGACCCGCGGCCGACGGCGATCATCGGCATGCTGCACGGCTTCCTCTACATGGCCTACATCGTCGCCACGCTGGTGCTGGCCGAGCGCGCCCGGTTCACCCCGGTGTTCGCGCTGCTGGTGCTGCTCGCGGGCACGATCCCGATCTGCTCGTTCATCGCCGAGCGCAAGGTCACCCGGCGCGTCCAGGAGCGGGACCGCGCCCTCCAGCAGGGTTAGGGGAGGTCCGGCCCGGGCCACGGCAGGTCCGGGCCGTCGCCGTCGGCGCGGTCAGACCTCGTCGACCTGCGCGTGCGCGTCCCCGCCGACCTGGCGGAACGGGCACCCGACCAGCATCCCGAGCTGGATCCGCAGCTCCTCGGCGGTCGTGGCCTCCTGCGGCCACGCGAGCCGGACGTCGTGGTCGCCCTCCGGCGTCTCCACCCGCAGGCGCAGCCCGCACCGGTCCACCCCGAGCGGGCGCACCCGCGCACCGAGCGTGCACCGCAGCGGCGCGGGCAGGTGCCGCGCCAGCGCGTCGAAGACCTCCGGGTGGGCCTCCTCCAGGTGGGAGAGCCAGTGGTTCTCCATCCGGCAGAAGGGGTCCGGGCGCGCGGCGGCGAGGTCGACGGGCGCGAGCGCGGCCGTGCCCTCGGCGTCGGCCAGCACGGCCGAGCTCGGGGTGAGCTTCACCAAGGTGGCGCCGTGACCGAGGTCGAGCAGTCGCGGGTGCGGGGCCACGTCGGCGACCTGCATGGCGGCGCGCCGGGCCGTGGTCGCGTCGGGCAGCCGCAGCCAGCCGCTGATCCACAGCAGCGCGCGGATCGGCTCGCGCAGGTCGACCGGGGCGCGGTCGGTCAGCTCGAGCATGACCGGGATCTCGCCCCGCTCCGAGGTGCGGATGGCCTCGAGGACCGGCGACTCGTCGGGCAGCAGCACGACGGCCGAGCCGTCGGCGTGGACGTGGTGCACCAGCGGCACGACGGGCTCCGGTCCGCCCGTCCCGACCAGGGCCGCCTCCCCGCCGCGCACCGCGACGCTCCGGGCGCGTTCGGCGTCCGCGGGTGCCGGCGGACGCCGGAGCCGGGTCTGTCCCACGTAGCTCACCTCCGAGTTAGGTGAGGCTAAGTTAGCTTCCGGACGAGGGGCTGTCCAGGCCCGACCGGCGACCCCTTGTCGGGCCCGTGTGAACGGCGGGTTAGCGTGCGTACCCGTGACGACCGTGCCCTCGGGATCCTCCGCCGACCCGTGGCCGATCCGTCCCCTGCTCGCCGGACTGGTCGACGACGCGAGCCTCGTGCAGCCGCGGATGGTCGCCCCGGGCATCGACGCGGTGGTGGCCCGGTACCTGTCGGCCCGCGACGGGGCCTACGGGGGCATGATCGGGCACCTGGTCTGCCCCGTCTCGCGCCTGCCCGCGCTCGTGACCGAGCTGGCCCGCTCGGCGCCGTCCCGGCCCGTCGACCTGTCGCTCGTCGTCGACACCGGGCTCGGCGCGGTACCGAAGGCGCTGTCCACGGTCTTCTCGCGGTCGAGCCTGCTCACCCCGCGCACGGTCGAGACGGCCGCGCCGCCGGACGTCGATGCGGTCTGGCTGGAGCGCGTCTCCGAGTTCGTGCCGGACGAGGTGACCCCCGTCGTGGAGCCGCGCCGCCCGCTCGGCGGTACGGCCGTGGAGATCGACGCCTGGCTGGACGCGGTGCAGCGGGTCGCCGAGCACGGCTGCACGCCGAAGCTCCGGTGCGGCGGACCCCGGCCGTCCGACGTGCCGTCGGTCGCCGAGGTCGAGCGGTTCCTGCAGGTCACCGTGGGGAAGGGACGAGGCTTCACGGCGATCGGGCTGCGCGAGGCGGTCCGGCCGTCGGCGGAGACCGAGACCGATCGGGGGCGGCACGGGGTGCTCAACCTGCTGCTCGCCGTCGCCCGCGAGCTGGGGACCGGCGGCGAGGGCAGCGTCGGCGACGCGCTGCGCGAGACGGACGGGCACGCGCTGGTCGCCGAGGCCGAGGCGCTCTCCGGGCGCACGGTCGACACGGTGCGCGGGCTGTTCACCTGCTGCGGGATCGACCCCGACCCCATGTCGATCAGCGAGTTCGCCACCCTCGGCCTGCTCTGACACGGCCCCGTCCGCGGGCGGCCCTCCCGCACGGACGGATCGCCGGACCCCGGGCGCGGGGTCCGGCGACCCCCGAGGCACGCCGGTGAACCGAAGACCCCCCGCTTCCCTCGGTTCCCGACGTCCCGTCCTGTCATACGAACCACGGCCCGGACCGGTTCGCGCCCCTCGGCAAGTTCGGCTCATCGGCCCTGTCCGCTGATCGGTACGGGGCAGCGCAGGCGCGTCCGGCGGCCCGACTACGCTCGTCGATCGTGCCCCGTCCCCGGTCCCGCATCGGTTTCCTCGGCCCGCACGCCACCTTCACCGAGCAGGCGCTGCGCACGCTGCCGGAGTCCGAGGACGCGGAGCTGGTGCCGCTGCCGGGCAATCCCGCCGTGCTCCGCGCCGTGCGCGAGGGCACCGTCGACGCCGGCTGCGTGCCGATCGAGAACAGCGTCGAGGGGGCCGTCCCGCCGGTGCTCGACGGGCTGGTGGAGGAGCCGCCGCTGGTGATCGTCCGCGAGGCGGTGATCCCCGTGCGGTTCGTGCTGCTCGGCCGTGCGGGCACGAGCCTGGCCGGGATCCGCTCCGTCGCCTCGCACGGCCACGGCATCGCGCAGACCCGCGGCTGGATCGCGGCGCACCTGCCGGAGGCCGAGGTCCGGGTGGCCACCTCGACCTCCGAGGGGGCGGCACAGGTCGCGCGCGGCGAGGTCGACGCGGCGGTGTCCTCGCCGCTGGCCGCCGAGCAGCACGGGCTCGAGGTCCTGGCCGACGACATCGCCGACAACCCCGGCGCGGTCACCCGCTTCGTGCTCGTCACCCGGCCCGCCGCGCCGCTGGCCGCCACCGGGCACGACCGCACCACCCTCGCGCTGACCACGGAGAACCGCCCCGGCTCGCTGCTCGGGCTGCTCACCGAGCTCGCCGTTCGCGGGATCGACCTGACCCGCATCGAGTCCCGGCCGATCAAGGATCGGCACGCGGACTACTGGTTCCACCTCGACTGCAGCGGGCACGTCGCGGACCCGGCGATGGGCGAGGCGCTGGCCGCCCTGCACCGCCGCTGCGACCGCGTCCGCTTCCTCGGCTCCTACCCGCGGGCGACCGGTGCGGCCGAGCCGGTGGAGGGGGTCGGGGCGCCCGCGGTCCCGCTGCACGGGGCGGATGCGGCGGCGTACCGGGCGGCGGCGGAGTGGCTGGCAGGAGTGCGGAACGGAGAGTGGACATGACCCCGGAGGAGCCCGAGCAGGACGAGCTGCGCCTGGTCCTGCTGCGGCACGGCCAGACGGACGCGAACGTCGCGAAGGCGCTGGACACCGTCCCGCCCGGGGCCCCGCTCAACGAGACCGGCCGCGCGCAGGCCGCGAACGTCGCCGAGCTGCTCGCGAACTGGCCGGTCCGCGCGGTGCACGCCTCCCGGGCGATCCGCGCCCGGCAGACCGCCGAGCCCGTCGCGCTGGCCCACGGGCTGGGCGTGACGGTCGTCGACGGCGTGCACGAGATCTTCGTGGGCGAGCTGGAGGGCCGCTCGGACAAGCCGGCCCGTCGCGAGTTCGACGAGGTGTACGACGCCTGGTGGGGCGGCGACCTCGCCCGCAGCCTGCCCGGCGGGGAGTCGGCGCTGGACCTGCGCCAGCGGTACCTGCCCGCCGTCGACCGGATCGTCGAGCAGACCGAGCGCGCGCACGGGCCCGGCGGGATGGTGGTGCTGGTCAGCCACGGCGCCGCGATCCGGCTGGCCGCCGCCGCGCTGCTCGGCGACACCGCCGAGACCCGGTACGTGCCCAACGCCGGTCGGGTGGTGCTGCGTCGGGACAAGTCCGTCGAGACCGGGTGGGCGCTGGAGCTGTGGGACTCCGGTCCGGCGCTGGTCGGCGACGTGACCGCGGGCGCGGCCCCCGAGGCGCACTGACCGGCGCACCCACAGGCGCACTGACCGACGCACCCCCACGCGCTCGGACCGGCGCCCGACAGGCCGCACCCACCGGGTGACGGGCGACGCGGCCGGCACCCCTCTACGGCCGCGCCGCGCCTGCGTCAGGCGGGTCCGGCGGGCTGCGCGAGCCCGGTGAGCCGCACCCGCGCGGCGTCGGTGCGGCCCGTGAGCAGCAGGAGCAGCGCCTCCGCGGGTCCGCGCACCTCCCGCTCCGCCGGCCCGTCGCCCGCGGTCCAGTCGACGTCCGTCGCGACCAGCCGCATCCCGCGGAACCGCCGCCGCGCCCAGAACGGCCAGCCCATCCGCCACACCCGTGCCAGTCCCTCGCGGGCGGCGGCGAGCGGCATCGGCGCGGTGCGCCCGAGCGGCACGGCGACGTCCTGGACGTGCACGAGGACGTCGAACGCCAGGTTGTCGAGCGTGGTGATCGCCGGCTTCGCGCGGCTGTCGGCGAGCTCGCGGAGCTCGGCCACCAGCCGGGCGGGCGGGCGCCGCGCGTGTTCCAGGGCCAGGTCGCGGTTGACGGCCTGCAGGTCGCCACCGGCGCGCACGCCGAGGGCCAGGATGCGCAGCATCCCCGGCGACTGCGGCGTGAGCGCGACGTGCGCCGCCACGTCGCGGACCCGCCATTCCGCGCAGAGCGACGGGCGCTCCCACTCGTCGTCGTCGAGCCCCGCGAGGAGGTCGGCCAGCACCCGGCGCTGTCCGGCGATCACCGCCCACTTCTCGTCCCGGTCCATCGGCGCACCCCGATCCGTCAGAGAGTCTGACCAAGCCGTCAGAGTTTCGTACCACCTCGTAGAATCGTCAAGCGTGACCGAGCCGCTGAACACCGGGGTGCTCCTCTTCCTCCCCTACCGCGCCATGGAGGCCCGGGTGTTCGCCGGTCTGGCCGCCGCGGGGTTCGCCGACTTCACCCCGGCCCAGGCGCGCGTGTTCCAGCGCATCGCGCCCGGCGGCAGCCGGCTCACCGACCTGGCCGAGCAGGCCGGCATCACCAAGCAGAGCGCGGGCTTCCTCGTCGACCAGCTCGAACGCAGCGGGTACGTCGAGCGGGTGCCGGACCCCGCGGACGGGCGGGCCCGGCTCGTCCGGATCGCGGAGCGCGGCGCCCGCAGCGTGGAAGCCTCGCGCGGGATCGTCGCGGAGGTGGAGGCCGAGTGGACCGCGCACCTCGGTCCGCGGCGCATGGAAGAGCTGCGCGGCATCCTCAGCGACCTGCGCGAGATCACCGACCCGTGGCGGTGACCCCCGAGCTCAGCCCCAGCCGAGCTCGTGCAGCGTGTCCTCGTCGATGCCGAAGTGGTGGGCGATCTCGTGCACCACGGTCACGGCGACCTCGTGCACGACCTCGTCCTCGGTCCCGCAGACCTCGAGCACCGCGTCCCGGAAGATCGTGATGCGGTCGGGCAGGACACCGCCGTAGTCGCTGGTCCGGTCGGTGAGCGCGACGCCCTCGTACAGCCCCAGCAGCTCCGGCTCGTCGGGGTGCCGGTCCTCGACCAGCACCACCACGTTGTCCATCGCCGCGGTGAGCCGCGAGGGGATCGTGTCCAGGGCGTCGGACACCAGCTCGTCGAACCGGGTCCGGCTCATCTCCACCACGGCGTCAGGGTGCCGGAAGCTCCACCGGTGCGGGGACGGCCGGGGCCGCCGGGTCGACCGGCTCCGACGAAGCGGGCGCCTCGGAGCTCGACGGCGCCGCGGGATCCGACGACGGCGGCGCGGCCGGGTCCGCGGTCGGGGTGGCGGACTGCGTCGGCGGGGCGGGGACGCCCGGCTTCGGCGTGGTGGTGGCCGGCGGCGCGGGCTGGTCGCCCACCGTGACGGTGCCCTTCACCGGGCCCGTGACCGGGGCGAACCCGCTGCGGTCCGGCAGCAGCGCCGCCAGGTTGCAGTTCACCTTGCGGGTGCCCGCGTTCCAGGACTCCTCGGTGACGTTGTCCCAGTAGACGGTGAGCTTCTTGTCCGAGATGACCTGCGACCCGCCGGCGTACTCGCCCGCGATCCGGCTGCACTCGGGCTGGAGGAACCCGTCCTGGTCGCCCACGGCGGGGAACCCCTCCGGGAACTTCTGCGCCAGGTCGACGATGCCGACCGCCTCCACCGCGTGCGGCCCGGCGCAGTCCGTGGGGTCGCCGACCCGCGGCCCGTCGATCGCCAGGCAGGTCCCGGGCTCGTACACCCCGGACTGGTCCTGGTCGGCGGCCTTCCCGGTCAGCGGGTAGAGCGCGCCGGAGCGCGAGGCGCTCTGCACGCCGCAGCGCAGCTCGCGGCTGCCCTCGTCCCACTTCTTCTGCGACGGCTTGAGCGCGCCCACCCGGAACTTGCCGTTCGGGTCGAACTTCCCGCCGAGGTATTGCAGCACGATCGGCGTGCACCGCTCGTTGACGAGCTGGCGCATGGTCGAGTCGTCCGGCAGGGCCTGCTGGTCGGCGAGCTGCACGGTGCCCGCCTGCTCGAACAGGTGCGGCCGCGCGCAGTCGACGACGGCGGTGTCGGCCGCGTCGGCCCGGGCCCAGTTCAGGCAGGTGCCCGGGGTGGTCGGCGGCGGCGGGACGTCCTCGACGTCCGCCGAGGTGCCGCTGGGCGAGGGGAGCGCGGCCAGCGAGCCGAGCACCGGGACGGTGGCGCCGGCGACCGTGTCGAGGGTGGCGACGCCGAGCATCACGCCGGCGCCCACGAGCACGGCGGCGACGATCCGCCGCGCCTGGCGGCGGCCCGGCAGGCGTGCACCCCGGCGGGGTGGCGCCGGCGGCGGGCTCGTCCGCGGGGAGCGGGGGCGGTCGGCGACGGCGAGGGGGGAGCGGCCGCCGGACGTCGTGGGGAGCTCGTCCATGGCGTCGACCATCTTGCCGTCCCCGTCCGGGCGACCCCGATCCGGTGCCGCCGCGGCTCGGTCATCGGTCGCGCGCGTGCTGCGAGGTGTCGTCGGACGGCGGCGAGGAACCCCGATCCGGTGAATCCTCGCGGCGGGAGGCGCCCCGGGCCGGGTGAACGGTGTCCCGATCTTGGTCCGGTCGATACCGAGCCGAGACCGAGGACGGTTCCGCCCGTCCGTCCGGAACGGATACGGTGCGCACCGGGGGTGGACGCATGACGGAGAACGACGGCCGGGACCAGCCCGGGCCGCCGGACGAGACCGGGGAGACCCGGCCCGTCGAGAAGGTCCGCGGCCGCATGTCGCAGCAGGACGCGTCCACCACCCCCCGCGAACCCACCCTCGCCGAGAAGCGCGCCCGCGAGCAGGGCGTCCGCCGCCGTGCGGAGGAGGCCCGGCAGGCCGAGGAGGAGGCCGGGCGGCGGAAGAAGCGCAAGCGGATCCTGGTCGGCTCCGGCGTCGTGGTCGGCGTGGTCGCGCTGATCGCCGTCGGGTACGCGGTCGCCTCGGACGACGAGGAGGTCGAGGCCCGCTGCGTCGACGAGAACAACGTCGTCGTCGACGACTCCAACTGCGTCACCCCGGCCTCGGCGACCGGCAACACCTACTACGGGGGCGGCGGCTTCTTCCCGATCTTCATCGGGACCGGCGGCCGGCAGTACCACTACAACTACGGCGGCTCGGGGAACATCGGCCAGGTCGCCACCGGCGGGACAACGACCGTGCCGAACAACGCGACGGTCCGCACGCCGTCGGGCAAGACCATCTCCCGGGGCGGACTGGGCGTGAGCAGCGGGGGCTCGTCCTCGGGGGGCTCGAAGGGGACCTCCGGCGGGTCCTCGTCGTCCGGCGGCTCGTCCTCGGGCGGAAGCAGCGGGAGCTGAGCGGTGCGCCGTGAACGCGGGGCCGCGCGCCCCGGCTGGCAGCAGATCGTCCGGGACCAGGGGCTGGTGTACGACGCACCGGGCCGGGACGCGAACGGGCTCGCCCGCCCGTACTGGGACGAGTCCGTGCACTACGTCTTCGAGATGGACGAGATCCTCTCCCTCGAGGCGGACGTCGAGCTGCTGCACTCGATGTGCCTGGAGGCCGTCGACCACATCGTGACCACCGAGCGGTTCCGCGACTTCGCGCTGCCCGAGTGGGTGTGGGAGAAGGTCGCGGCCTCCTGGAAGCGGCACGACCCGCACGTCTACGGGCGCTTCGATCTGCGCTACGACGGCTCCGGCCCGGCCAAGCTGCTCGAGTACAACGCCGACACCCCGACCACGCTGCTCGAGGCGTCGATCCTGCAGTGGTACTGGCTCAAGGACACCCACCCGGACGACGACCAGTGGAACTCGCTGCACGAGCGCCTGGTCGAGCGGTGGAACGAGATCAAGGGCGCCCTTCCGAGCTCCGAGGTCCACTTCACCTGGTCCGGCGGCGACTCCACCGGCGAGGACCACGTGACCGTCGGCTACCTCCAGGAGACCGCGGCCGAGGCCGGCCTGGACACGGTGGGCCTGCGCATCGAGGACATCGGCTGGGACGTCGACCTCGACCGCTTCGTCGACCTCGCCGAGGCCCCGATGGCCACGGTGTTCAAGCTCTACCCCTGGGAGTGGGTGCTCACCGAGGAGTTCGGCAAGCACGTCGCGCGCAGCCTGCCCGAGACGCTCTGGCTCGAGCCGCTGTGGAAGACGCTGCTGTCGAACAAGGCGATCCTCGCGGTGCTGTGGGAGATGTACCCCGGTCACCCGAACCTGCTGCCCGCCTACCTGAACGATCCCGGGCTGCTCACCGAGTACGTGCGCAAGCCGCTGCTGGGCCGCGAGGGCGCCAACGTCGACATCGTCTCGCCGGGATCGCAGGTCTCGACCGGCGGCGTGTACGGCGAGGAGGGCCACGTCTACCAGCTGTTCGACCCGCTGCCCGAGTTCGACGGCTTCCGGCCCGCGCTGGGTGCGTGGATCGTGGGCGACGGCTCGGCCGGCCTCGGCATCCGCGAGACCGCGGGCCTGGTCACGGACGATGGCGCCGCGTTCGTGCCGCACCGCATCCCCGAGGACTGAGTCCCCCCGCACCCCCGCTCCCCGTCCCCTTCCTCCCGGAGGACCCCATGACCCTCGCCCTCGACGCGACGTACTTCGCGAACATCGGCCGCGGCGTCGGCGCCATCCTGCTCTACGCGCTGCTCGGCGCGCTGCTCATGCTCATCGGCTTCTGGGCCATCGACATCACCACGCCGGGCAAGCTGAACCGGCTGGTCCGCGACGGCCGCCCGGGTGCGGTGCTGGTGACCGCCGCCGGAATGATCTCGATGGCGTTCATCGTGGTCGTGGCGATCTGGAGCGCCTCGGGCCTGCTGGCCGAGGGCCTGCTCGCGGCGCTGATCTTCGGCCTGGCCGGGATCATCGCGCAGGTCGCGGCGGTGCGGCTGCTGGAGTGGGTCACCGGGATCCGGATCGGCGAGGTGCTGGCGGCCGACGAGCTCAACGCCGAGGCGTGGGTCGTCGCGGCCGCGCACGTGGCGCTGGGCCTCGTGGTGGCGGTCGCGATCATCTGAGCCGGGCCCGGAGGACGCGGTCAGCTGCGGTACGGCTCCGTGGCGCGCTCACGCCGGCGGCCGCGCAGGCCGAGGACGGCCAGCGCCACCAGCACCCCGACCACGGTCGCGACGAGTCGGTCGGTCAGCAGGGTGGCCGTCGGGACCGGGTGCATGGTCGTCCCGACGACGAGGGCGAGCGGCGTGATGAACAGCAGCGCGACCGCGTAGTTGCGCATCACCAGCAGCTCCGCCCCGGTCTGCAGCACCACCGCGGCGACGACGATCGCCCAGCCCGGCAGGTGCAGGGCCAGCAGCGCCGCGGCCACCACCAGCCCGCCCAGCGTCCCGCCGATGCGCATCACGCCCCGGGTCACGCGGAACCGCGAACCCGGCACGGACAGCGGGACGACGGCGGCGACCAGCGCCCAGTACAGGTGCTCCACCCCGAGCAGCACGGCGAGCGGCGCGGTGATCGCGCAGGCCAGCAGTACCTCGAGCACGATCTCGCGGCGCACGGCCTCGCGGAGCGGGACCGCGACCTGCGGTGCCCGCCGCCGCACGTGTCCGGGCAACAGGGCGCCGGCGCTCCCGACGAGCACCGCGAACCCCGCCGAGCCCGCGGCGACCGCCACGACCTGCAGCGCCGCGCTGAGGCCGAGCGGAGGTGCCCCGGCGAACGCGCCGGCCGCGAACACGAAGAAGAGCGGCCCGCCCGGCTTCCACCCGACGATCTCGCCGCCGACCGTTCCGGCGACCCCCACGCCCACCAGCACGAGCAGCGCGAGCCAGGGCGAGGCCGGCAGGTGCGCGGCGAGCAGCCCGATCGCCACGCTCGCGACCAGCCCCACGCCGGTGACCGCCTGTACGCCCGTCCGCGCCGGGACGGTCAGGTTCCGGCCGTAGATGGCCGCCAAGGCGCCGAAGGTGGCCGCGCCGAGCAGGTCGAGCCGGCCGGCGGCGAGCAGCACCAGCATCGGCACGCCCACCGAGATCCCGCAGCGCAGCGCGGGCCGGTGCGCCCCGGCGTGGGCCTCGAAGCGGACCAGTTCACGGACGAGCGTCCCCCGCACGCATACTCCTTTCACCGGTGTACGAATTTACTTCACCGGTGTACGAAAGGGGAAGCCATGGCGGCGGACCGTGACGCGGTCGACGAGATCCGGGCGATCTGGGCGGTCCGGCGGCCGGACCTGGACACCGGGCCCATCGCCGTCGTCGGACGGATCCTGCGGGCCGCGCGGTTCCTGCAGCAGGCCGCGGACGACTGGCTGGCCGACGCGGGCGTGACCCGCGCCGAGTTCGACCTCCTCAGCCAGCTGCGCCGCACCGACGCCCCGCTACGCCCCGGTGACCTCACCGCCGGCGTCGTGGGCTCACCGGCCGCGACGACCAAACGACTGCACAAGCTCACCGCCGCGGGCCTGGTCACCCGCACCCCGGACCCGGACGACGCCCGGGCCGCCCGGGTCGCGCTGACCCCGGCGGGGGAGCAGCTCGTCGACGACCTCCTCCCTCGCCAGATCGCTGCCGAGGCGCGGCTGCTCGAGGTCCTCACCCCCGCCCAGCGCGAGTCGTTGGCCGGCCTGCTGCGGACCGCCCTGATCGCCTGGGAACCGTGAGCGGCAACTGCCCCTGGAACGGCACTCGCCGCTCACGACCGGGAGTGATCGGCGGAAACGGTGACCTCAGTCCAGGGCGGCCACGTCCGGCACGCGGGCCTCGGGCGGCGGCATCGCCTCCAGCTCGGTCCGGACCTGGCGGGCGTTGGCGGCCAGCTCGCCGTCGTCGACCAGGCGGCGCAACGCCTCGGCGCTCACCTTCCCGGACAGGCCCGCCCCGCGCCGGGCGATGAGCTCGGCGTTGTGCCGGCGGTCGCCGGCCCCGGGTACCGCGAGCTGCGGGATCCCGGCGGCCAGCGCGCCCATCGCGGTACCGGACCCGCCGTGGTGCACGATCGCTGCGCACAGCGGCATGACGTCGACCAGCGGCACCCAGCCGACCGTCCGCACCCGGTCCACCCCGCGGGCCCGGCGCTCGATCCGCGGCTCCGGCCGGACCAGGACGATCTCGGCGTCGACCTCCGCCGCGGCGGCCAGCGCCGCCGGCATCGGATCGGCGCCCGGGCCGGGCACCGTGCTGCGCGAGACGAGGATGCGCGGCCGGTCCGCCGCATCGGAGGGGACCCGCAGCCACGCCGGGATCTCCCCGCCGCCGCGCTGCACCGGCCGCATCGGCAGCCCGGTCCGCTCGCCGACGACGCTGCGCGGGGCCGTCGTCAGCACCACCTCGGGAGCCGGGAGCCCGCGCTCCTCCAGTCCGTGCCGGCGCAGCGCCCGTTGCATGATCTTCGACGCCGCCGTGACGCGGACCAGCGAGGGCCCGTCGAACAGCGAGTTCTCCAGCAGCACGGTGGGCAGGTCGTGCCGGGCCGCGGCGACCGCGGCGGCGACCGCGAGCGGCTCGTGGACCACGACGTCCGGCCGCCACTGCTCGACGACGGTGACCAGCCCGTCCGTCAGCTCCTCGTTCACCGCCCCGAACAGCCGGGCGACCATCCGCGTGCCCGCGGTGCCGGCCAGCTCGGCGCGGGCGTCGAAGGGATGGGAGGCCATGATCCGGGCGGCGATCCGGGCGAAGGACACGTCGCGCGCGATGTCGATGACGGGGAGATCGCCCGTGTCGGCGCCCATCGCGTCCCCGCCGGTGGCGACGAGCACGTCGTGCCCCGCCTCCCACAGCGCCTCACCGAGGGGCAGCATCGGCAGCAGGTGCCCGGTGAGCGGCGCCGACACCACCAGCACGCGCATACCCGCACGCTATCCCGGAGATCGCTTCCGCCGCTGCCCGTACGCTGGGGGCGTGTCCGGGCGGATGAGGTAGACCGATGGAGGCCCCGCGGCTCGTCGCGAGCGACGTGGACGGCACCCTGCTCGGCGAGGACCACGAGGTCAGCCCGCGCACGGCGGCGGTCGTCGGCAGGCTGGTCGCGGGCGGTGTCCCGTTCGTCCTGGTGACCGGGCGCCCGCCGCGCTGGATCCCGCCGGTGGCGACCCAGCTCGGCGTGGTCCGGTACGCGGTGTGTGCCAACGGCGCCGTGCTCTACGACGTCGAGGCCGACCGGATCGTCGGCTCCCGGCCGCTGCACCCCGAGGACCTCGTCCGGCTCGAGGAGGCCGTCGCCGAGGCACTGCCGGGCGCGACGCTCGGGGTCGAACGCGTGGGCGAGCACGCCTTCGACGACCAGGTGGCCCAGTTCGTCGCCGAACCGGACTACGAGCACGCGTGGCCGGGCGGCGGCCCGCCGACCGAGGCACGCGACCGCCTGCTGGCCCACCCGGCGGTGAAGCTCCTGGTGCGGGCGAAGGGCCTGTCGAGCGACGCGATGGCCGCGGCGCTCGAACCGCTGGTCGGCGACACGGTCGACATCACCTTCTCGCACCCGGGCGGGCTCATCGAGGTGGCGCCCGCGGGCGTCTCCAAGGCCACCGGGCTCGTCGACCTCCTGGAACGGACCCCGGAGTTCGCCGGCATCACGCCCGACGAGGTCGTCGCCTTCGGGGACATGCCCAACGACCTGGCGATGCTCCGCTGGGCGGGGCACGGCGTGGCGATGGGCAACGCGCACCCCGAGGTCGTGGCCGCGGCGGACGAGACGACCGCGACCAACGTCGACGACGGCGTCGCGCTCGTGCTGGAACGCTGGTTCTGAGCAGCTGACCAGCGTCGACGGGCCGCCCCGGCACGCCGGACCGTGGCGCGGGGGGCGCCCGCGTAGCATGGCTGCGCCGTACACCCCGCAGATCGGCGCCCGCGGAATCCCCGCCGCGCGCGCGAGGAGGCCTGCCCGTGACCGACCGGTCGCTCGACGTACCGGCCGTGCCGGACGCACCCGCGGTCCCCGTCGTACCCGCCGTCGTGCCGTCCGAACCCGCCACCACACCGGCCTCGCCGGAACTCCGGGTGCTCGCCGCCGTGCAGCGGGGCGTCGCCCGGCCGCGCGCGGTGTCCGTGGCCCGCGGCATGTCGCACTTCGGCGAGCACGCGGGTGGCTGGCTCGCGCTGGGTCTCGTCGGCGCCGCCGTCGACCGCCGTCGTCGCGGCGAGTGGCTCTGGTCCGCCGCGGCCGTCGCCTTCGCCCACGGGGCGTCCATCGGGGTCAAGCGCGTCGTGCGCCGGCCCCGTCCCGTGCACCCCTCGGTCGAGGTGCTCGTGGGCACCCCGAGCCGGCTCTCGTTCCCCTCCTCGCACGCCACCTCGACCACCGCCGCCGCCGTGCTCTACGGCGGGCTGCTGCGGTCCCGGACGCCCCTGGCCGTCGTCCCGGTGATGGCGCTGTCCCGGCTGGTCCTGGGCGTGCACTACCCGACCGACGTGGCGACGGGATCGGCGCTCGGCGCCGGCGTCGCCCTCGCCGCCCGGCGCGTGATCCCGCGCCTGATCCACAGGAAGAAGCGCTGATGACGAGCACGGACGTACCCCCGGCGGTGGAGGCACCGCAGCGGACCCCGATCGGTCTGGTGGCCGGCGTCGTCAAGACCATGCGCCCGCGCCAGTGGGTCAAGAACGTGCTGGTCCTGGCCGCGCCGTTCGCCTCCGGCGACCTGTTCCAGGGTGCGGTGGCGGTCAAGCTGGCCATCGCCTTCGTGGCGTTCTCGCTGGCCGCGTCGGGCGTGTACCTGGTCAACGACGCCAAGGACGTCGAGGCCGACCGCGCCCACCCGACCAAGCGCAACCGGCCCGTCGCCGCCGGTGTCGTGCCGGTCCCGGTGGCCTACGTCGTGGCGGTCGTGTGCTTCGCGGCGGCGATCGCGCTGTCGCTGCTGGCCTCGCCGCAGCTGCTGATCGTGCTGGGCGTCTACGTCGCCGTGCAGCTGGCCTACTGCTTCTGGCTCAAGCACCAGCCGGTGCTCGACATCTGCATCGTCGCCTCCGGCTTCCTCATGCGCGCGATCGCGGGCGGTGTCGCCGCGGCCATCCCGCTGTCGCAGTGGTTCCTGCTGGCCGCCGGGTTCGGCTCGCTGTTCATGGTCGCCGGCAAGCGCTACGCCGAGATGATGCTCGCCGAGCGCACCGGCGCGAAGATCCGCAAGTCCCTGGAGTCCTACTCCCCGTCCTACCTGCGGTTCGTGTGGGCGCTCTCGGCTACCGTGCTGATCATGACCTACGGGCTGTGGGCCTTCGAGATCCGCGAGGCGCACCACAACTCGGTGTGGTCGGTGATCTCCATCGTCCCGTTCGTCGTCGCGGTGCTGCGCTACTCCGTCGACGTCGACAACGGCGACGGCGGGGAGCCCGAGGACATCGCCCTCGGGGACCGGGTCCTGCAGGTCCTCGCCGTCGCGTGGATCGCGATGCTGACCCTGGCGGTCTATCTCTGAGCCGCCGGTCGGTCGGTCGTCGGCCCTGTCACGGGCGCCGATCACCGCGCCGCTACCCTCGGTGCCCGTGACTGACGCACAGTTCGATCTGGTCGTGGTGGGCTCGGGCTTCTTCGGGCTGACGATCGCGGAGCGGGCCGCGGCCGAACTGGGCAAGAAGGTCCTGGTGCTCGAGCGGCGGTCCCACATCGGCGGCAACGCCTACTCGGAGCCCGAGCCGGAGACCGGGATCGAGATCCACCGCTACGGCGCGCACCTCTTCCACACGTCGAACACGCGCGTGTGGGAGTACTGCAACCGGTTCACGGACTTCACGAACTACCAGCACCGTGTCTTCGCGCGGTACAAGGACCAGGTCTACGCGTTCCCGATGAACCTGGCGCTGATCAACCAGTTCTTCGGGAGGTCGCACACGCCGGACGAGGCGCGTGCGCTGATCGCCGAGCAGTCGTCCGAGGTCGACACCGCGAAGGCGGAGAACCTCGAGGAGAAGGCGATCTCGCTGATCGGGCGCCCGCTCTACGAGGCGTTCGTCAAGGGCTACACGGCGAAGCAGTGGCAGACGGACCCGACCAAGCTGAGCCCGTCGATCATCACGCGGCTCCCGGTCCGCTACACCTTCGACAACCGCTACTTCAACGACACCTACGAGGGGCTGCCCGTCGACGGGTACACCGCGTGGCTGGAGAGGATGGCGGACCACCCGAACATCGAGGTCCGGCTGGACACGGACTACTTCGCGGTGCGCGACGAGCTGCCGGCCGGGGTCCCGACGGTCTACACGGGCCCGCTGGACCGCTACTTCGACTACAGCGAGGGCGAGCTCTCGTGGCGCACGCTGGACTTCGAGACCGAGGTCCTGCACGACACCGGTGACTTCCAGGGCACCTCCGTCATGAACTACAACGACGAGGAGGTCCCCTTCACCCGGATCCACGAGTTCCGGCACTTCCACCCGGAGCGGGACTACCCGAAGGACAAGACGGTCATCGTCCGCGAGTACTCGCGCTTCGCCGAGTCCGGCGACGAGCCGTACTACCCGGTGGGCACGCCCGAGGACCGCGCCAAGCTGGAGCGCTACCGGGAGCTGGCGCGCAAGGAGACCGCGAACCGCAACGTGCTGTTCGGCGGCCGCCTCGGCACCTACAAGTACCTCGACATGCACATGGCGATCGGCTCGGCTCTGACCATGTTCGACAACCGGATCACCCCGCACTTCGTCGACGGCAAGGCGCTCTCCGGCACCGAGTCGGAGGACTGAGCCCGGGCGCGGCCGGCACCCGGTCGTCGGCGTCCTGACGCGTCGTGGCTACCCTCGGCCACTGCCCCCACCGGTAGCGAGACACCGAGGACCCAGTGACGACCACCGCTGAGAAGCCCGCCTCCGTGCCCACGCGCGGGGGGTCCGCCGACACGCTGCTGCAGCGGATCATCCTCCCCCGCCCCGCGGACCCGCTGGCCGTCCGCGCGCTCTACGTCGACGAGCGGACCGGCACCACGCTGGCGCCGACCGAGCCGGCGCCGGGGTCGCAGGAGAAGCCGATGACCCTCACGGTCTCGGCGAGCACCGGCCGGGCGTTGCGCGTCACCTCGCGGACCTCGGCCGTGCTGCCGGCGCAGAGCGAGGTGTCCTTCGGCGCCTACTTCAACGGCTTCGCCGCGGGCTACTGGCGCGCCTGGTCGACCCTCACCGACATCCGGCTCACGCTCTCGCTGGAGGGCTCGGGCCGCGTCGACGTCTACCGCTCGAAGGCCGACGGCTCGCACATCTACGTCACCGGGCAGCGGGTCGACGGCCGCCGGGAGCTCGACATCCCGCTGGACCTGCGCCCCTTCGAGGACGGCGGGTGGTACTGGTTCGACCTGACCACGGACGACGGCGAGCTGGTCCTGCACGAGGGCGGCTGGCACGCGCCGACCGCGGCACCCGGGCGCGCGGCCGTCACGATCGGCATGCCGACCTTCAACCGGCCGGCGGACTGCGTCGCCACCCTGACCGCGATCGGCGAGGACCCGGCCGTGCTCGCGGCCGTCACCGCCGTGATCCTGCCGGACCAGGGCACGCAGAAGGTGCGTGAGCAGGCCGGCTACGAGCAGGCCGCCGCGGTGCTCGGCGACCGGCTGCGGATCGTCGACCAGCCGAACCTCGGCGGGTCGGGCGGCTACGCGCGGGTCATGTACGAGGCGCTCGGGTCGACCGACTGCGAGCAGATCCTCTTCATGGACGACGACATCCTGCTCGAGCCGGACTCGATCCTGCGGGCCGTCGCCTTCTCCCGGTTCTCGCGCGAGCCGATGCTGGTCGGCGGGCAGATGCTCTCCCTGCAGGCCCGCTCGCAGCTGTCCACCATGGGCGAGGTCGTCGACCGCAACACCTTCATGTGGCGGGTCGCCCCGGACACCCACCCGCACCACGACCTGGCCGAGCGGACCCTGCGGCAGACGCCGTGGCTGCACCGCCGGGTCGACGTCGACTACAACGCCTGGTGGATGTGCCTGATCCCGCGCGTCGTCGCCGAGGACCTGGGCCTGCCCCTGCCGCTGTTCATCAAGTGGGACGACGCCGAGTACGGCCTGCGCGCCCGCGGCCGCGGCTACCGCACGGCGACCGTGCCGGGCATCGCGATCTGGCACATGTCCTTCATCGAGAAGGACGACTCCAGCGACTGGCAGGCCTACTTCCACTACCGCAACCGGTACGTCGCGGCGGCGCTGCACGGCCCGGACTCGCCCAAGGCGCTGCTGCAGGAGTCCTTCAAGCGCACGCTCCGGCACCTGATGCTGATGGAGTACTCCGCGGTCGCGCTGCAGATCAAGGGTCTGAAGGACTTCCTGGCCGGCCCCGAGGCGCTCTTCGCGAAGCTGCCGGTCGTGCTGGGGGAGATCCGCGCCGAGCGCGTCGAGTACGACGACGGGCGCCCGCTGCAGTCCGCCACCGAGGTGCCCCTGTCGACCCTCGACGCGCTGGGTGCGCAGCTGTTCCCGGAGCCGCCGGTCGGCAAGGTGAAGGTCGGCCTCGGGCTCGCCAAGGGCGTGCTGCGCAACCTCAAGACGCCGAACCCCGCGCACGCCGAGGTCCCACAGCGCAACGTGCCGTGGAAGCAGGCCCAGTGGTTCGTGCTGGCCGGGCTCGACTCGGCCACGGTGTCGACGCCGGACGGCCGCGGGGTCACCTTCCGCCGCCGCGACCCGCAGCTGTTCAAGCGGATGGTGAAGGAGTCCCTGGAGCTCCACCGCGAGGTCGTGCGGCAGTGGCCGCTGCTGCGGACCCGCTACCGGGACGCGCTCGCCTGGCTGACCAGCCGGCAGGCGTGGTCGGAGGAGATCTTCGACAAGTAGGACGCCGGGCCCGGCCGCCCCGGGTGGGGCGGCCGGGGCGGGTCAGTCCGCGTCCGCCTGGATCCCGTAGAGCCGCGCCCAGTTCTCCCGGCTCGTCAGCTCCGGCACCGCCGCCCGGTAGCGCTCGGCCACCGCCGGGCCCTCGGTGTGCAGCCGGCGCATCGCCTGCAGGCCACGGCGGGCCAGCGCGATCAGCTTCGCCTTGTCCCGCTGCCGGATCCGGACGCCCTGCTCGCCCATGTCCGTCACCACGGCGCGCTCGAACAGCCCGACGTGCCACCAGTGCGCGTCCCCGGCGGGGATGAAGCCCATCCGGTGCGGCACCCGGTCCAGCAGCTGGTAGACGGCGCGCTTGACCCAGGTCAGGCCCTCGTTGCTCGGCTCGCCGCCGGCCCGGTGCACCGTCAGCGCCCGGAAGTCCTCGGACAGCTCGGACATCTTGTGCACCGTGGTCTCGGGGTAGTCGGCGCGCACCCGCCGGATGCGTGCCGCGGACCCCGCCGAGCCGTCGCGCAGGATCTCCGGGCCGTCGAGGAAGTCCTCCACGGCCTGCAGCAGCGTCGCCGACAGCCCGTAGTGCATGCCGATCAGGTACACCGAGAGCAGGTGCCGGATCCGGGCGTTGATCGTCTTCGTGGAGAAGCCGGTGTGCAGCGCCGCCATGATCAACCCGTTGCGCAGGTTGAAGTAGCGGTGCCACTCGTCCCAGTCCTTCCAGCCGAAGTCGCCGTGCCACACGCCGGCGCCGGGCAGGGAGACGGTGGGGATGCCGGCCGCGCGGGCGCGGTAGCCGTACTCGACGTCGTCCCACTGGAAGAAGATCGGCAGCGGGTAGCCGATCCGCCGCACGACCTCTGCCGGGATCAGGCAGGACCACCAGCCGTTGTACTCGGTGTCCGTGCGGCGCTCCTGGTTGATCGGGAGCAGCCGCTCGTCGAGGCCGAGCAGGTAGGCCTCGCGCAGCGAGCCGGGCGTCGGCAGGCCGTTGACCAGGTTCTCGGGGTCGGCCCGCTCGCCGGAGATGTGAAGGTGCGCCGGGTGGAGCAGGTTCAGCATCTGCCCGCCGACGATCGACGGCTGCGGCATGCAGGCCGCGAACGTGGTGAGCCGGATCAGCAGCTCGGGCTCGAGCATCACGTCGTCGTCCATGAAGAGGACGTCGTGATGCTCCTCCGGTGCCCCGGCGGTGGCCTCGAAGAGGCCGCGGGTGAAGCCGCCCGCACCGCCGAGGTTCGGCTGGCGGAGGTAGACGAGCTTGTCGCCGAGCGCCTGCGCGACGGCGCTGAACCGGTCCCGCGACTCCAGCGGGTCGCTGCCCTGGTCGACCACCCGCACCGTGCCGATCACGGCGAGCGCCTCCGGGTCGTCCGCCAGCGCCTGCATCGTGTCGAGGCATTCCTCGACCCGGTTGTAGGTGCAGATCACGATGTCGGTGGCGGGCACGGACCGCGGGGCGAGGACGCTCCAGCGCACCTCGGACACGGTGAGCTCACCGGTCTCGGTGGTGATCTCCAGCCACATGCCGCCGCCGTCGAGGAAGCGGTCGATCGGCGCCGACAGCCGGACCTCGCGGGTCTCCGGGCCGGCGGGGGTGCCGACGTCGACCGCGTCCACGATGCGGGAGACCTTGTTGGTGTCCGAGGCGAGCAGCCGGATCCGGCCCTCCCCCCCGGCGAGCGCGGTGACCTCGACCCGCTCGACCGCCGTCCAGCGCTGCCAGTAGGTGGCGTAGAGCCGGCCGAAGTAGGTGTTGGTGCCGACCCGGGTGCCCGGGGTGAGGTGCACGCGGCCGCGCTCGCGCCGGGCCACCCCCTTCTCCACCACGGAGTAGAGGTCCTCGGGCGCCAGCGCGGAGGGGCCGAAGAAGAGCCCGCGCTGGGCGGTCAGCCGCACGGGGCCCTCCGGGCGACGCCCCGGGGACGCCGGTGCGGCCAGGGGTACGTCCGGCGTCTCTGTGCGAAGCATGGGTTCGGCTCAGTCCTCCGGTGCGGGGCCGGCCCGGGCGGGCCGGACCGAGGGGCGTCGGTGCGCCCCATTGTGGTGTATGACGCGCGTCGCAGTCGGCCGGGCGCGCCTCAGCCGACGGGATCGAGGCCGGGCACCCGGGTACGGCCCGTGTGCGCCCACCCACTGACCGTACGGTTGGTGACCTGGGGCGTCGCGGTCGCCAGCGGCCGGAGGGGGATCCAGCGGTAGACCTGCGCGGCGTCGCGGGTCGGGTCGCCGGCGAGGTAGGTGGCCAGGCGCTGCTCGGTCACCAGCGTCCGGGCAGCGGCGAACGGTCCGCCGTAGCCCGGGGCGTAGGTGATCCCGGCCGAGTCGTCGGCCTGCGGCGGGGCGACGCGCCACTGCGGGAGCGCCGTGGTGCCGAGCGGGAGCGGCGCCGGGGTCAGGCAGGGGAGGACGAACGCGACGGGCCAGTCGAGGATCGCCTCCGTGCCGGCCGGGAGGACCTCGTCCATCGGCGTGAGGCGCGGGACGCGCGGCAGCGTGGCGACGGCGGGGGTGTCCACCGGTTCCCGGACGTCGACGACGAGCCGGACGCGCGTCGCGCCGTCGGGCGCGAGCAGCCGGGTGTCGCGCGGGTCCGTGCCGCCGGGCTCCAAGGCGGTGCGGGCGAGGGGCTCGCCGTCCTCGCCCGCGAACTCGGCGGCGAGGGTGTCCCCGGGCCGCAGCGCACCCGCGACCGTCACGACGACCGGGAGCGAGCGGTCCCGCTGGGCCGGGTCGAGGGCGAACCAGGCCGTGTCGCCGGTGCCCGCGCCCCGGATCCCGGGCAGCGTGGTGCCCCCGGCGTCGACCGGGACGGGCGGGAGGGCCGACGGGCCGGGCAGGACGGGCAGCAGGCCCGCCGCCGGGTCGGTCTCGACCGAGAGCTTCTCCTGCAGCCCGCACGGGGCGCCGCGGGCGGTCGACAGCGCGTCGGACACGAGCGTGTAGCTGTTCCGGTGCTGCCAGCCGGTCCGCGCGAACGACCCGACCTGCAGCAGCACCACCGCGGCGAGCAGCACGGTCGTGACGGCGGCCGGGCTGGGCAGCCACCGCGGCAGTCGGGTGGTACCGCCGCCCGATCGTCGCCAGGCGAGGACCAGCAGGGCCGCCGCGACCACGACCAGCCCCGCGACCAGCCACACCGGGGCGAGCTCGACGCCCGCGACGAGCGGCGGCAGCGTGCTCCAGGTCAGGCCCCACCAGTTGGACACGAAGGGCCAGACGTTCTGCCCCGTCAGCACCAGGGACCCGGCGACGGCGAGCGCGCCGAGCCCGGCCAGCCAGGGCGCCGTCCGGCCGGCCAGGGCCCGCCGGCCGAGGGCCACGATCCCGACCAGCAGCACCGCCGCGCCGATCCCGGCGAGATCGCCGAAGTGCTGGGTCCACTTCGTGGGCGTGGCGGTCATCGACGCGAGCCCGAGCAGGAACACCACGGCGATCCGCCGCGTGGGTCCGGCCGGGATCCGGCGCCCGGCCGCCCGCAGCGCCGCCACCGCCGCAAGGACCGTGAGCAGCACCGGCGCCCGCTTCGCCAGCGAGCCCTGCAGGTCGTCCTGCGAGAGCAGCAGCGCGTAGCGGTCGAGCTCCTCGTACCAGGGCTGGCCGCCGCCGATCAGCGTCCGCACCCGGGTGGCCTCGAGCATCGCGGCGAGGCTCTGGTCGGAGACCATGAGGAACACCGCGGCGGCGGGACCGGCCAGCAGCACGAGCACCAGCGGCACCGCGCCGAGGCCGCTGCGGCGCAGTGTCCGCAGCACCGGGACCAGGCCCGCGACGACCGGGGCGAACGCCATCAGGCCGCCCGGCGTGACGGCCGTCGTCACGCCCGCGACGAGCAGGGCCAGGACCAGCGGGGTCACCCGGTGCAGCGCGATCGTGCGCTCGACGCCCACGAGGACCAGCACGGTCCCGAGGGCGACCCACGGCTCCGGGCGCAGGCCGAGCGTGTAGGGCAGCCACCAGGCGAGGAAGGTCAGCGCGGACAGCCAGGCGACGCCGCGGCCGGCTCGCGGCAGCAGCCGGGGCACCACGCACCGGGACAGCAGGGCCCAGGTCACCAGGCCCAGCAGGATCGACGGCAGCCGCATCCAGACCGTCGAGGCCGAGACCTGGGACCAGGCGTAGTAGAGGTCGTAGAACCAGCTGAACGGGGCCTCCGGCGCGTTCAGCCAGCGGTAGACGTTGCCGACGAACCCGCTGCTGCCGCGGTCCCGGACGATCCCGGCGATGTAGCCGTCGTCCACGGTCACGGGCCCGGACACCCACCACACCGCGAGAGTCGCGGTCACGACGAGGTCGGTGAGCCGGGGCCGCCACCAGCCGCGGGGCAGCACCCGGACCCGGCGCTGCCGCTCGCCGCGGGCGAGCACGACGACCAGGCCGAGCAGCGCCAGCACCCCGACGACGGCGACCGCGATCTTGAGCGGGGTGGCGGTGGTCTGGAAGCGGGTGTCGGTGGTGAGCTGCAGCCGCAGGCCCGCGGTGTCCGGGGCGTCCGTGAGGACCGCGGCGACCGCGGGGCGCAGGTCGCCCGGGCGGGACACGACCGGCGCGCCGTTGAGCAGCAGCGTGGTGGCCGTGGTGTCGCTGCGGAACCCGACCGTGCAGTCCCCGGTCGGCAGCGGCAGCGGGTCGAGCTCCGCCCCGGCGGTGGTCACGCGCAGCGCGTCCCCGGTGACCTCCATCCGCAGCCCGTCCAGCGGGGTCGCCCGGGGGTCCGGCGCGGTAGGGGTGGTGGTGAGGAGCGTGCCCGCGCCCAGCGCGCGGGCGGCGCCGCAAGTCGCCTCGGCGGTGAGCGAGACGGGCTGGTAGGGCATCAGCGGCAGCGCGGTGGCCACCGCGCCCGGGCCGCCCCAGTCGTACCGGACCTCGGGCTGCACCACGGGCGCGAAGGGGAAGGCCACCGCGCACGCGAGCACCACCAGGCCGAGCACCGCGGCGAGGACCCCGCGCCGCCGCCGCGGGCCGACGGGCAGCGGAGGGTCCTCCCGCGTCGCGTCGGGGGCGGGGCGCGCGGGGGAGACCACGCGAACACAGTGCCAGCCCGCCCGCGACCCGCCGCCCCCCGGGCCGGGGGTCGGTCACGATTCGCGAACCATCGGCCAGAATGTCGCAGCCTGCTCGGGGGAAGGCTCGTTCGAGTACGTACACGCGAGTGATGAGGAGCAGGTCCATCGACACCGTCGCGCCGGTCCACCACGCCCCGGTCGGACTCCCGCCCGCCCGCCCCGACCGCCGTATCCGGCCCGGCCTCTGGAACGGCGCCGTCCTGGTCCTGCTCCTCGGGGCGTTCGCCGCACTGATCTGGAACCGCCGCTGGATGAGCGACGACGGCCTGATCGTGCTCCGGACCGTGCGCAACCTCCTGGCAGGGGACGGGCCGGTGTTCAACGCGGGGGAGAGGGTCGAGGCCAACACCTCGACCCTCTGGACCTACCTCCTCGCGATCCCGGGCCTCGTGCCCGGGATCTCGCTCAACTGGGCCGCCGTCGTCCTCGGCCTGCTGCTGTCCGTGGCCGGGCTGGGGCTCGCGGTCGACGCCGCCCGCCGGCTGCACCGGGCCCGCACGATCCTGCCGGCCGGCGCGCTGGTGGTGCTCGCGCTGCCGCCCTTCTGGGACTTCGGGACGTCCGGCCTGGAGACCGGGCTGATCACCGGCTGGCTCGGCGCGAGCTGGTGGCTGCTGGTCCGGCGGCTGCAGGTGCGCCGGGGCGAGGTCGCGGGGCGGACGGGATCGGCCGTGGCGCTCGCCGTCGTCGTCGGGCTGGCCCCGCTGGTGCGGCCGGACCTCGCGCTCGCCGGCCTGCTCGTCGCCGTCGCGGTCGTGGTGCTGGAGTGGCGCCGGAGCGTGCGTCGGCTGCTCGGGCTCGCCGCGGTGGCGGCGGTCGCGCCGGTCGGCTACGAGATCTTCCGCATGGGCTACTACGGCCTGCTCGTCCCGTCGACGGCGCTGGCGAAGGAGGCGAGCGACGCCCGCTGGGACCAGGGCGGCTGGTACCTGCTGGACCTGGCCCAGACCTACGGGCTGTGGTTCGCGGGCGCCGGTGTGCTGCTCGTCGCGGTCGCGCTGCTCAGCCGCCGGGGGCGGACCGGCCCGGCGCCGTCCGGCACGCGGGTCGCGACGGCGGTCGTGGCGCTCACGCCGGTGATCGCCGGGCTGCTGCTGGGGCTCTACGTCACGCGGGTCGGCGGCGACTTCATGCACGGCCGGATGCTGCTGCCCGCGCTGTTCTCGCTGCTGCTGCCGGTGACGGCGGTGCCGGCGACGCGCTGGGCCCTGGTCCCGGTGCTCGGCACGCTCGTGTGGGCGGCGTTCTGCCTGACCTCGCTGCGCCCGGCCTACGGCGAGCACCTCGGCCCGCACTGGATCGCCAACGAGCGGCTCTACTACGTCCTGCTGCTCGGGCACCCGCACCCGGTCACCGCCGAGGACTACGCCACGCACCCGCGGGTCGCCGAGGGGGTGGCGCGGCTCGCGGCGGCGCCGGGGCCGTCGCTCGCGATCGTCGGGAACGGGGACTGGTACGTCTACCCGGCCGACGGCGGGCGGAGCACCCTGGTGTGGCTCAACCTCGGCGTCGCCGGGGAGCTCGCGCCGCTCGACGTCCGGGTGCTCGACGGCGTCGGCCTCGTCAACCCGGTCGCCGGGCACGCCACCGGGGTCCCCGGCGGCCGGATCGGGCACGACAAGGACCTGCTGCCCGAGTGGTTCCTGGCCGAGGCCGGCGTGCGGGGCGACACCGGCTTCGTCGGGCCGGGGTTCGTCGACGACGCCCGCCGGGCGCTGGGCTGCCCGGCGACCGTCGAGATGCTGGCCTCCTACCGGGACCCGCTGACCGCCGACCGGTTCCGGCAGAACCTCACCGGGGCGGTCGAGCGGACGTCCTACCGGTACCCGCGGGACGCCGCGGCCGCCGCCGCGAGCTGCGGCGCCTGATCGGCGGTCTCCCGCGTCAGGGGCGGTCGAGGGGCGGGTCGTCCGGGGCCTCGCCCATCTCGCCGACCTTCTGCCAGCCGCCCATCGTGCGGGTGCCCCGCTCGACGTCCGGGCCGCCCGGCGTCGGCGACCACGGCTCCAGCATCCGCAGCTGACCCCAGTCGAAGTCCCACTGGCCCTGCAGGTAGGTCGGCAGCACGCGTTGCCGGGCGACCTGGTCGATCCAGCCCTGCGGCCCGCCCGTCGACGGGAAGCCCCAGTTGTCCCCGACCTCGCGCTGCTGGGTGTCCGCCAGGATCCGGTAGCCCGGCATCTCCGCGACGCCGCGATGCACCCCGAAGGGCCGCAGGCACGGGCTGGGGAAGGCCGTCGGCCAGTCCGTGTACCCGGCCATGCCCGCGACCACGGAGGTGAGCGGGGTCAGCTGCGGGACCCGGGGCTCGGCGACGGCGACCCAGCCGTCCTGACCGAGGGCCCGGTCCGAGGCCACGACCCGGACAGCATCGGCGGTGGCGGCCGCCCCCGAGAGGGTCAGCCGGACGTCCCGCCAGCCCAGCCCGCTCGCGGCCGTGCCGAGCGGGTCGGCGGTGGCCGTGACGCTGCCGGACGCGCCGTCCGGCGCAACCCTGTCGACGACCTGGTCGCCGCGGGCGAACTCCAGGGTCAGCGAGGTACCGCCGCCGATCTCCCCGGCGACGCCCAGGACCAGCGGGCGGGACCCGTCCCGGGCGGGCTGCGGCAGCGCGTACCAGCCGCTGCGGTAGTCGCCGATGGACTGCTGGTCGGCGCTCCAGCTGCCCGTCACGCGGCCGCCGTGCGGGCCGGTGCCGGCGACGCCGGGGTCATGGTTGCCCGCGCCGTCGGAGTCGCGGTAGGAGCCGGGGCCGGTCGGCGGGACGCCGTCCGGGGCGAACCCCACGGTCTCCGGCGGGCCGCCCGGCCCGGCCGCCGGCGGGAGCACGCCCGCCTCGGGGTCGGTCTCGACGAGCACCCGCCCGGCGAGCCCGCACCGCGACCCGGTCGGGTCCTCCACGATGTCCGCGGCCAGCGAGTACGTGCCCCACTGCTTCTGCACGCCCTTGGCCAGCGACGCGACCTGGAAGACCACCATCAGCGCGCAGATCACGACGATCGGGGCGTTGTTCAGCCGCGGGCCCCGGCCGCCGATCGCCAGCGGCCGTGGGATCGCGGGCCCGCGCAGGTGCTCGGCCAGCGCGTAGACCAGCACGAGGGCCGCGGCGAGCAGCAGCAGCGAGGTGGCCGAGATCCCGTTCACGGACGGCGGCTTGTCGAACCAGGGCACGCCCCAGTTCGAGACGTACCACCAGGTGTTCGGGCCGGCGAAGGCCAGCGCGGTGACCGCGAGCAGCGCCGCGACCAGCAGCGCCTGGTTCCGCCGGGACCGCAGCACGCTCGTGCCGGTGGCCAGCGCGGCGATCGCGGCCATGCCCGCGCCGAGCGCGGCGAAGGCGCCGAAGTGGTGCGTCCACTTCGTGGGGGTCAGACCCAGCACGACGAACGCGAGCAGGCTGCTGCCGATCAGCCGCCGGGACACGCCCAGCGCGGCGCCGGGGATGCGGCCGCGCCGCAGCAGCACCGCGATGCTCACCCCGAGGCAGAGCAGGAGCAGCAGCACCGGGAAGCGGCGCATCAGCGAGCCGTCGCGGCTGTCCGAGAAGAGCAGCTGGTAGCGGGAGAGCTCCTGGTACCAGGGCTGGTTCGGGCCGATCTCGGTGCGGACCCGGGTGGCCTCGGCGACGGAGGCCCAGGTCTGGTCGTCGAACACCGCGACGAGCACGATCACGCCGGCGGCCAGCAGGGGCAGCAGCACGACCAGCCAGCCGGCCTTGCGGGCCCGCCGGGCGAGCAGGCGCAGCAGCGGGCGGGCCGCGGCGAGCAGCGGCGCGAAGGCGATCAGCCCGGTCGGCGTGGCGGCCACCGCGAAGGCGCCGGAGACCAGCGCGCCGGCGATCGGCAGCAGCCGCTGCGTGACGAGGGCGCGCTCGAGGAGCACCAGGGACAGCAGCGCGGCGATCACCACGACCGGCTCGGGCCGCAGACCGTTGTCGAAGGGGATCCAGAAGCAGAGGAACACGCCCGCCGCCGCCCAGCCCGCGGAGCGGCTGCGGCGGACCCGGGTGCCCAGCCGGGGCAGCAGCGCGCGGCTGATCAGGAACCACGACGCGACGCCCATGAGGAGGGCCGGGATCCGCAGCCACAGGACAGCGTCGCTGACCTCGATCCACTTCGAGTACAGCTCGTAGAACCAGCCGAACGGCGCCTCCGGGACGTCGTACCAGCGGTAGTAGTTCCCGACGTAGCCCGAGGTCCAGGTGCCGCGGGCGATGTTGAGGATGTAGCCGTCGTCCGGCGTCATGCTGCCGAACACGGTCGCCCCGCCCAGCAGCACCACGACGGCGGAGTCGCGGGCCCAGTCGTGTCCGCGCAGGCGGCCGGACAACCGGCCGGTGGGCACGAGCCGGCGGCCGTCGCGGTCGTCGAGCCGGCGCAGCACGAGCAGGCAGCCGAGCAGCGCGACGACGGCGAGCACCGCCGCCACCACCTTCGGCGTGGTCGGGGCGCTGTCGAAGCGGTTGTCGGTGGCGAACCGGATCTCCGTACCGGCGACCGGGTCGAGGGCCTGGTCGAGGTCCGACCAGATCCCGACGACCTGCGGCCGGCGGTCGTCGTCGAACGCCGCGAGCTGTCGGCCACCGAACGTGACGGTCGTGCTCGCCCAGTCGGAGTGGACGAGGAGGGCGCAGTCGCCCGGGACGAGGTCGGTCTCGGCGATCCGTCGTCCGCGGTCGTCGACGACGAGCCGCCCGGCGTCGACGCTGACCCGCATGCCCACGGCGGCGCCGTCGGGGGCCCCGGGGGCGGTGGTGGTGAAGACGGTGGCCGCCTGCGGGCTGCGCGCGTCGAGGCTGCGGGCGGCGGCGCAGGGGACGGTGGCGTCGAAGCTCTCCGGTCGCAGGGCGACGAGCGGGGCCGTGACGGGGGCCGTGCCCCCGCCGGCCGTCGGCCAGCTGAGCTGCGCGGTGTTCTGCGCGACGGGCAGGAACGGGATCGCGATCGCCAGCACGGCCGACAGCAGGCCGAGTCCGGCGGCGAGCCGTCGCAGACCGGGACGGTGGTGTGGGGGAGCGGAGTCACGCCGCGACGGGGAGCTGCGGCGTGCCTCGTCCACCGTGTCGGTGGTCAGCACGACGCCCGAGGCTATCTGGCCGCTCCGACGGGGCCGGGCACCCGTCCCGAAGGGTGTTCCGGCACACTGTCGTCCGGCTGTCATCCGGTCCGGGCATCAAGAATGACATCGATGTAGTTCGACCACTGTGTGTAACACATTGGGCTATTCGGGCGCACTGTGGGGGACGCCCGTGACGGCTACTCGGGGGCATCGTTGTGGTCGACGTGACCACGACCGCCGAGCACGCACCCGTGTCGGACGCCCCTCCGACCACGGGTCCGGTCCCGGGTTCGCCCCCCGCAGCGGGCGGCGAGCTCCGCGCCCTGACCGGCCTGCGCGCCGTCGCCGCGGCCTGGGTCGTGCTGTTCCACTTCCACTTCACCGCGCTGCCCGGTGTCGCCGTGGTCAGCGGGCTGCTCGCGCCCGTGATCACGCACGGTGCGCTCGGGGTCGACCTGTTCTTCGTGCTCAGCGGCTTCGTGATCGCCTACACGTACCTCGAGCAGCTCGGTCCCCGGCTCACCGCGGCACGGACCGGGCGGTTCGTCTGGGCGCGCGCCTGCCGGATCTGGCCGGCCTACGCGCTCGTGTTCCACATGTTCGGGATCTGGCTGGTCGCGCGGGCGGTCTACGGGTCGGACCCCGACATCGCCTTCCAGGCGGTCCAGCCGGTGCTGAGCCCCGGCGAGTGGCTGCAGCAGCTGGTGATGGTGCAGCTGTGGGACAACCCCTACCTCGACGGCGCCTCCTGGGTCGGGGCGACCTGGTCGATCAGCGCGGAGTGGCTCGCCTACCTGCTGTTCCCGCTTGTCGCGGTCGTCTTCCACCGGATGCGGAACCTCCCGGCCGGGGTGCTGGCGGGCGGCGCGCTCGCGCTGACGACGCCGCTCGCCGCCGCGTACCTGACCACCGGGAGCCCCTACCACCCGTGGAGCTGGCTGGTTCGCATCCTCTGCGGGTTCGGCGCGGGGATCCTGACCTACCTCGCCGTACGGCGGCTGCGTCACCGGCCCGGCGCCCGCCGCGTCGCCTCCGCGGTCGCGTCGGCCACACCGGTGCTGATCGTCGGCGGCCTGCTCGCCGGGGAGCTGGTCGCCCCGGGCCGCGGCGGTGTCGTCCTGGTGCTGTTCCCGGTGCTCGTCGGTGCGCTCGCGCTGGCCGACCGGGGTGTCGCACGGTGGCTGGCGCGGCCCGCGATGGTGCACGGCGGGCGCCTCTCCTACGCGCTCTACCTGATCCACATCCCGATGTTCGAGGTGTTCTGGCTGGCACTGCGCCGCTACGGCAGCTACGGGGGGAGCACCCTCCTCGCGGCCAACGGGCTCCTCGCGCACGTCCTCGCGCTCGGCGTGCTGGTCGCGACCGTGCCCGCCGCGCACCTGCTGTACCGGCACGTCGAGGAGCCGGCGCGGGTGGCGATGAAGGGACTACCGGCGCTCTGGTCGCAGCGGCTGGCCGGGTACCGGGCGCAGCTGCCCGGGCTCCTCGCCCGTCTCCTTCCGGCCGGTCCCGCCGTCGCCCTGCCGGTGCCCGTGGCGCCCGCCCCGCGGCGCCCGTCCGGTCCCGAGTTCGTCCCCGTACCCGACGCCGTGGAGGTGGCCGTCGTGCCGTCCGTCCCGACCGGCCCCGCGCCGGCCGCCGATGACCGTCCCGCGGCGTGGCCGCGGACCGCGCCGCTCCCGGTCGTCCCCCAGGTCGACCGCCCGGCCCTGGGTGTCCCCATCGACACGGACGCGGCCCGGCGCGACCCCGTGACCGCGGTGCTGCCGGCGGTGCCGGTCGAGCCCGAGGTCGCGATCGGGCTCAGCGGTGCCGGCTCCTGGCCGGAACGCCCGCCGCGTCGTTCCCGCCCCGATCCGGCGCCTGCGCCGATCGACACCCTGGTCGCGCAGCGGGACCCCGCGACCCAGGTCCTGCCGACGCTCGTCCCGCTGCCCCTGGTGGAGCCCCCGACCCAGGCCTTCCCGGCGGTCGCGGCGTTGCCGCCGGCGGTGCCGACCCTGCCGGTGGTGCCATCCCTGCCGGTCGTGCCGGCGGCCGTGCCGGAGCAGCCCCGCCCGGTGCAGCGGCTCCTCTCGGCCCGCAACGTCGAGCTCCGCTCCCCGCACCCCGAGCTGGCCCGGGAGCTGGCGGAACAGCTCGTCGGCGCCCGGCTGGCCCGCGGCAAGCACCGCGTGCGGAACGCCCGCCCGCACGGCGCCCCGCACATCGCCGGCCCGCGTGGGCCGGAGCGCCAGGGCCGCGCACACTAGCCGCGGTCGGCGCCGCGCCGGCGGCCGGCACGGTCGGCCCCGGCCGTCACGAGTCGTCGTCGCGGTCGGCCCGCTCCGCCTCCGGGGTGGAGGGGCGCGGCGGGGCGTCCGTACCGGCGTCCCCGCCGCCGGTGACGCGCTCGCCCCGGGCGAGGTCGTAGGCGTCGGCGGGGTAGGGCGGGTCGAAGAGGTAGACCTCGAGGTTCCGCTCGTCCTCCGGCACGCCGTCGAGGGTCGTGGCCAGCTGAAGGCCCGTCGAGATGCGGCGGACCTGCCCGAACAGGCCGCCGCGGAAGGGCTGCCAGGTGGCGTCGTCGAACCCGGAGAGCGACGGGTCGCCCCACACGACGGCCGAGCGCGGGGGCTCGGTGATGCCGTCCGCCACCCGGGGCAGCGGCAGGCACGGGAACTGGAAGGCCACCTGCCACGACAGCGCCACCGCACCGGCGGGGAGCGCCTCGCGCAACGGGACCTGCTGCGCCACGGCCGGGGCCGTGAAGGCGAGCCAGCCGCCGATCCCGCCGCTGCGGTCGACCGCGGTGAGCCGGACGAGATCGGCCCGGCCCCCGGCGTCGGGCAGCGCGAAGGTGCGCCAGATGGTGTCGGAGGCGGTGTCGGTCAGCGGCACCGTGTCGACGCTCCGGACGGTGCCGTCAGCGGCGCGCCGGCCGAACTCCGCGACCAGCGAGTTGCCCTGCTCGAGGGTGCCGGCGGCCAGGACGGCGACCTGGGCGGACCCGTCGGCGGGCAGCGTCGGGAGGTCCCACCAGGGCGTCGTGACCTGGCCGGTCGTCGCCTCCGGCGTCCCGTCCCGGGCGACGAAGCTGCCCCACGACCCGGCGAACATCCCCCGCCCCGGCGGCAGCGGCGGTCCGTCGCCCCGGGGGAACCCGTCCGCGGCGAAGCCCTGCGGCTCCGCGGGCTCCGGCAGCCCCGTGGCCGGGGTCAGGGTCCGGGCCCCCGCCGGGTCGAGGACGCGGACGGCGCGGGCGGCGTTGCAGTCCCGCGCGCCGGGGTCGCGGAAGTTGTCGCCCCAGAAGGACCAGGACCCGCTCGTCCGGTCGACCGCGAGGCCGAACGTCCCGACCAGGTAGACGACGTTGGCCAACAGACCGAGCACCACCATCGCGGGCACCGCGCGCAGCAGGTGCAGGCGCAGGTCGCGGGTGCCGCGCAGGCGTGCGCCCAGGGCCAGGATGCCGACGATCACGGCCAGGCCGAGGAGCCACCACAGCGGGTCGCCGAACTCGACGACGCTGACCGCCGGTGCCTTCTCCGGCCGCCGGATCCCGATCAGCCAGGTGTACGGCCAGGCGTTCGGCCCCTGGCCGGCCAGCGCCAGCGCCAGCACGAAGGACCCGGCGACCGCGGCCAGCAGCGGCACGGGCAGCCGCGCCTCCAGCCGCCGGGCCAGCGGGATGCCGAGCACGATCAGCAGCGCCAGGAAGGCCGAGCACGTGGCGGCGAGCGCGCCGAAGTGGTGGGTCCACTTCGACGGCGTGGGCCAGAGCAGCAGGAAGGCCAGCGCGGCCGTGCACCCGGAGAACATGAGCGGCCACGGCACCGTGAGCCGCCGGGCGCGGGCGGCCGCGACCAGCACCGCGAACCAGAGCAGCGCCACGACGGTCACCAATACGGCGACCCGCTTGGCGTACGAGCCCATCGCGATGTTCGTGAGCAGGAAGTTGTAGCGCTGGATCTCGTCGGCCCAGTCGTTCTGGTCCTGGATCCCGAGGAAGATCTCCTGCCCCCGCAGGAAGTCGCGGAAGGCGCCGTCGGTGAACGCGAGCAGCGAGGCCACGGTCGCCCCGGACACGACGGCGACGGCGCGGGCGAGCGTGCCGAGCACGCTGGGCGTCCGGACGAGCTGCCACAGCGCGGGCAGACCGGCGACGATCGGCGCCAGCGCGGTGAAGCCCGTGGGGTGCACCGCGAACCCCGCGGCGGCCGCGACGAACGCCAGCCAGGCCACCGAGAGGCGGGACCGGCGCACGGCCACGGCCACTCCGAGCAGCGCGAGCGCGCCGCCGACGGTGACGGCGCTCTCCGGCCGGACACCCATGTCCTGCGGTAGCCACCACGCCAGGAAGGTGATGCCGAGCACCGTCCGGGACAGCGACCGGATCCACCGGCGGTCCGGCGCGGCCTCGCGCAGGGCGGTCGCGGTGAACCGACGCACCGCCGCCCAGGCGATCAACCCGAACACGAGCGCGGGCACCCGCTGCGCGGGCGCGGAGTCCCCGGCGACGGTCTGCCACCAGGCGAGCAGGTGGTAGAACCACGTGAACGGGACGAAGCTCTGGTCGTAGAGCTGGTAGAAGTTGCCCACGAACCCGGACGCGCGGAAGTTGCGCGCCATGGCCGCGTAGTAGCCGTCGTCGTCCGTGCTGGGGGCGAGGAAGAGCCACAGCGTCATCACCGCCGGGACCAGCAGGTCCACGAGCGCGGGCGGCCGCCACCGCCACCGGGCCCTCGCCCGATCCGTCCGCCGGTCGACGAGCACCAGGCAGAGCAGCGCGGCGAGCGCGAGCACCCCGGCCAGCCACGTCAGGACCGTCTTCGCGGGGGTGGGGCTGCTCGCCATCTCGTCGTCGACCCGCATCGTCACGGCGAGGTCGCCGCGCGCGGGCAGGGCGGTGACGGACGTGGTGAGCAGGTCGACGTCCGGCACCGTGGCGCCGAAGGCCGACGCCAGCCGGGCGCCGTCGAGGTCGAGGACGGTCCCGTCGCCGTCCGCGTGGACGGTGTACAGGCAGCTCCCGGTCGGGATCGGGGCGTCGAGCAGGACCCGGCCGACCGCGGACACCCGGACGCCGGGCGCGTCGGGCGTCCCGGTGGCCGTGACCACGAGGCCGGACGCCCCGGCGGCGGCCGAGTCCGGCCGCATCGTGGCGACGACGGTCCGGTCGCCCGTGCCGGCGGCCGCGCGGACGGCGTCGCAGCTCACCCGCACGTCCAGGGTCAGCGGCCGGTACGCGGTGAGCAGCAGCGTGGTCGGTTCCGGCACGGTGGCGCGCTGCGGCCAGGAGACGGTGGGGGCGCTCACGGTGACCGGCGCGAAGGGCAACGCGGCCGCGCATAGCAGCGCGAGCAGCCCGAACAGGCCGGCGAGCAGGTCGAGCGGCATCCGGGGGGAGCGGCGGGTCGGCCACTCCGGGCGCGCGCGCCGCGCGCGGACGGCCGGGTCGAGCCGGCCCAGGTCGCGATCCGGCCGCGGGTCGGCCGGGGTGTCGGCCGGGGCGGTGGACGAGGCGGTGGACGGGGCGGGGGCTGCCTCGGCCTCCGGGGTCACCGGCGTGGCGCTCTCCTCGGTCGACCCGGCCGCGGTCCCGGTGTCGGTCCCGGTGTCCGCTCCGCTGGTCTCCGGCGGCGATCCCACGTCGTCTGTCCTCGGTTCCTCGCTCGTCCTGGGCGGGGACGAGAGTGTCATGCCCTCCCTGAGGACACCCGCCGGACCCGCCGCGAGACGTCCGTGGGAGATTGCGGTCCGGTAACCGGGCGCGGTTCCGGGGCGTTGGTCCCGGGCCCGCCGGGTACCGCCCCGGTAGAGTCACGCCAATCTCAGACGTCCCACAGGTACCCGCCCGCACGCCGGACGCAGGAAGGGGTAGTGCCCTGACTCCGACGGCGCGTTCCCGTACGCGGTCGCTCGGCCTCGTCGGCCTCGGCATCATCGGGTCCGGGTTGCTCGTCAACGGCTACCTGGCGATCATCGCGCGCAGCCTGCCCGCCGCCGAGTACGCCTACTTCGGCGCGTTCTGGTCGATCGCCCTGGTCGTCGGGTTCGGGGTGTTCCTGCCGATCGAGCAGGAGACCGCCCGGCTGATGCAGGTGCCGGACCGGCCCGGGCAGGTGCTGCACGCCTCGCTGTTCACCGCGCTGCTGCTCGCCGCGGCCGAGGTCGTGGTCGTGCTGGCGCTCTCGCCGGTACTGGTCAGGGCGTTCGGCGGCGAGGTGTGGACGATCGTCGCGCTCGCCGTGCTGTGCATCGCCTCGGCCGGGCAGTTCGTGATGCGCGGGGCGCTGATCGGCATGGACCGGATGGACCGGCACGCCCTGGTCATGCTGTGGGACACGGTGCTGCGGGTCGCGCTGGCCGGTGCGGTCGCGCTGCTGATCGCCGACCCGGACAGCTCGGTCTTCGCCTGGACGCTGGTCCTCGCGATCCTGCTGGCGCACGGGCCGCAGCTGCTCGCGCTCGCGCGGCGGCGCACCCGGATGGGCAGCGTCCCCGAGCTCGGCGACGCGACGATGACCCCGCGGGGCGTGCGCCGGGCCGTCCTCCCGCTGCTGCTCGGCTCGTTGTGCGCCCAGCTGCTGCTCAACGGGCCGCCGATCCTGGTCCCGCTGCTCGCCCGCGACCTCGCCCAGGCCGACCTCGCCGGGCGGTTCGTCGCCGGGTACACGCTCGCGCGGATCCCGCTGTTCCTCATGGTCCCGCTGCAGACCGCACTGCTGCCGCTGTTGACCCGCCTGCTGCACGGGGGCGACCGGGCGGTCCTGCGGAGGGTCACCCTCCGGCTCACCCTCGGCCTGCTCGCGCTCGCCGTCGTGGCCTTCGGCCTCGGCTACGCCATCGGACCCTGGCTGGTCGGGCTCGTGTTCGGCCAGGGCTACCGGCTCGGCGCGCTCGACATGGCCCTGCTGTCCGTCGGCGTCGCCGCGTACCTGGGGATGGTGCTGGTCACCCAGGTGCTCGTGGCATCCGTCCGGCACTCGCACGTCGCCTGGGCCTGGCTGTCCGGCGTCGTGGTCGCCGTCGTCACCGTGCTCGTCGTGCCCGACCTGCTGCTCAGCGCGGAACTCGCGTTCGTGCTGGGCTCGACGGTCGGCTGGGCCGTCGGCACCGTCCTCATGCTGTCCCGGACCCGGAACAGGGAGCTGACCCGTGTCTGACCGCGAGGACGACCTGGTCGTCGCGCTCACCTACTACTCGCCCTACGTGTCCGGGCTGACCAACATGGCCAGGGACATCGCCGAGGGACTGGCCGCCCGCGGGCGCCGCGTCACCGTCGTGACCAGCCGGTACGACCGCGACCTCCCGCGCGAGGAGGAGATCAACGGCGTCCGCGTGCTGCGGGCGCCGGTGCTGCTGCGGCTCGGCCGCGGCGTGGTGAGCCCGGAGTTCGTGCGGCTCGCCGCCGCCACCGCGAACCGCGCCCGGGTGGTGAACCTGCACCTGCCGATGCTCGAGGCGGGGGCGATCGCGCAGCTGACCAGGGCGCCGATCGTGGCGACCTACCACTGCGACGTCACACTGCCGCCCGGGCTGGTCAACACGGTGCAGCGGGCGGTCGTCGACGCGTCGAACCGGCGGGCCATGCGCCGGGCCGGCGCGGTCGCGGTGACCAGCGAGGACTACGGCCGGCACAGCCGGATGTGGCCCTGGATCGCGCCGACCGTCGAGTCGATCCCGCCGCCCTGCCACGCGCCGCCGCCCGGCCGGCCGACCTACCGCGAGACGGACGGCCCGCACATCGGGTTCCTCGGCCGGATCGTCCGGGAGAAGGGTCTGGAGTACCTGGTCCGCGCGTTCCGCACGATCGAGGACCCCGACGCCCGGCTCCTCATCGGCGGGGACTTCACGCACGTCGCGGGCGGGTCGGTCGTCGAGCAGGTGCGGTCCGCGATCGGCGACGACAGCCGCGTCCGGCTGCTCGGGTTCGTGCCCGAGGAGCGGATCGGGGACTTCTACGCCTCGCTCGACCTGTTCAGCCTGCCGTCGGTCAACGCGTTCGAGGCGTTCGGGATCGTGCAGGCCGTGGCGATGCTCGCCGGTGTGCCGGTGCTGTCCAGCGACATCCCGGGCGTCCGGCAGCCGGTCGCGCAGACCGGGTTCGGCACGCTGGCGCCGAAGGCCGACAGCGCGGCGCTGGCCGCGGCGATGCGCCGGCTGCTCGCCGACCCGCCGGACCGGGCGGCCGGGGCCGAGGCGGCGCGCCGGGCCTTCTCGGTCGACGGGGTGCTCGACGCCTACGAGGTGTTGTTCGACAAGCATGCGCGAAGGGGACGCTGAGCACTTCCGATGAGCCCTGAGTACGTCCGATGAACACCGAGTACGTCCGATGAGTACCGAGTACGTCCGATGAGTACCGAGTACGTCCGATGAGCACCGAGTACGACCGATGAACGCCGAGTTCGGCCCCGAGCACTACGACGAGGCCTACTACACGGAGAACGGCCAGTGCGGGGACCGTCCCGCCCTCGGCTGGTACGTCCGGATGGTGCTGCGGTACGTCGGTCGCGGTCCGTACCTGGACTTCGGCTGCGGCACCGGCCACCTGGTCCGCCGGCTGTCCGAGCACGGCCCGGCCTCCGGCGTCGAGGTGTCCGCCTGGTCCGCGGAGACCGCCCGCCGCACCGCGCCCGGCTGCCCGATCTTCACCGCGCCCGAGGACCTGCCGACCGACGGCTTCCGCGGCCTCACCGCGATCCACGTGCTCGAGCACCTCGACGACGAGACCGCCGCGGCCGTCGTCGACACCTGGCGCCGGGTGCTCGTCCCCGGCGGGCGGGCGCTGCTGGCGATGCCGGACCCGGCGGGCCGGGCGCACGCGCTCGCGGGGGAGAAGTGGAACGGCTTCGCCGATCCCACCCACACCAACCTGAAGTCGCACGAGGAGTGGCGGAAGTTCCTCGTGCACGCCGGGTTCACCGTCGTCCGGGAGGGCTCGGACGGGCTGTGGAACGTCCCCTACGGCCGGGTGCCGCGGTTCCTCGACCTGCGCGCCGTGCCGTCGTTCGTCCAGTTCTGCCTGGGTCGGCTGTTCCTGAACCCGGGCGAGGGCGAGAGCTCGATCTTCGTCCTGGAGAACTCGGGCACCTGAACGCTGCCGGTTCCGCGCTCCGCGGGGCATGATCGGGGGCATGGCAGAGCTGCTCCCGCTGGATCCCGACCAGTTGCTGACGACCACCCGTTCCGTGCGCAAGCGCCTCGACCTGGATCGGCCGGTGCCGCTCGAGGTGGTGCGCGAGAGTCTCGAGGTGGCGCTGCAGGCACCGAGCGGCAGCAACAAGCAGGGCTGGCACTGGATCGTGCTCACCGACCCGGCCAAGCGGAAGGCCGTCGCGGACCTCTACGCCCGGTCCTTCGACGCCTACCGCAACTCGGCGGGCTACGCCGCCAACCACCCGTCGGGCGACGCCGCGCGGGAGGCCACGCAGAAGCGCGTCGCGTCGAGCGCGGAGTACCTCGCCGAGGTGATGGCCGAGGTCCCGGTGCTGATCATCGGCGCGATCGAGACCGGCACCGAGGAGCTGCCCGCGGGCAACCAGGCCGGACTGTGGGGCTCGCTGCTCCCGGCCGCCTGGAGCCTGCAGCTCGCACTGCGCGCCCGTGGCCTCGGCAGCGCCTGGACCTCGCTGCACCTGCGCTACGAGAAGGAGGTCGCCGAGCTGCTCGGCGTCCCGCCCACCGTCAAGCAGGGCGTCCTGCTCCCGGTCGCCTACACCAAGGGCACCGACTTCAAGCCCGCCCCGCGCCAGCCCCTGGACGAGGTCCTGCACGTCGACACCTGGTAACCCGTGAGTGGCAACTGCCCTGGAAGGGCAGTTGCCACTCACGACCCTTGCTGAGCTGCGGAGACGCCGACAGGAGCCGGCGCGATTCTTCTTGAGTGCGTGGTGCCCTTCTCGGGGCAGTGGGCACTCACAGGGGCAGTCGACGGAAGAGCGGCCGCGGGACGTGCCGGAGCACCGACATGACGAAGCGCAGCGGGGCGGGGGCCCACACCAGCTCCTGCTTGGTCCGCACCGCGTGCACGATGACCTGCGCGACCGCCTCGGGGGTGGTGGACAGCGGGGCGGGCTTGAGGCCCTCGGTCATCTTGGTGTGCACGAACCCGGGCCGGACCACGGTCACCGTGACCCCGAAGGGCCGCAGCGCCTCGGTGAGCCCGGTGTAGAAGGCGTCGAGCCCCGCCTTGGTGGAGCCGTAGACGAAGTTCGAGCGACGCGCCCGCTCGCCGGCGACCGACGAGAGGGCGACCAGCGAGCCGTGGCCCTGCTGCTTCAGCCGGTCAGCCAGCGTGACCCCGACCGACACGGCCGCGGTGTAGTTGACCTGCGCCAGCTCGACGGCCTTCGCGGCGTCCGTCCAGGCCTCCTCGTTGTCCCCGAGCAGGCCGAACGCCACGATCGCCACGTCGACGTCGCCCTCGGCGAACGCCTTGTCGATCACTGCGGGGTGGGTGTCGAGCGCCTTCGCGTCGAAGTCGAGGGTCTCCACGGCGCAGCCCCGGGCCTCGAGGCGGGCCTTGGCGTCGGCCAGGCGCGGGGACGGCCGCGCGGCCAGCACGACGCGCATCGGCCGGTCCGAGGCGAAGGCCTCGACCGTGGCGAGCCCGATCTCCGAGGTTCCGCCCAGCAGCAGGATGCTCTGCGGGTTGCCCACGGCGTCGATCACGACCCGCTCCGCTCGTTCCGGGTGTCGGTCATCAGATGAGCTCCAGTCGTCGTGCGAGGTCGGAGGCGAACACGCCCGCGGGGTCCACGGCGGCGCGCACCTTGCGCCACTCCTCGAGCCGCGGGTAGCCGCGCCGGATCGCCTCGGGCGTGGTCCGCGACTCCTTGGCCAGGTAGTGCCGGCCGCCGGCGTCGAGCACGATCCGGTCGAGCTCGTCGCACAGCTCGTTGAGGCCGGGCCCGATCGGGATGTCGACGCAGAGCGTCCAGCCGGGCTTGGGGAAGGACAGCGGCGCGCGGTTGCCCTCGCCGAACCGCTTGAGCACGTTCAGCGCCGACACCTGGCCGGCCTCGGTCATCCGCTCCAGCACCGTCCGGATCACGTCGCCGCGCTCCAGCGGGACCACGAACTGGTACTGCAGGAAGCCGTGCGGGCCGTAGCCGCGGTTCCACTCGCCGGCGATGTCCAGCGGGTGCAGGAACTGGGTGATGTTCTGGATGGCGCCGAGCTTCGTCGGCGACTTGCGGTACCAGAGCTCGCTGAACAGCTTGCCGGTGACGCGGTTGAGCATCCCGGGCGGGAAGACGTCCGGCACGGTCAGCAGCTGCGGCGCGTCGAACTTCAGCGGGTTCTTCCGCTGCTTCGGCGTGAGGTCCGCGAGCGTGGCGTGGTTCGCCCGGGTCAGCAGGCCGCGGCCGAAGTGCTCGCCGGTGGTGACGGCGTCGAACCAGGAGACGGACTCGGCGTACTTCTCGTCGTCCCGCGTCTGGCGCTCCATCAGCTCGGCCAGGTTGTCGATCTGCTCGGTGTCGACCTTGAAGTACGCGGTCTCGACGTGGTGCAGCTTCAGCCGCGCCCGCACGATCACGCCGGTCAGACCCATCCCGCCGACGGTCGCCCAGAACAGCTCCGCCTCGGGGCCCTCCGGCGTGAGCTCGCGGATCGAGCCGTCGGCCAGCACGATCGTCATCGCCTCGACGTGGTTGCCGAAGGAGCCGACGACGTGGTGCGCCTTGCCGTGGATGTCCGCGCCGATCGCCCCGCCGATGGTGACCTGCCGGGTCCCGGGCAGGACCGGGACCCACAGGCCGAACGGCAGCGCGCGGCGCATGAGCGTGTCGAGCGAGACGCCCGCGTCGAGGTCGACGACGCCCGAGTCGGCGTCGATCGAGTGGATCCGGGCGAGCCCGGTCATGTCGAGCACGGTGCCGCCGGCGTTCTGCGCCGGGTCGCCGTAGGACCGGCCGAGGCCGCGGGCGATGATCCCGCGACGCCCCGCGGCCTTCACCGCGGCGGCGACGTCCTCCGGCGTCCGGGGCGTGATCACCGTGGCCACGGTGGGTGCCGTGCGTCCCCACCCGTGCAGGGTCCGGGTCTCACTCGTTGGGCTGGTCATCGGGAGTCAGGCTACCGACGCGGCGCCGGACCTCCCGGACCGACCCGGGCCCGGACGACGGCGAGGAGACCTCCACCACGCGGAGGCGATCGCGGGCGGTCGGGCGGCTCAGCGTGCCAGGTCGAAGAGGACGACGTCGTCGACCGGCCGACCGCTCTCCCCGCTGACCGCCCGGGTCCAGTCGAGGATCCGGGAGGCGGCCGGGTCCCCGTCGCGGGGGACCACGACGAGGGCCGACACCCCGAGCTGGCGCAGTTCGCGGCGCGCGACCTCGGGGGGACCGGGCTCGGCGCCGCCCTCGATGGCGTCGACCCCGGCCTGGTAGGCGTTGACGGGTCCCGCGAGCAGGAGCGGTCGCCCCGGTCCGGACCCGATGAAGTAGCCACCGGTGGTGCGGTAGGCCATCCCGGACTCCGCCTGCCAGAGCAGGGGGGCCGCGCCGCCCTCCCAGGCGCCCGTCGCGCGTGGGGTCGTCTCGACCACCGCGCCCGGGCCCAGGACCTGGGCCGCCGAGCGGGTGAAGAAGGCCGGGACGGGCGTGTGGACCGTGCGGACCGCGTCCGGGGCGGGCAGCCAACTGACCACCACGAGGACGATCAGCCCGGCAGCGGCCCACCAGCCGACGGTGCGCGGCCGGCCGACGAGGTCGTCCACCCACACGGCCACGATGAGCGCGAGGCAGGCCGCGATGACGATCTGCAACCGGACGGGTTCCATCTCCCCGAGGAGCGGCACGTCGAGGAGCAGCCGCCACGGCATGACCGGCACCAGCACCTGGTTCAGGACGACGAGATGGACCCCGAAGGAGAGGACGACCAGGATCGCGGCGACGAGGGCGACGGGCCGGACGACGTGGCGGCGGACACCGATGGTCAGGGCGAGGGCGACCAGCAGGAGCAGCGCGGGCCCCACGTACCCACCCTGTTCCCCCGGGTGCAGGGCCAGGCGTTCGCCGAAGCCGGCCGGGTCGACACGCACGGCCGTGAGCGGGCTCGGGAACAGCAGGTTCGCCGCGTCCGCCATCGTCGCGTCCGGCGGCCTGATGCGCTCCAGCGGCCGACCCGGTCCGGCGAGCAGCAGGTAGAGCGGGTAGGCACAGAGCACGAAGTAGACGACGAGGCAGGACACGGTCGACCGGAGGAGCGTAGGCAGCCTGCGGCCGACCAGCGCGGGTCGTCGGAGGGCGAGCACCGCCGCCACGACGAGGAGCGACACCGCGCCGACCGCCAGGGTCTGGGTGTACAGCCCCGTCTGGAGCGCGAGGCCGAGGCCGAACAGCGCGCCGGTCAGGTAGGGCCTCGGGTCGTGCCGGAGGAGAGCAGTGTCGACGAACCAGATCAGGAGCGGCGGGAACACCATCCACACCAGGTTGAGGTGGCCGACGGACGCGTGGGCGATCACGAACGGGCAGAAGGCGTAGAGGCCCCCGGCCACGGCGCGGGCGATCAAACGTGGGACGAGGCGACGTGTCGCGGCGACGAAGGCGACACCCGACGCGACCGGCCCGAGGACCATCGCGACGTTGAAGGCGACGACCGGCCCGGCCGTCGCCGTGACGGGGGCCGTCAGCGCGGCGAGGACCGGCACGGGCACGTTCCACATGCCGTTCAGGCCGAACGGGTAGTGCTGATAGGTCGTGTAGAGCGGGTTCGCGCCGGTGGAGACCGCGTGGACGAACCACTCCAGCCACCAGGTGAACTGGTGGCTGTCCGACGAGGCCCACCCGACCGTCGAGGTCGACAGGCCACCGAGCACGCGGCGGTACAGCGCCAGGGAACACCCCAGGTACACCAGCGCGACGCCGACCGGCCCCCAGGGCGAACGCGACCGGGCCCTCCACCGCTGCCGCGGCGCGACGTGTCGGACGTCCGCCGACGCGAGGTGCATTGAGGCAGCCTGGCACGGATCGAGGCGCAGTCCGGGCCCGACCCGCCGTGGCCACCCCGCAACCGGAGTACCGGTCTGTGCCACCCTGCCGCCCGTGTCCGCCCCGCCCCTTCCCGCGCCCGCCCGCACGGAAGCGGCGGTGCGGGGCGGGCGCGCGTGGCTCGGCCTCGCCGCGCTGCTGTACCTGGCGATCTCCCTGCTCCTCCAGCGTCGTGTCCTCGGAGACTTCGACGGCAGCGCGATCGGGCGGCTCTCCACGGACCCCACCGGCTTCACCTGGTGGCTCGCCCACACCGCGCACGCGCTGACCACGGGGACGAATCCGCTGGTCACAGACCTGCAGCACTACCCGGTGGGGGTCAACGCGCTGTGGAACACCGCCGTCCCGCTGCTCGGTGTGCTCCTCGCGCCGATCACCTTCACCGCGGGCCCGGCGGCCGCGTTCAACACCGGGATGGTCCTCGGGCCGGTGGTCTCGGGGGTGGCCGCCGCGGCCGCGCTCGGCGGGATCGTGCGGTCGCGGGCCGAACGGGTCACGGCCGGCGGGCTGTACGCCTTCTCCCCGTTCGTGCTCGCCCACCTGCAGTCCGGACATCTCAACCTGGTGTGGGCGGTGCTGCCGCCGGTCCTGCTCGCGCTGGCCCACCGGTTGTTCGTGCGCGACCTCCGCCGGCCCTGGCTGCTCGGCGCGCTGACCGGGCTCGCGCTGGCGCTGCAGGCCTGGCTCTACACCCAGACCCTCGCGGTCGGTGTCCTGATGCTGGTCGTGCTGGCCCTGGTGCTCGCCGTGCGGTACCCGCACCGCGCCGCGGCCCGGCTTCCCGCGCTGCTCAAGGCCGGGTTCGCGTGCCTCGTCGTCTTCGCCGTGCTGGCCGGGTACGCGCTGTACCTGGTGCTCGCCGGGCCCGCCCGTCCCCGCGGCCCGCTCCGCTCGCCCGAGTACGGCAGCGCGGACCTCGCCAACACCCTCCTGCCCACCTGGCTCACCGCGATCCGTCCGGTGCCGGCCCCGGAGATGCAGGGGAACCTGGGCGAGCAGGGCGGCTACCTGGGCGTCGCGGTCCTGCTGCTCATCGTGCTCGCGGTGCCGGCGTGCGGGACCGCCGCCCGGGTCGCGGCCGTGACCGGCGGCGTCGCCTGGCTCCTGGCGCTCGGCCCGCAGCTGTTCGTCGCCGCCGAGCCGACCGGCGTCCCGCTGCCCTGGCGGGTGGTCCTGGGCGTGCCGCTGCTCGGTGAGATCGAGCCCGTCCGGCTCCAGGGGGTGGTCACGCTGGCCGTGGCCGTGCTGGTCGGGCTCGCGCTCGACCGGTTCCCGCGGCCGGTCGCGCTCGTCGCGATCCTGGCGGTGGTGTCCTGGCTGCCGGCGGACGCCCAGCGCACCACCGCCACCGCCGCACCCGCCTTCCCGCAGCTCGCCGGCCAGGTGGTGGAGACGTGGCCGCGGATCACCAGCGACTGGTACGGCGGCGCGGACCCGCTGCGCGCGCAGATCGCGTCGGGCTTCGGCTACCGGCTCACCGGCGGCTACTTCCTCGGCTCGGACGCCGACCACCCGGTGCTCATCGAGTCCCCGTGGAACCGCTACCAGGCCGGCGCGGCGTGGTCCGAGCTCGTGGCGGGACCCTGGCGCGGGTTCGGCCACCTCCCGGCGCCCGACGCCGACGCGGCGGCCCGCGACCTGCGCGCGACGGGCACGACCGTGGTCCTCGTCGTGCCGCCGCCGGGCCACGACCCGTCCCCGGTCCTCGACTGGACCCGTCGGGTCACCGGATCCGCGGGCGTCCCGCTGGAGGGGGCATGGGTGTTCCCGCTGGCCGCTACCCTGCAGAGGTGACTGTTCCGCCCCGCCCGGAGATCAGGATCTCCGACGCCGACCGGGAGCGCGCCGCCGCCCGCCTCCACACGGCGTTGAGCGAGGGCCGGATCACGGTGGCCGAGCTCGAGGAGCGCCTCGCCGTGGTCTACGCCGCGCGCTACGCCTCCGATCTCGTCCCGCCGCTGGCGGACCTCCCCGGCGAGCCGCTCGACGTCATGCAGCCCACCGCGCTCTCCACCCCGGTCGGTCCGCCGCTGGTGCTGCGGGCCGGGATGGGCGCGCTGCGCCGCAGCGGCCGGTGGGTCGTCCCCGCGCGGCTGCGCGTGCACAGCACGATGGGGTCGGTGCTGCTCGACTTCACCGACGCCGAGCTGACCCACCCGGTGATCGAGGTCGAGCTGGAGCTCGGGGCGGGCTCGGCCCGGCTGCTGGTGCCGGACGCGGCCAGTGCGGACGTCGACGGCCTGGTCGCGGCCATGGGCACGGTCCGCAGCAAGGTTCCCACGCTGGCTCGTCCCGGCGTCCCGCACTTCCGGGTGTACGGCCGCGCGGGCATGGGCTCGGTGACGGTCCGCCGCCGCTACCGGCTGGGCAACTACAGCTTCTGACCCGATGTCGTCCCGCAGGCCGGGGCGGCGCCGCCGCTGCACTGTGCCGTGGACGGGCTCAGCGGGCCCGGAAGACCACGGTCCGCAGCATCACGAAGTTGATCGCGGTGGCGGTGCCCTGCGAGATCACCCAGGCGATCGACGCCTTGAACGCGACCTCGGGCAGCAGGTACAGCGCGAGCGCGTTCACGCCGACCGCGATGCCGAAGGTCGTGGCGTAGAGCAGCACGAACCCGGCCAGCCGGCCGCGGCCACCGGCGGCGTCGCCGAAGGTGAACCGCTTGTTCAGCAGGTAGGCGGTGGTGGTGCCGCAGAGGAAGCTGATCGCGCGGGCGAGCCAGGTGGGCGCGTCGAGCGCCAGCAGCAGGTGGTAGACCCCGAAGTCGACGGCGGCCGACAGCACGCCGACCACGACGAACCGGACGAGCTGGCCGACGAGCCCGTGGCCGGCGGGGGCGGGGGTGGCCTCGGGCTCGGTCGCGGTCACGGGTCGAGGGTAGCGACGGGCGCGGCGGCCGGTGCCCAGGGGGCGGCTCAGGGGGCGGCTCAGGGGGCGCGGTGGAAGCGCTCGGCGCGCCCCTGGTTGAGCAGCCGCAGCCAGTCCCGGAACCCGCGCGGATCCTTCTTCGTGACGAGGAAGTACCAGGCGAAGCGAGGCAGCTCCAGCAGGCCGATCCGGCGCATCCCCGGCTGGCTCATGAGGAAGCCGCGGTTGCGATAGGTGTAGTACCGCTTGGTCGGGTCCTCGGGGTCCTGCGCGTGCAGCCGCCCGCCGAGCATCGGCTTGAACTCCTCACCGCCCTGCGGGTGCAGGTAGGTGGCCTGTAGGGCGGTGCCGAAGGGCAGGCCGGAGCGCAGCATCCGGCGGTGCGTCTCCACCTCGTCGCCGCGGACGAACAGCCGCAGGTCCGGTACGCCCACGACGTCCAGCGTCGACGCGCGGAACAGCGCCCCGTTGAAGAACGACGCGATGCCGGGCAGCAGCTCCTGGTCCCCCTCCGGGTCGGCGGCCAGCAGCGCGGGCCGGGTGCGGTGCCAGGTCAGGCCGCGACGCAGCGGGAAGGCGAGCCGGTCCGGGTCCGCCTTGTCCGCCACCACGGGCGAGACGGCGGCGAGCCCGCGCCGCTCGGCCAGGTCGAGGAGGGTGGCGAGGGCGGTGTCGTCGCCGGCGTGCCCGTCGTCGTCGCCCAGCCAGACCCAGTCCGCGCCCATCGCCAGCGCGTGCAGGATGCCGAGCGCGAACCCACCGGCGCCGCCGAGGTTGTGCCAGGAGGGCAACCACGTGGCCGGCAGCCCGCAGGCCTCGACGACCTCGCGCGCCGACCGGTCCGGGCCGTTGTCGACGACGACGAGGTGCGCGATCGGGTGCGTCTGCTTGGCCATCGCGGCCAGGGAGTCGACGAGCAGCGGGCTGCGGTGCCGGGTGACGACGACGGCGACGACCGAGCCCGGGGGGAGCGGCTCGCTCACGAGGCGGCGTCCTCGTGGGCCTGGCGCTGCAGGCCGTGGACGGGGTGGTCGGCCAGGACGTCCCGGCCCTTGTAGTGGTGCAGCACCTCGCGCAGCGGGCCGAACTCGCGGATCGTGCCGTGCTCCATCCAGATCGCCGTGTCGCAGAGGTCGGCGAGGAACTCGTCCGAGTGCGAGGCGAACACGAGGATGCCGGAGCGCTCGACCAGCTCGTTCAGCCTGTCCCGGGCCTTGGCGAGGAACTCGGCGTCGACCGCGCCGATGCCCTCGTCGAGCAGCAGGATCTCGGGGTCGATGCTGGTCACGACGCCGAGCGCGAGCCGCACCCGCATGCCCGTCGAGTAGGTGCGCAGCGGCATGGACAGGTAGTCGCCGAGCTCGGTGAACTCGGCGATGTCGTCGACCCGGGACTCCATCTCCTTGCGGGTCATCCCGAGGAAGAGCCCCCGGATGATGATGTTCTCCAGGCCCGAGATCTCCGGGTCCATCCCGACGGCGAGGTCGAAGATCGGCGCGACCTTGCCGCGCACGGCCGCCCGGCCCCGGGTCGGCTCGTAGATGCCGGACATCAGCCGCAGCAGCGTGGACTTGCCGGCGCCGTTGTGCCCGACGAGCGCGACCCGGTCGCCTCGGCGCAGCGCGATCGTGATGTCCCGCAGCGCCTCGATGATCGGTACCTTGGCCTCGGTGCCGATCCGGCCGCCCGCGCGGCCGAGGACGGACTTCTTCAGCGACCGCGTCTTGGCGTCGAAGATGGGGAAGTCGACGCAGGCGCCGTCGAGGTCGATGCTCGGCTCGTTCATCTCACACCCAGTACGCCACGCGGGCCCGGTAGTTGCGCATGCAGACCAGGCCGACGGCCCAGCCGACCACCGTGATCACCAGGACCACGTACCAGTACCGCCACACGGTCTCCTGACCCAGCAGCGGCCGGCGCAGGATCTCGAGGAAGTGGAAGACCGGGTTGAGCTCGACGAGCCGGGCGCGCTCCTGCACCGCCGGGTTGTCGCCGAGGATGTCCACCGACCAGACGATCGGCGTGAGGTAGAAGACCAGCTGGACGACGCTGCCGATGATCGGCGGGATGTCCCGGAACCGGGTGGCGAGGATGCCGGACAGGATCGCGATCCACCCGCCGTTGATCGCCAGCAGCGCGAACGCGGGGACCGCCAGCAGCAGCGACCAGCCCAGCGGGTGCGGGAAGACGATCATCAGGATCGCCCAGATCACCATGTTGTGCAGGAAGAACAGCGTCTGCCGCCACACCAGCCGATAGACGTGCAGGGACAGCGGCGCCGGGAGGAACTTGATCAGTCCCTCGTTGGCGATGAAGACCTCGCTGCCCTCGAGGATGCAGCCGGAGACGAAGTTCCAGATCAGCAGCCCGACGGCCACGTGCGGCAGGAACTCCGCGAGCGGCACCTGGAACAGCAGCGAGTACAGCAGGCCCAGCCCCAGCGCGATCACGCCCATGCTGATGCTGATCCACAGTGGGCCGAGGACGGAGCGCCGGTAGCGCTGCTTGATGTCCTGCCAGCCCAGGTGCCCCCACAGGGCGCGCTGCTGCCAGCCCTGGCGCAGGTCGCCGAAGGCGCGCGCCCAGCTCCGCGAGCCGGGCGCGTCGGCGATCACCGGGCGCGCCCGTCCGGCGGTGCTGTCGTCCACGGTCAGGGCCACGCGACGAGGGTACCGACGGGTGGGCCACCGGCCGCGAGCGGTGGGCCACCGGCCGCGACCTGCGCGGACACGGCTTCTAGAGGTACTGCCCGGTGCCGCGCCCGCCGGGCTCCGGGACCTGACCCGGCAGCTGGCCGCCGATGCCCGGGGGGAGCCCGCGGCGCATCTGCTCCAGCTGCGCCCGCGCGGCCATCTGCTGGGCGAACAGTGCGGTCTGGATGCCGTGGAACAGGCCCTCCAGCCAGCCCACCAGCTGGGCCTGGGCGATGCGCAGCTCACCCTCGCTCGGGGTGACGTCGTCGGTGAAGGGGAGCGAGAGCCGGTGCAGCTCCTCGCGCAGCTCCGGGGCGAGGCCCTCCTCGAGCTCCTTGATCGAGTTCTCGTGGATCTCGCGGAGCCGGGCGCGGGAGGCCTCGTCGAGCGGTGCGGCGCGAACCTCCTCCAGCAGCTGCTTGATCATCGTGCCGATCCGCATCACCTTGGCCGGCTGCTCGACCATGCTGCCGATACCGCCCTGCTCGCCGTCCTCGCCGTCGTTCGCCTGACGGATCTCCGACTGCGGCACGCGGGCCATCCCGACCGGGCGCCCGTCCGGCCCGATCACCATGACCTGCTGCTGGCCGTCGTTGTCCTCTGGTGCCGTCATGACCCCCATCATGCCCGCCTACTCGGCGACCAGCAGCAGCTTGCCCACCACGCCGCCGGCCTCCAGCGTGCGGTGGGCCTCCGCGGCCTGGGACAGGGGGAAGCGCGCGTGCACGATCGGCCTGACCCGGCCGTCGCCGATCATCGGCCACACCTGCTCGCGCACACCGTGGACGACCTCGCCCTTGCCGTGCGGGCCCTCGACCGGGCGGCCGCGCAGGCCCATCGCCGACACGCTGCCCCGTTTCGCCAGCAGCGCGCCGATGTTGATCTCGGCCTTCACCCCGCCCTGCATGCCGATGATCATCAGCCGGCCGTCGAACGCGAGGGCGGCCAGGTTGGCCTTGAGCCCCTTGGCACCCATGTTGTCGAGGATGACGTCCGCGCCGTGGCCGTCCGTCGCCTTCTTCAGCTCCTCCGGCACGTCGCCGTTGTAGTCGATCACGATGTCGGCGCCGAGCTCGCGGCACACGTCGAACCGGGCGGGGTTGGCCGTGGCGGCAACCCGGGCGCCCAGCGCCTTCGCGACCTGGATCGCGTGCGTGCCGATGCCGCTGCTGCCGCCCTGCACGAGAAAGGTCTCGCCCTGCGCGAGCGCCGCGTGCGACACCACGTTGGACCACACCGTGCAGGCCACCTCGGGGAGGCTGCCGGCCGTCTCCAGGTCCACGCGCTCGGGCTGCGGCAGCAGCTGGGCCGCCGGCACCACGACCTTCTGCGCGTACCCGCCCCCGGCCAGCAGGGCGCACACCTCCTCGCCCACCGACCAGCCCGTCACGCCCTCGCCGAGCGCGGCGATCCTGCCGGAGCACTCCAGGCCGAGGATGTCCGACGCGCCGGGCGGCGGCGGGTAGTTCCCCTGCCGCTGCAGCAGATCCGCCCGGTTGACCGCCGTGGCGACGACGTCGAGCAGCACCTCGCCCGGGCCCGGCTCCGGGTCCTCGACCTCGGTCCACCGCATGTTCTCCGGGCCGCCCGGCTCCGCCACCGTGATCGCGTACATGGCCCTGGACGCTATTCCGTCGTGGCCGCGGACGCAGTCCGGCAGGCTGGTGCGCCATGGTGGACACGGTCCGGCACTGGCCGCAGCGCGACCTCGTCCTGCGGACCCCGCGGCTCGAGCTCCGCCCCGACGACGACGCGGGCCTGCGCGAGCTGGTCGAGGTCGCCTACGCGGGCGTGCACCCACCGGAACGGATGCCCTTCCTCGTCCCCTGGACGGACGCCGACCCCCGGTACATGGGCCGCGGCACCCTGCAGTACTTCTGGGCGGAGCGCGCCCGGTTCGCGCCGGAGGCGTGGGCGCTCCACTTCCTGGTCCGCCACGAGGGCCGGGTGGTCGGCGTGCAGAGCCTGACGGGCACGCAGTTCGCCGCGCGCCGCGAGGTGGACTCCGGCTCGTGGCTGGGCCTGGCGCACCAGGGCCGCGGGTTCGGCACCGAGATGCGCACGGCGATCCTCGGCTACGCCTTCGACCACCTCGGCGCCCGCCACGCCCGCTCCGACGCCTTCACCGACAACGTGGCCTCGCTGCGGGTGTCGGAGAAGCTCGGCTACGTGCGCGACGGGATCTCGATCGTCGCGCCGCGCGGGGAGCCGGTGGAGAACGTGCGGCTGCGGCTGACACCGGACCGGTTCGTGCGGCCGGGCTGGGACGTGGAGGTCGAGGGGCACGGTCCGGAGCTTGCCGGACTGCTCGGCGCGGGGTGAGCAGCTGTCCACAGCCCCCTGATCCTGTGGACAACTCCGCCGCGGGCCGGCCCGGGCCGCCGGGAGCGTCGGTGCCGGGACCGACCGTCGCGGCCATGACCACTCACGGCCGTGACCCAGACCCCGACCGGTCCTCCGCCCCGGGCCCCTCCGCCGATCCCGGCCCGGCCTCGGCCTGGCAGCGCGTCGTCTGCGTCGTGCTGGGGATGTGCGCCGGGCACGTCGAAGCGCTGCGCACCCGGCTCGCGGCGTGCCTGGCGCTCCGCAGCTGTGACGGGTCCCTGCGCGAGGCGCGGCGCTGGGCCCGCGCCCACCGCGTCCCGTGGGACCCGCTGGAGGGCGGCCTGCACGCGCTCGGCGCCCGGTGCGACTGCGAGGCCTTGGAGGTCGTCGAGCGGGAGTAGGCCGGCTGCGGGTCAGGTCGTCCCGGCCCAGGTCGCCCAGGTCGCCTCAGCCCAGGTTGTTGGTGCTGAACGTGTCGCAACGGGCGGGGTCGCCGGTGCGGTAGCCGGTGGTGAACCACTTCTCCCGCTGCGCGGAGCTGCCGTGCGTGAACTGGCTCTGATCGACGCGGCCGCCGCCCAGGTTGCTCTGGATGTAGTCGTCCCCGATCCGGGCGGCCGTGTCCAGGGCGGCGGCCACGTCGGCGTCCGTCACGTCCGTGATCAGTGGCCGGCCCGAGGCCGTCGGGGTGGTGGTGGCGTGGTTGCCCCACACCCCGGCGTAGCAGTCGGCCTGCAGCTCCAGCCGCACGGAGCCCGAGGTCGGGCCGCTGTCGCCGGAGCGGACCTGGCGGTTGGTGCCGAGCAGGTTCTGGATGTGGTGGCCGTACTCGTGCGCGATCACGTAGGCGCGGGCGAAGGGGCCGCCCTGGGCGCCGAACCGCTGCTCGAGCTCCTGGAAGAAGGTGAGGTCGATGTAGACCTCGGAGTCGCCCGGGCAGTAGAAGGGGCCGACGTCGGAGGTCGCGCTGCCGCAGCCACCGGTGCTGACCTGGCCGGAGAAGAAGTTGGTACGGGGGGCGGTGTAGGTCTGGCCGGAGCGGGCGAACGCGTCGGACCAGTAGCCGTCGAGCGAGTTGACCACTGCGGTCACCTCGCAGTCGAGGTTGGAGTTCGCGTCGGCGCCCGTGCGGCAGCTCTCGGCGATCTGGGTGTTGTCCGCGGTCTGGCCCGCGGGCAGTGCGGAGAGCCCGCCCGGCAGGGCGAAGCCGCCCGAGGTGCCGCCGCCCCCGCCCAGGGAGGAGAGCACGAAGAAGAGGATCAGGCCGACGATCCCGAGCCCGCCGCCGCCGAGGGCGACCCGGCCGCCGACCCCGCCGCCGCCACCGCCGCCGCGCAGGTCGTCGATGGTCGACGTGTCCAGGTCCGCGTTCTCGTCGAACCGCATCCGTGCTCCTCCTCCGACGCCCGGCGGATGACCCGCGGACCGACGACGAGATCCCACCACACCCGGGCGATCGGGTCGACACGACGCGAGCGCCGCCGACGGGACGGTGTGTGCGTGGCCCGTCGACGGCCCCCGGTGGATCACGGGACCACCCCGCCGGGGCCCCCAGTAGGGTGCGGGGCTGTGTCGGATCACGCGTCGGACGAGCCGGAGGTGTCCACCACCCCGTGGCTGGACGAGGGCGAGCAGCGGTTCTGGCGCGCCTGGATCCTCTCCTCCACGCTGCTGGAGAACCGGCTGAACCGCGACCTGCAGGAGGGCCACGGCCTCTCCCACGGCGACTACGGCGTGCTCGTGGTGCTGTCCGAACAGGAGGGTCACCGGATGCGGATGAGTGCCCTCGCCGAGATGCTCGCGCTGTCGAAGTCGCGGCTGTCGCACCAGATCTCGCGGATGGAGAAGGCGGGGCTCGTCCGTCGGGACGGCGACGTGTCCGACGGGCGGGGGATCTTCGCCTGCCTCACCCCGCACGGCTACGAGCGCCTCGTCGCCGCGGCCCCCACGCACGTCACCGGCGTGCGCAAGTACGTCGTCGACCTGCTCGACGCGGAGGAGCGGGCCCAGGCCGCCGTCTTCATGGAGCGCGTCGCCGCCGGCCTGCGGGAGGGCTCGTAGCGGCGACCGCCCTCGCGGGCCAGCCGCTAGGCTGCCCGACGGAAGCGTGGCAGAGCGGCCGAATGCACTCGCCTTGAAAGCGAGAGACACGAGAGTGTCCGGGGGTTCGAATCCCTCCGCTTCCGCTGGATGCGCGCCGCCGACGGGCCTGGACCAGTCCCGGGATGGGCGGCATCGTGGCGGAGTGCGACCGCGCCGTGTCCGCGCCGATCCCGGGTCCGCGTCGACCCCCGGCGAACCCAGGACCGCGGCGCGCGTCGTCGCCCGGGCGGCAGTGCTCGTGGTCGCGGTCGTGGTCGCCGTGCTGGTCTCGCCGATCCCGACACTGACCTGGCAGGCGACGGCCGTGACCGCGGCGATCGGCGTCGTCGGGGCCGTGCTCGCAGCGTCCGGCCGCCTGGGGCGCGTCGGCGGACGCAGGCGGGTCACGGTCCGGTCGGCGACCCCGTGGGGCGTGCTCGTCGTCGCCGTCCTCGCGCTCGAGATCGGTGCGCTGCTCTACGGCTACCGGCCGGACTTCCCCACCATCAGCTACCTGCTGGGCCCGGAGTTCGTCGACCGCACGGTCCGACTCGTCGGCTACGTCGCGTGGATCTGCGGCGGCTACTGGCTGGCCCGGCGATGACCGGGTGGAACGCGACGATCGGCGCGTACCTCGCCGTCCTCGTGCTGGCCGGCGTCGTGGAGCTGATCGCGAGGCGTCCCGGCACCGCGACACCGACCTTCGGCGAGCTCGTCTCCGCAATCGCGACGACGGTCCCCGGCCGGATGGCGCTGTTCGCGTGCTGGTGGTGGGTGGGCTGGCACTTCCTGGCCCGGAGCAGTGCCACCCTGGCTCCCCACGTTCCACCGCCGTGAGCTCGGCGCGAGACCGCGAGTCCAGGCGCTCGCGGTGATCCTGGCGGGGCGACACTCCGCAGGCGCACGGCACCCGCGAGGCCGAGTCGGCCAGCCCCTCTCCTCTCCGGGGGGTGATCCCGCGGCCGCCGGCGAGGGCTCGGATGGGACGCATGACGGCGGGATCCGGCGGACGTCGTGTGCGCAGGCTGGAGCGGGCGATGGCAGCGGCGTTCCTCGTCGGGTCCGTGGGGTTCGTCCTCGGCCCCTTCCCCGGCTACCTCGACCTGGTCGGCCCGGCCGCGGACGGGATCACGTTCTTCGTCGCGTCGATCTTCTTCACCACCGGCGGCGCGCTGCAGACGGTGCTGGCGGTGCCGGGGCGGGAGGAGCGGGGTGCCGGCCGCGCGGCCTGGTGGACCGCGGTGATCCAGCTGGTCGGGACGCTGTCGTTCAACGTCACGACCTTCCGCGCCCTGCAGGTCGCGCTCGACGATCCCCTGTACGACCGGCTGGTGTGGCGTCCGGACGCGCTGGGCTCGATCTGCTTCCTGGTCTCCGGCGTCGTCGCCTACCGGGCGTCCGCCCGCCGGGGACTGCTTCCGCTGCGGCGGGGGCCGGGGTGGTGGCAGCCCGGCGTCAACCTGCTCGGCTGCATCCTGTTCGGGATCGCGGCGATCGCCGGCTACGTCGTGCCCGGCACCGGCTCGATGCTGGACCTGGCCGCCGCGAACTGGACCACGGCCGCCGGCGCGCTCTGCTTCCTGGCCTGCGCGGTCGCGGGACTCGCGGCACGGGAACCGGCTGCCCAGCCGGCGCGCAGCCCCTGAGAACGCGAGATCCCCGCCGCGAGATCGCGGCGGGGACCGTCGGTGCCGTCGGGGGCGCTCAGTTCGTGGCGGACCGCTGCGAGCCCTCGAGCTCGGCGAGGTGCCGGTCGATCGCGGAGGCGCCGCGGTCCGAGAGCGTGGTGCCCAGGATCCGCTCGGCCATCTGCGTGGAGAGCGCACCCAGGTCGGCGTGCAGCGCCTGCGCGGCGGCGGAGCGCTGACCGGCGATCTCCTCGGCGGCGCGGGCCCGGATGCCCGCGGCCTCCTGCTCGGCCTCCGCGCGAAGCTCGGCCTTGACCTCGGCGCCCTCCGAGCGGGCGGCGTCGCGGATCCGCGCGGCCTCGGCCCGGGCCTCGGCGAGCTGCTCCTCGTAGCGCTCCTTGAGCTCCAGCGCCTGGGCGCGGGTCTCCTCGGCGCGGGCGAGACCGCCCTCGATCCGGTCCTCGCGCTCGGCGTAGAGCTTCTCGAACTGCGGGAAGACGAGCTTCGCCAGCAGGAAGTAGAGGGCCCCGAAGCCGATCAGCCCGACGATCACCTCGATGGTGCTGGCGCCGAGCGGAGGCTCGAAGCCGGTGATGACGAACAGCAGCAGCGCGAGCAGCCCGACGGCCACGATGGCCGACACCACCGTCGCCGCGGCCGTGTGCCGGCCCGAACCCTGCGATGACATGCGGCCCCCTGAGGTCGTGGATCCGGGTACGACGTTATGTTGCCCGACCCGGTCCGCGCCACTACGAGCCGGGTAGGTTTCGCGCCACTTCGAGGCCCCTGCGGTGTCTGCTCCCGCTCGACCGGCCCCCGGACGACTCGCGGGTCCACCGCGAACCCGCCCTCGGTGAGCAGCCCCACGACGCACCCCGACGGTTTCCCGTGCTCGGTGCCTCCGGGAACGATGAGCCAGGATGGCGGCGATGCTCCTCGACAGGTCCGGCCGCCGCTACCCGCTCGACGAGCCGCGCTGGCGCGGCGACGACGGCTCCCCGCTGATGGTCGAGCCGTCGCCGGGCCTCACCCGGGAGCGGGTGGACCCGGCCGTCCGCTCGCAGTGGCGCTACGCCACGGCCCTGCCGCTCCCGCTGGAGCCGGTGAGCCTGGGCGAGGGCACCACGCCCCTGGTGCCGTATCGCGTCGACGACCTGGACCTCGACCTGAAGCTCGAGTGGTTCAACCCCACCGCGAGCTTCAAGGACCGCGGCAGTTCCGTGATGGTCTCGCTGCTGCGCGCCCAGGGTGTCCGCGCGATCCTCGAGGACAGCAGCGGCAACGGCGGCTCGTCCGTCGCCGCCTACGCCGCCGCGGCCGGGATCGTGGCCACGATCCTCGCGCCCGAGTCCACCTCACCCGCGAAGATCCAGCAGAGCCGCGCGCACGGGGCCGTCGTGGACCTGGTCCCCGGCTCCCGGCAGGCGACGGCCGACGAGGCGGTGCGCCGCTCGGCCGAGGTCTTCTACGCCAGCCACAACTGGCACCCCTTCTTCCTGCAGGGCACCAAACTGCTGGCCTACGAGCTCTGGGAGGACCTGGGCTTCGCCGCGCCCGACGCCGTCGTCCTCCCGTGCGGCGCGGGCAGCCTCGTCCTGGGCTGCCACCTGGGTTTCTCCGAGCTGCTCGCCGCCGGTGCGATCGACCGCCTTCCCCGGTTGCTGGTCGCGCAGCCGCAGCACTGCAGCCCGCTCGTGGCGGCGTTCGCGGCGGGACTGGAGGCCGTCGCGCCCGCGGAGTGGTCCCGCACGATCGCCGAGGGCACGGCGATCGTCCGGCCCGTGCGGGACCGCGAGGTGCTGGCGGCGATCCGGGCCTCCGGCGGTGCCGTGGTGGCCGTGCCGGAGGAGGAGATCGGGCCGGCGACGCTCGCCCTGGCCCGGCGGGGTCTCTACGCCGAGCCGACGAGCGCGCAGGTGATCCCCGCGGTCCGCGCGTTCCGGGCCCGCGGCGCCCTGCACCCCGGTGAGCGGGTGGTCGCCGTGCTGACCGGCTCGGCGCTCAAGGCCGCCGACGCCGTCCGCGAGCTGCTTCAGGCGGGTTCGACCGAGCAGGCGGTGCCGTAGGCGCACACCTCCGACCAGGTGTCGCCCATCTCGGTGGTGTCGAAGCGCATGGCGACCACCGCGTTGGCCCCGTGCGCCTCGGCGGCCCGGGTGAGCCGGTCGATCGCCTCCTCGCGGCTGGCCTCGAGGTTCTTCGTCATGCCCTTGAGCTCGCCCCCGGCGAGCGACTTGAAGGCCGCGCCGAGCTGCGAGCCGACGTTGCGCGAGCGCACCGTGAGCCCGAAGACCTCGCCGTGGACCTGCGTGATCCGGTGCCCCGGAACGTCGTTCATGGTCGTGATGAGCATGGTCGCCCCCTCGGATCGAGGTGTCACCGTAGCGCCCGCGTCCCCAATCCTGTGTACGCACATTTCCCACCTGGTCCCGGCTCCATCTCGGGTTCATGCTGGTCCGGCACGGCACGAGGGAGGACGGACGGGTGAACGGCACCGAGCGGATGTCCTTCACCGAGCAGCACGAGATCAGGACGGCGGCCGCGCGCGCCCGCCGGCTGTTCCCGAGCCGGGTGGGGGAGCTGGTCAGCCGCGAGCTGATGGCCTACGCCGATTTCGGCCACCGCTTTACGCGGGACGCCCTGATCCCGGACCTCGCCGCCTGGATCCTCGAGTCGGAGCAGACGGACCACCGCGTCAGGGGGAGCTGACGCGACTCTCGCCGCCCCCGGCGCCCACGGGCGCCGGGGGCGACGCACGTCAGGACACCAGCGGTGGCCGGCGCTCGCCGATCCGCGTGGCCTGCTCGAAGGCGTGCGCGGCGTGCAGCAGCGCCGCCTCGCCGCGGTGGGCGCCGACCAGCTGCAGGCCGATCGGGAGTCCGTCGGGCGTGAAGCCGCCTGGCACGGAGATCGCCGGGTTGCCGAAGGCCGAGATCAGGTAGGCCGACCGCATCCAGTCCAGGTACGAGCCCTGCGCGACGCCTGCGATCTCGGTCGGGTACTCCATCTCCACCGGGAACGGGGGCACCTGGGAGACCGGCAACGCGAGCAGGTCGTACTGCTCGTAGAACCGCCGCATCCGCTGGAACAGCGCGGAGTGCAGGATCTCGGCGCGGGCGACGTCGGCGCCGGTGAGCCGGCGGCCCTCCTCGATGTTCCCGACGAGCGTGGCCTTCATCCGGTCGCGGTGCCGGCCCAGCAACGGCCCCATCGACACCGCGAAGGTCCAGGCCCGGAGGGTGCGGAACACCTCGTCGGCCCCCCGCAGGTCGGGATCGGCGCGCTCGACGGTGGCGCCGAGCTCCTCGAGCACCCGGACCTGCGGCTCCAGCGCCGCCGTCACGGCCGCGTCGACCGGGATCGACCCGCCCAGGTCCGGGGACCACGCCACCCGCAGCCCGGCGAGGTCGCGGCCGAGCGGCACGTCGAACACCGAGCCCGGCTGCTCGATCGCGATCGGGCTACGCGGGTCCGGGCCGGCCATGACGGACAGCAGCAGCGCGACGTCCGACACCGTGCGCGCCATCGGCCCCTGCACGGCGAGCGTGGAGTAGGCGAGCTCGGTGGGGTACGACGGCACGCGTCCGGGCGCCGGCCGCAACCCGACGACGTTGCAGAACGAGGCCGGGTTGCGCAGTGAGCCGCCCATGTCGCTGCCGTCGGCGAGCGGGTGCATGCCCGTGGCCAGCGCCGCGGCGGCGCCCCCGGAGCTGCCGCCCGCGCTGCGGCCGAGGTCGTAGGGGTTGCGGGTGGCACCGAAGAGCGGGTTGAAGGTGTGCGAGCCGGCCGCGAACTCGGGCACATTGGTCTTGCCCAGCGTGATGGCGCCGGCCGCCCGGATCCGCTCGATCACGAGCTCGTCCTCCGCCGGCACCTCGTCGGCGAGGATCGGCGAGCCCTTCGTGGTGCGGATCCCGGCGGTGGCGTGGGTGTCCTTGTGTGCCATGGGGATGCCGTGCAGCGGCCCGACCGGCTCACCTGCCGCCAGCCGCTCGTCGGCCGCGGCGGCCTCGGCGAGGGCCTTCTCCGCCACCAGCGTGACGACGGCGTTGACCGGGCCGTTGCACGACCCGATCCGGTCGAGGTGGGCCGCGACCAGCTCGCGCGCCGAGATCTCCCTGCGGCGCAGCGCCGCCGCCATGCCGCGGGCGGTCTCGAAACAGACGTCGGTCACGGTCACGGACCGTATCCCCGGCCGACCGGTTCGCCCGGTCCTACCCCTGTGTCACGGCCGCCTGCACCGACCGGTCGTCCGGGAGGGCGCGGCGCGGCATGACCAGCAGGGCGACCATGGCGATGACGCAGCAGATCACGATGTACCAGGCGATCCCCGTACTGGACCCGGTGTTCTTCAGGATGTACGCGGCGATCAGCGGGGCGGGCCCGCCCGCGATCACCGAGGCCAGCTGGTAGCCCAGGCCGGCGCCGCTGTAGCGGATGTTGGTGCCGAAGCTCTCGGCGATCAGCGCGGCCTGCGGGCCGTACTGCATGTCGTGGAAGACCAGCGACAGCACGATCGCCAGCAGCACCAGCACCCCGACCTTGGTGTTCAGCAGGCCGAAGTACGGGAAGGCGAACAGCGCGGTGCACACGATGCCGATGCCGTACATGGTCCGCCGGCCGATCCGGTCCGAGAGCCAGCCGAAGAAGGGGACGCTGAACAGGCCGACCGCAGCGGCGACGAGAGTGGCGTTGAGCAGCGAACCCCGGTTGAGCTGCAGCTGCTGGGTGCCGTAGCTGAGCACGAACGTGATGAACAGGTAGAACGGCGCCTGCTCGGAGAGCCGCACGAAGGCCGAGCTGAGGATCTCCCGCCACTGCGTGCGGAAGGCGTCGACGATCGGCAGCCGCACCACGGTCTGCTTCGCCTTGACCGCGGCGAACTCGGGGCTCTCCAGGACCCGGAGCCGGACGTAGAGCCCGACGCCGACGAGCGCCACGCTCACCAGGAACGGCACCCGCCAGCCCCAGGTGAGGAAGGCCGGGCCGGTGGTCGCGGACATGAGCTGCATCAGCCCGGTGGAGAGCAGCAGGCCGAGCGGGACGCCGAGCTGGGGCCAGCTGGCCATGAACCCGCGCTGCCGGGCGTGGCCCCACTCCATGGCGAGCAGCACCGAGCCGCCCCACTCGCCGCCGACCGCGATGCCCTGCACGATCCGCAGGAGTGTCAGCAGGATCGGCGCGGCGAGGCCGATCGCGGCGTAGGTCGGCAGCACGCCGATCAGCGCGGTGCCGATCCCCATCAGCAGCAGCGTGATGATCAGCGTGGACTTGCGTCCGATCCGGTCGCCGTAGTGCCCGAAGATCGCCGCGCCGATCGGCCGCGCGGCGAACCCGGCGAACTGGGTCCCGAAGGCCAGCAGGATCCCGACGTACGGGTCCTCGCCCGGGAAGAAGAGCCTCGGGAAGACGAGCGCGGCCGCCGTCCCGTAGAGGAAGAAGTCGTACCACTCGATCGTCGTGCCGACGGTCGAGGCGACCACCGCCCGCCGCCGCTGGGACCGCTGGACCGCGTCGTTGTCGACCGCCCGGTCGCCGACAGCACCGTCGCTCATCGTCTGCTCCCCATCGTCGCGGAATAGACGAGCCGACGGTGACGCGCGGTGCGTGTGGCGTCAAACGGAAGCGTGACGGGAGTCCGATTGGCCCGTTATGACGGGTCCGAGAGGAAGGCGGCGCCCGCGGCGGCCAGGTGGCCGGGGTCGTCGACACCGCACAGCTCGCGGGCCGAGTGCATGGACAGCACCGGGATGCCGACGTCGACGGTCCGGATGCCGAGCCGGGTCGCCACGATCGGCCCGACCGTCGTGCCGCAGGGCACGGTGTTCCTGCCGACGAAGAACTGGCCGGGAACACCGGCGCCGCGGCAGGCCCGGTGCCAGGCGGCGGCCCCGGGGGCGTCCGTGGCGTAGCGCTGGTTGGCGTTGACCTTCAGGGCCGGCCCGCCGTTGGGGATGCTCCGGTGCCCCGGGTCGTACCGCTCCGGGTAGTTGGGGTGCGCCGCGTGGGTGACGTCCACCGAGAGGCAGCGCGACGCGGCGAAGGCGCGCGCCCGGGCGTCGAACCCGCCCGCGAGCCGGGTCAGGAGGGTCTCCAGCAGTGGGCCCGCGGCGCCGGTCGCCGTGCCGCTGCCGATCTCCTCGTGGTCGAAGCCGACGAACACCGGGATCACCCCCGTGTTCGAGCGGGAGGCCGCGAGCAGCGCGGCCAGCCCCGCGTGCACCGACGCCAGGTTGTCCAGCCGCGGGCAGGCGAGCAGCTCGCCCTCGCGACCGAGCCGGGCCGGCGGGGTGAGGTCGTGGACCACGAGGTCGTGCGCCGCGATCTGCCGCGGGTCGACCCCCGCCTCGGCGGCGAGGAACTCGAGCAGGTCGCCCTCCCGCACGTCCCCGACGCCCCACACCGGCAGCAGGTGCTGCTGGGCGTCGAGGGTGAGGCCCTGGTTGACCTGCCGGTCCAGGTGGATCGCCAGCTGCGGCACCCGCAGCAGCGGCCGGTCGACGTTCACCGGCACCACGGTCCCGTCGAACAGCGCCAGCCGGCCGGCCAGCCCGAGGTCGCGGTCCAGCCAGGAGTTCCAGAGCGCGCCGCCGTAGACCTCCACGGCGACCTGCCGCCAGCCCGCCGCACCGGTGTCCGGGCGCGGCTTGACCTTCAGCGTGGGGGAGTCGGTGTGCGCGGCGAAGATCCGCAGCGGGGAGCCCGGGCGGGCCTCGTCGCCGACGTGCCAGGCGAGCAGCGTGCCGTCCCGCACGAGGTAGCGTCCGCCGGGCGCGGGATCCCACTCCTCGGTCTCGACCTGCTCGGTGAACCCGGACTCGCGCAACCGCCGGACCGACTCGGCCACCGCGTGGTACGGGGTGGGGGAGGCGGAGACGAAGTCGGCCAGGTCGCGCGCGGCACTGCTGTCCCGGGGGCTCACGTGCGGCATCCTCGCACCGTGACCGACCCCGGGTACGACGTGGTGGTGGTCGGCGCGGGCTCGGCCGGGTGCGCGCTGGCCGGACGGCTGGCCGAGCGCGGCGACCGCTCGGTCTGCCTGGTGGAGGCGGGCCCGGCCTCCCGGTTGCCGGACGTCACGAGTGCCGCCTCGCTCGCCGCGACCGCGCCCGGACACCCGCTGAACTGGGAGTACGCCGCACGGCTGGTGCGCGGGCGGATGGTCTCGGTGCCGCGTGGCCGGGTCGTGGGCGGCTCGTCGGCGATCAACGGCTCGTACTTCGTGCGGGCGGTGCCCCGGGACTTCGCGGACTGGGCGGTCCCCGGCTGGTCCTACGACGACGTCCTCCCGTACTACCGGCGCTCGGAGTCCGACCTCGACGCCGGCGGGGAGGTGCACGGCAGGGCCGGGCCGTTGCGGGTGCGCCGGCCGGCGGGGCACCTGCTGGCCCCGGTCACGCCGGTCTTCCTCGCGGCCTGCTCCGCGCTGGGCTATCCCGCCGAGCCGGACAAGAACGCCGGTGGGCCGCCCGGGGCGGGGCCCGTCCCGTCGAACGCCGCCGAGGGCGTGCGGATCAGTACCGCGACCGCGTACCTCCCGCCCCCCTGGGGCGCGGCGCCGGAGGTACGGACGCTGACCGTGCGGCCGGAGGTCCGGGCGCTGCGGGTGCTGCTGGCGGGCGACCGCGCCCAGGGCGTCGAGACGACGGCGGGGACGATCCGGGCCGGCGAGGTCGTGCTGGCGGCCGGGGCCGTGGGCTCGCCGCACCTGCTGCTGCACAGCGGGATCGGGCCCGCGCCGGTGCTGGAGCAGGCCGGTGTGCCGCTGCGTGCGGAGCTGCCGGTCGGCCAGGGGTGGTCCGACCACCCGAGCGTCTACCTGCCCTTCCGCTGGCCGGGCCCGCCGCCGCACCCCGACGCCGTCGCCGGGCAGGCCGCGCTGAACCTCGACTCCGGCTCCGACCCGGCCGGCGACCTGGAGGTCCTGCTCTTCGCGCGGCCGTTCGGCGAGGGCGGCGACCTGCACCTGATGTGCGCGCTGCAGCGCCCCGAGAGCCACGGCGACCTCACCATCACCTCGGCCGACCCGCTCGCGCCGCCGCTGCTCGACTATCGCTACCTGCGCACCGAGGCCGATCGACGACGGCTGCGCGCGGCCGTCCGGATCGCCGCGGACCTGCTGCGGGTCGCCGGCCTCGACCGTGCGGCCCCGGAGGGCTGGGTGCTGGGCAACGACGTGCGGCTCGACGGCTGGATCCGGAACGTCCTGACGACCTCCGTGCACCTCTGCGGCAGCGCCGCGCTGGGCCGGGTGGTGAGCCCCGACCTGCGCGTGCACGGGTTCGCGAACCTGCGGGTGGCGGACACCTCTGTGCTGCCGGCGGTGCCCCGCCGCGGGCCCGCCGCCACCGCGGTGATGGTCGGGGAAAGGGCGGCCGACCTGCTGGCCGGGCCGGTACGCACAAGTACGTAGTGCCCGCGCGGGCCGGGTCGCGTATCCCGGGTGGACGTCCCGCCGCCGGGGCAGGGCCGACCCCGAGGAGGACACCGATGTCGGAGACGGGCAGGACGAACATCGTCGTCATGTGGACGGTCGGCCCGGACGAGGTCGCCGAGGGCGACCGGATCTTCACCAGCCACGCGGAGTTCATGACCGGGCACCCGCGGGAGGGCGAGGAGGCGCTGCTCTCCTACAAGATCTCGAAGGGACCCGAGCTGTCCGACCCGGTCGACCCGAACTCGTCCCCGACCGGGAACACGATCTTCGTCCTCCACGAGATCTACCAGGGCCCGGCCGGCGTGCCCGAGCACTGGCGGCTGGCGATCCAGGACTGGGTGGACCTTCCGGCCTTCATGGAGTGGAGCAAGCGCAACAAGGTCTCGACCCTGCACGACGGCGTGGTGGTCCAGTCGCTCTGGTGATCCGCGCGCGGTCCGGGGCCGGGCGCGGATCACCGGCCGCGCCCGGGCGGCCCGGGCTAGCGTGAGGGGATGGCGAACCCCTTCCTCGCGCCGAGCGAGCTGCCCTACGGCCTCCCGGACTTCGCGGCGATCACCGACGAGGACTACCTGCCGGCGTTCGAGGCGGGGATGGCGGAGCAGCGCGCCGAGGTGGAGGCGATCCTCGCCTCCGGCCCGCCGACCTTCGCCAACACCGTGGAGGCCCTGGAGCTCTCCGGTCGCACGCTCGACCGGGTCTCGCGCGTCTTCTTCAGCCGCGCCGGTGCCCACACCACCCCGCGGATCGAGGAGGTGCGCGCCGCCGTCGCCCCGATGCTCGCCGCGCACGCCGACGCGATCGCCCTGGACCCGCGGCTCTTCGGGCGCATCGCGGAGCTGTACGGGAAGCGGGAGGAACTGGGCCTCGACCCGGAGTCGCTGCGGCTGCTCGAGCGCCACCACCGCGACGCCGTACGGGCCGGTGCGGAGCTGGGCGAGGCCGACAAGGAGCGGCTCAGCGCGATCAACGCCGAGCTGTCCTCGCTGTCCACCACCTTCAGCGCCCGCCTGCTCGCGGGGGCGAACGCGGCCGCGGTGCACGTCCACGACGTCGCGAAGCTCGACGGGCTGTCGCCGAGCGCGATCTCGGCCGCGGCGGCCGCGGCGAAGGACCGCGGGCACGGCAGCGGCTTCCTGGTCACCCTCGTGCTGCCGACCGGACAGCCCGTACTGGAGTCGCTGACGGACCGCGAGCTGCGGCGCGAGATCTTCGAGGCGTCGATCGGGCGCGGTGCGCAGGGCGACGGGAACGACACCCGGGAGGTCGTGCTGCGGCTGGCGGCGCTGCGGGCCGAGCGGGCCCGGCTGCTGGGCTTCCCGAGCCACGCCGCCTACGTGATCGACGACAACACGGCCGGCTCGGTCGACGCCGTCGCCGCCATGCTCGCCGACCTGGCCCCGCCCGCGATGCGCAACGCCGACGCGGAGGCCGGCGATCTCGCCGCCCCGGCCGGGCACGCGCTCGAGCCGTGGGACTGGGCGTTCTACGCCGAGCGGGTGCGGCGGGAGCGGTACGAGGTCGACGCCGCGGTCCTGCGCCCCTACCTGGAGCTGGAGCGGGTGCTGGTGCACGGCGTGTTCCACGCGGCCGAGGAGCTCTACGGGATCCAGTTCCACGAGCGGCACGACCTGCCGACCTACCACCCGGACGTCCGGTACTGGGAGGTGTTCGACGCCGACGGCACCCCGCTCGGCCTCTACGGCGGCGACTACCACGCCCGCGCGTCCAAGCGCGGCGGGGCCTGGATGAACGCGCTCGTCCCGCAGGCCGGGCTGCTCGGCACCCGGCCCGTCGTGATGAACACGCTCAACATCGCCAAGCCGGCCGAGGGCGAGCCCACACTGCTGACGATCGACGAGGTCCGCACCCTCTTCCACGAGTTCGGGCACGCGCTCCACGGGCTGTTCTCGGCCGTCCGGTACCCGACCTTCTCCGGGACGTCCGTGCCCCGGGACTTCGTCGAGTTCCCCTCCCAGGTCAACGAGATGTGGCTGGAGCGACCGGAGATCCTGGGCCGGTACGCCCGGCACCACGGGACCGGCGAGCCGCTGCCGCCCGAGCTGCTCGAGAAGCTGCTGGCCAGCCGCGCCTACGGCGAGGGCTTTCGGACCACGGAGTACCTCGCGGCCTCGCTGCTGGACCAGGCCTGGCACACGCTGAGCGTCGACGACACCGTCGAGGACGTGCTCACCTTCGAGGCGGAGGCGCTGCGCAAGGCCGGGATCGCGCACCCGCTCGTCCCGCCGCGCTACCGCAGCACCTACTTCAACCACGTCTTCGCGGGCGGGTACTCGGCCGGCTACTACTCCTACATCTGGTCCGAGGTCCTCGACGCGGACACCGTCGAGTGGTTCGCGGAGAACGGCGGACTGCGCCGGGAGAACGGCGACCACTTCCGCCGCGAGCTGCTGTCCAGGGGCGGCAGCGTCGACGCGATGGAGGCCTACCGCGCCTTCCGCGGCCGCGACCCCGAGATCCGCCCGCTCCTGGAGCGCCGCAACCTCACCTGATCCCCGCGAGTCGGCACTTCCGGGTACCGAACGGCGCATCCGGGGGAGCGACCGGGATGTGCATCTCGGTGACCGAATACCGCCGACTCGCTGCGTGTTGGACAGGGCGTGCGTCTGTCGCTGCTGGATCGCTCGCGGACCCGGGTGGGTGAGCCGGACTCCGCGGCGGTCCGCCACACCGTCGAGCGGGCGCGGCGGGCCGAGGAGCTCGGCTACCACCGGTTCTGGGTGGCCGAGCACCACGCCGTCCCGGGCATCGGCTCCGGCGCGCCGACCGTGCTGATGGCCGCCGTCGCGGCGGCGACCGAGCGGATCCGGGTGGGGTCCGGCGGCGTGATGCTGCCCAACCACCAGCCGCTCGTCGTCGCCGAGCAGGTCGGGGTGCTGGCCGCGCTGCACCCCGGCCGGATCGACCTCGGCGTCGGGCGCTCGCTCGGCTTCACCGCGCCTGTCCGGCGGGCCCTGCGGACGGACGGGGCCGACACCTTCCGCGAGGACCTCGACGAGCTCCGGGCCTTTCTCGACGGCGCCGGCCCCGTCACCGCCCGCCCGCGGCTCGACGCGCCGGTCCCGCTGTTCGTGCTGGCCACGGGCAAGGGGCTGGCGGTGGCCGGGGACCTCGGCCTGCCGGTCGTCGTCGGCGGGCCGGTGCTCGACGACACCGAGGCCGGCGCCGCCGCGCTCGCGGACTACCGGGACCGGGCCGGCGGCCGGGCGTACGTCGTCGTCTCGCTCGACGTCCTCGTCGGCGACCCCGGGCTCGCCCTGCCCGAGGCGTGGGCGCTGGCGGCCGCGCGCACCACGGGCGAGTTCCCGGCGCTGGAGCCGCCCGACCCGCACCGGCCGCTGACCGACCGACAACGGGTCACGGTGGAGAGCGCACTGCGGCGCACGATCGTGGGCGACGAGGAGACCGTCGTCGCCCGGCTCGAGGCGCTCGTCACCCGCACCGGGGCCGACGAGCTGCTGGTCGGCTCGTCGACCTTCGACCGCGCCGCCCTCGCGGAGTCCGACGCCCGGCTCGCGGCCCTGCTCACCTGAGAACCGCAGGTCAGCAGGGGTCGTGAGTGCAAGTGCCGCTCTAGACGCCCCCTAAGGGCTGTTGCCGCTCACTGGGTGGGTGCGGCGACGGTGCAGGAGCATCATCGCGCCGCCCGCGAGCAGGCCCCAGAACGCCGAGCCCAAGCCGAGGAACGACACCCCGGCGGCGGTGACCACGAACGTCACGATCGCCGCCTCCCGTCCTTCCGGCTGCGCGACGGCCGAGGTGACGGCGGCGGCGAGCGCGCCCAGCAGGGCCAGCCCCGCCACCGCCTCCACCAGCACCGGCGGGGAGAGCAGCAGCAACGCGGTCGCCAGGCCCGCCCCGAGGCCCAGCACCGCCAGGCCCAGCCCGGCCGTCACGGAGGCGATCCAGCGCCGGTCGGGGTCGGGATCGGCGTCGGGCCCGGCGGCCAGTGCCGCGCTGATCGCCGCGAGGTTCACCGCGTGCCCGCCGAAGGGGGCGGCACCCAGTGTGGCCAGCCCGGTCGCGACGAGGATCCCGCGCAACCGCGGCAGGAAGCCGTACTGCGCCATCACCGCCATGCCCGGCACGTTCTGCGAGGCCATCGTGACCAGGAACAGCGGCAGCCCCATCCCGATCAGCGCCGACGGCGTGAACACCGGCGCGGTCCACTCCAGCCGGGGCGCGAGGTCCACCCCGCCGAGGCCCGGCCCGGTGAGCGCGATCCCCGCGATCGCCACGACCAGCGCGGCCGGCACCGCCCACTGCCGGGCGAACCGCGCCACCAGCGCCCAGACGACGATCAACGGCGCGGCCAGGAGCGGCACCTCGTGCAGGGCCCGGACCGGCGCGAGGCAGAGGTCGAGCAGCACCCCGGCGAGCATCGCGGCCGCGATCGGTCCGGGGATGGCGGCGATGAGCCGACCGAGGGGCCGCACCAGCCCGGCGACGACGATCAGCACCCCGCAGAGCAGGAAGGCGCCGACGGCCGCCGGGAACCCGCCGTCCGGCACGCCGGAGGAGATCAGCAGTGCGGCGCCGGGCGTCGACCAGGCGATGCTCACCGGCATCCGGGTCCGCAGCCCCAGCACGAGCGCGACGATCCCGGAGCCGACCGCGACCGCCAGCAGGCCGGACGCCGCCTGCCCCTCCGAGGCGCCCGCCGCGCGGAGCCCGGTGAGCACCACCGTGAAGGAGCCGCCGAAGCCGACGATCGCCGTCACCACACCGGCCAACACCGGTCGGGCGATCCCGCGCACTGTGCCTCCTCCCGGCCGTTCCGTTTACGGAACGACAGCCGGGGTGGAACGATAGCCACGTGGACGCGACGGCGGCAAGCGATTCCGGGCCGACGGACGCGCGCGTGGTCGCGAGCTCGCCACGTGAACCCGGGCCCGCGCTCCCCGGCGGCGCGGCCCACGTCGGTCCGCGGGTACGGGCCCTGCGGACGGAGCAGGGGATGTCGCTGTCCGAGCTGGCCCGCCGGGCGTCGGTCGGCAAGGCCACGCTCTCCGGGCTCGAGGCCGGCACCCGCAACCCCACCCTGGACACCCTGCACGCGGTCGCCGCCGCGCTCGGGGTGGCGCTGACGGCCCTGGTCTCCTGCGGCGGCAGCCCGCGCATCCGCGGGGCGGCCGTCGACATGGAGCTGCTGCGGGTGTTCGACGACGGCCCGGCGACCTACGAGCTGTACCGCATGCGGATCCCCGCCGGTGCCGAGCAGACCTCGCCGCCGCACCACCCCGGCGTCACCGAGCACGCGACGGTCTTCACCGGCGAGCTCCGCGCCGGCCGGCTCGACGCGCCGGGCGTCGCGGGGCCCGGCGGGTATCTGGAGTGGGTCGCCGACGCTCCGCACGGGTACGCCGCCGTCGGACCGGAGGACGTGCACGCCTCGCTGCTGATCCGCTACCCCAGGTAGCGCAGTCACACCGGGTGAGACGAACCCGTCACCGTAGGTGGAACGGGCGGGCAGGAACGCCCGTTCGGCCCAACCGCACGGCTAACGCGGACCGAGATCTGCTCGACAGACGGATGACCGACCCGCCGCCGGATGGACCGACCCATGAGCCTGCCGCCGAGCTCCACCCTGACCGACGACGTCCCGACCGCCCGCATCCCCGTGCAGCGCCCGGTTGTGCCTGCGGCCGGGCGTCCGGCTCTCCGGCCGATGCCGCCCCGCCCGGCGCACGGACCCTCGCACCGCGCCACCCGCGCCACCCGCGCGACCCTCCGCGCCGCCGGCCCCCGGACCTGGGCCGAGTCCGCCGCCCGGCGCCGGCGGCGGCTGCGTCGGGCCCGCTTCGGCCGCGTGCTGCTCGTGCTCGTCACCCTCGCGGCGCTCACCGCCGCGGCCGTGATCTGGCAGCTCGCCGACGGTCGGCCGCTGGACCTGCTCCGCGACGGGTGGGCGCTGCTCGAGCCGCGCGTCGACGACGTCGTGCGGTTCCTGCGCGGGGACCAGTCCCTCGTTCAGGAGTAGATGCGCATCCAGTCGACCTGCATCTCGGTCGGGCGCGGGGAGCCGCCGTCCGGGAAGTAGTCGAGCTGGATGGTGGGGTGCATCTTCCCCGGCGGGAGCGTGCCGGGATCGGTGCTGGAGAACCACTGCTGCCCGTCGAGGTAGCCGGTGATCCCGTTCGGCGTCCACTCCACGGCGTAGTTGTGCCACTGCGTGATGTCGATCTTCCGGCTGGCGGATCGTTGGTTGTTGTCCGCGCCGTAGTGCAGGAAGAACGACACGCCGTCCGACGCGCTGTCCGTCTCGGCGAAGTCGATCTCGCCGCCGCGGGGCCACTCGACGTCGCTCGGCCACAGGATCAGCACCGGGTGGTACTGGGAGTCCCCGGCCGGGAACTTCGCGCGCATCTCGTACCGGCCGTACTGCCGGCTCTCGTTGTACGCCATGCCGCCGGTGTTGCCGTTCGAGTCGCCGCGGATGGTGAGGATCCCGCCGGAGGTGGAGACCGCGTCCGGGGTGCGCCGGCCGTTGCCGCCGTGACCCGCGCCGTCGTAGAGCCCCCACTTGCCGAGGCCGCCGGAGAACTCGTCGCCGCCGGTCGGGGTCCAGCCGAGCCGGCCGGCCGCCGTGGAACCGTCGCCCGCGGCCGCCGGGCCGCGCGCGCGGGCCGTGCCGGCCGCCGGGTTCGCCGGCGCGGCGGGCGGGCGCGTCGTGGTCGTCGCGTGTTCGCGCGCTGCGTCCACCGCCTGGCTCAGCGCGCCGGGGGCCGGGATGGCCGCCACCCCGGTCGAGGGCGGGTCCGGTGTCCCCTGGGCGGTGTCGGACGAGGTCAGCGACGCCGCCTGGTCCGGCCCGTCCTCGGACACCGGACGCAGCAGCAGGGCGACCGCGGCCGCGACCAGGACCGTGGCGACCCCGACCGTGACGGGGGCGAACCGGCGCAGGGTCGAGCGCGGGGCCCGACGGCGGCCGCGGGCGACGCGGGGCTCGGGGGCGTCCCGCTCGATGACCGTGCCGTCGCCGGTGGCGCCCGCCCCGCTCACCGCGGGGCCGGCGATGATCTCGGCCGCCGTGACCACGGGCAGGCCGGTCATCGGGCTGATCGGCGGCGGCCCCGCACCCGCGGGTTCGAGCCCGAGCGACGTCGTGTGCGTCAGCAGGGCGGGCTCGCGCGCGACGCCGTGGAGAACATCGTCGGCACCGGTTCCGGTGTCGGCGTCCTCCAGGCCGTCCAGGCCGTCCAGGCCGTCGGGGTCGTCGGGGCCGTCGGGGTCGTTGGGGCCGTCGGCGGAGCGCGGCGCCGGGATCGTGGCCGTGGCACCGGCGGCGTGCCGCCGACGCGCCGGACGGCCCGGTCGGCCGGCGGGGGAGCCGTGCTCCGCGGAGAGTCGGGCGACCAGCTCGCGGGGATCGAGCCGGTCCTCCGCGGCGGAGGGTTTCCGTCGCATGATCGATGACCATATGGAGGAACCGGAGGGGCGCCGGGCGAAGCTGAGAGCCGGGGTTGCCCCAGCGCGCCGACAGGTCGTCCGGAGGCGCCGGAGCGTGTCGTCCTCGCCGGGTTCGCCGCTCGCTCTGCTCCGTTCGGAGCAGTGCGGTTCTCAGGGAAGGCCGCTCGTCGGGTCGGCACGCGCCGCTCGGACCGTTGACACATTGTGATCGAGGGGCTTTCACGCCAAGCTTGTCCGCGATGCTCCCCGCTGCTCCCCCGGGGGGTGCGTCCGTGTTCGTGCCGTCGCAGGCGACGGCACGAGCGTCCGTGCCCCCGTACGCCCCCGTCCTCGTGGCGCTGCCCCCGACCGCCGCGTCGGCGTCGGTGCTGCGCTCCCTCCGCGCGGAGGGGATGCGCGCCGATCCCGCCGCCGACGGCATCGCCGTCCTCGACGTGATCCGCGCCGCGCCGCCCGCCCTCCTGGTGCTCGACGTCGACCTCCCCGGGCCCGAGCACGCCGCCGTCCTCGCGGCCGTGCACGCCGAGTCACCGAGCGTGCCGGTCGTAGTGCTCACCCCGCGTGAGCGCCGCAACGCCGTGATCGCGCAGCTGCGCAGCGACCGGGACGACTACGTGCTGCGGCCCTTCTCGGTCGACGAGCTGTCCGCGCGGATCCGGCTGCGGCTGCGCCTGACCGGCGCGGTGGGGCACACGCTGATCCGCCGCGGCGAGCTCGTGGTCGACACCGAGCTCGGCGAGGTGACCGTGGACGGCAACCCGGTGTCGTTGTCGCCCACCGAGTTCTCCCTGCTCACCGCGCTGCTCACCGAGCCGGGCGCCACGGTGTCCCACGAGGAGCTGGCGACCCAGGTGTGGTCGGAGCCGGCCTCGCCCAACCTCGTCCAGGTCTACATCTCCTACCTGCGGCGCAAGATCGGCCCCGAGCGGATCCGCACGATCCGCGGGGCCGGGTACGTGCTCGAGGGCTGAGCCGCTCCCGCGGCGCACACACGACGGCGCCCGTCCCCGGGTTCTCCGGGCGGGCGCCGTTCGTGTGCGTGCTGCGCCGGTCAGGCGTGGGTGCGCGACCGGCGGCCGACGACGAGCCGGTAGATGCCGAGCAGCACCAGCGACCCGACGAGCGCGATCAGCCAGGTGCGCAGGTCGAAGAAGCTGCCGGTGTCGACGCCGAACAGGGCCGAGCTGATCCATCCGCCGAGCAGACCGCCCACGACGCCGATGATGCAGGTGACGATGATGCCGCCCGGGTCCTTGCCCGGCATGATCGCCTTCGCGAGGGCGCCGACGACGAGCCCGACGATGATCCAACCGATGATGCCCATTGCTTCCTCCTCGCGGTCGCGCCGGGTTCGTCCGGAGCGTGTCCGATGTGGTCGAGGTGCGAGTGCCCGATGATCGACGGCCATAAACGGACGGTGACGATATTCGTCCGGTTCGGTGCCCCACCCGGGCCACTGGGCCGACCGTGGTCATCCGTCCGGGTGTACGGGCTGACCTGCAACGGAACGAGAGATAACGCTTCGGTCCCGACGGTCCTTCCGGCAGGACCCGGCCCCCGCGCTGTGCTAGGCAGACGCCCTGAGGGCGACCGTGGGGGTGGCCCTGCACCGAGGAGTCGGGAGAGTTCCATGACCGTTACCGGCATCATCACCGCGATCGTCTTCGGACTCATCATCGGCGCCCTGGCACGCCTGCTCGTGCCGGGCAAGCAGAACATCCCGATCTGGCTGACGATCATCATCGGTATCGTCGGCGCGTTCATCGGGACGTTCATCGCCCGGGCGCTGAACCTGCGCACGTCGGGATGGAACTTCTGGGAGACGATCTTCCAGATCGTGGTCGCCGTGATCCTGGTGGTGATCGTGGCCGGCCTCTGGGCGAGGCGCGGCGCACGGCACTGACGGGCACCGACGGGCACTACTGACCACCGACAGGCTCTGACGGACACTCACGCCACCGACTGAACCGCACCACGGGCACGCGACGGGCCCGGACCGAACGGTCCGGGCCCGTCCCGTGTGCGGACCCCGTCCTCGGTGCACGACGGATCAGTGCACGACGCCTCGGTGCACGACGCCTCGGTGCACGACGCCTCGGTGCACGACGCCTCGGTGCACGGCGCCTCAGTGCACGACGCGCAACGTCAGCGGGTAGCGGAAGTCCACCCCCCGCGAGGCCCGGACCGTGCCGAGCACCACGCAGGCCACGTAGAACACCCCGTAGAGCGGCAACAGGACCAGCCCGATCCCGACGAAGATCAGCAGGCCGAACACGACCGTCCACACCAGGGCGTTGATCTGGAAGTTGAGCGACTCGACCGCGTGCCGGCGCACGTACGCGGAGTCGCCGCCCTTCACCAGCAACACGATCAGCGGTGCGAACAGGCCGAGCGCGAACCAGGCGGACACGAAGCTGAGCACGTGCGCGGCCATGGCCCAGTTGCGCTCGTCGTCGCGCGGCACGAGCGGGGCCTGACCGGTGTACTCGTACGGCGAGTTGCTCATACCGGCAGTGAACACCCGCGCCGCGGCCCCCGGCATCGGGGAAATGCCCGGAGAAACCGGGTCGAAGGACCCCGAGCCGGCCCCCTAGAAGGTGCGGGCGGCCTCGAGGAACCGGTCGTCCTCCTCGGGGGTGGTCACGGTGACCCGGCAGCCGTCCGGGTGGAACGGCCGGACGACGACCTTGTGCTCCAGGCAGTGCGCCGCGAAGTCCGAGGTCCGCTCGCCGAGCGACACCCACACGAAGTTCGACTGGGTGTGCGGCACCGTGTACCCGGCCGCGAGCAGCGCCTCGCGCACCCGGACCCGTTCGCCGACGGCCTCCTTGCAGGCCGCCAGCAGCTCGGTCGCGTGGTCCAGCGCGGCGATCGCGCCGGCCTGGGCCACCGTGCTCACGCTGAACGGGGCGCACACCTTCTTCAGCGCCGTCGCGATCTCCGGCGCGGTGACCGCGTAGCCGACGCGCAGCCCCGCCAGCCGGTAGGCCTTGGAGAAGGTCCGCAGCACCACGAGGTTCGGGTACCGGTCCAGCAGGGGCAGCCCGTCGACGGCCTCGGGGTCGGTGACGTACTCGTGGTAGGCCTCGTCGAGGGCGACGACGACGTCCGGGCCGACCGTGTCCATGAACCGCTCGAACTCCGCCCGGTGCACCACCGTGCCGGTCGGGTTGTTCGGGCTGCACACGAACACGAGCCGGGTGTGCGGCGTGACGGCGCCGGCCATGGCCTCCAGGTCGTGCCGGAAGTCGGCGTCCAGCGGCACGGTGACGGCGCGGGCGTTCCCGATCTGCGTGACGATCGGGTAGGCCTCGAAGGACCGCCAGGCGTAGACGACCTCGTCCGTGGTCTCCCGGCAGGTGATCTGCACGAGCTGCTGGCAGAGGCTCACCGAGCCGCAGCCGACCGCGATCCGGTCCGGCGTCACGTCGAGCTCGGAGGCGAGCCGCTCGCTCAGCGAGACGACGGCCAGGTCGGGGTACCGGTTGCCGGCCGCCGCGGCCTCGGCGATCGCCGCCAGGACGGGCGCGGTCGGCGCGAGGGCCACCTCGTTGCTCGCCAGCTTGATCGCCCCGGGGATCGCCCGGCCCGGGACGTAGGCGGGCAGGGTGTCCAGGTCGGGACGGATCGGCGTCATGTGCGTCACGGTAACCCGCCCCGTCCGCGGCCTGCCCCCGAGTCGTGGAAGGCTGTCCTCATGAGCGAGATCCGCACCGAGGCGGTGCCCCTGGTCGACGGCTCCGACCTGCGCCTCACGGTCGCGGAGCCCGAGGGTCCGCCGCGCGGCGGCATCGTCGTGCTGCACGAGGCGCGCGGGGTCACCGACGCCGTGCGGCGGCTCGTGGAGGGCATCGCGGGGGACGGCTGGCTGGTCGTCGCCCCACACCTCTACCACCGCGACGGGGCGGACGAGCTCGACGGCGCGGACGAGCAGGTCGCCGACCAGGTCGCCCGGCTGGACGGCGAGCAGGTGATGGCGGACACCGACACCGCCTTCGGCTGGCTCGCCGATCACGAGGTCGCCTCGGACCGGATGGGCGTGATCGGCTTCGACCTGGGCGGCAGCGTCGCGCTGCTCGTGGCGGCCCGGCGCACCCTGGGCGCCGCGGTCACGGTGGCCGGCGGCGGCATCGACGAGCCGGTGGGTCCGTTGCCCGCGCTGGTCTCCGCCGCGCCCGGCCTCACGTGCCCGTGGCTCGGCATCTACGGCGACCGGGACGACGAGGCGGGGCTCGCCCGGCTGCTCGACGCCGCCCGCCGGTCCGAGGTCGCCACGGACCTCGTGACCTACCCCGGGGCCGGCCACCGCTTCGACGACGACCCCGCCACGGCCGCGGACGCCTGGCAGCGGATGCTCAACTGGTTCGACTCGCACCTGCGCTGATCCCGGCGCCACCGCCCTGGTCACAGGGGTGGCCCCGCACGCAGGCGTCGGCGACGATGACGCCATGACTCTCGACGCCGACGTCCCCGAGGTCCTCTGGTCCCCGTCTCCGGAGCAGGCCGGCCGCACCGCGATCGCCGAGTTCGCGCGCTGGGTGCGGGAGCACAAGGGTGTCGAGCTGGCCTCGGACACGGACTATGCGGAGCTGCACGCCTGGTCGGTGCGCGACCTGGAGGGGTTCTGGGCCGCGGCGGCGGAGTTCCTCGGCGTGATCTGGCGGGACCGGCCGACGGCGGTGCTGGGCTCCCGGGAGATGCCCGGCGCCCAGTGGTTCCCGGGCGCCACGCTGAACTACGCCGAGCACGCCCTGACCCCGGGCCCCGGCCGCGAGGACGCGGACGTCGCGGTCGTGTTCGCCCGCGAGGACGGGCTCGAGCGCACCGTCACCCACGCCGAGCTGCGCGAGCAGGTCGCACGCGCCCGGGCCGGGCTGGTCGCCGCGGGCGTGGGGAAGGGCGACCGGGTGGTCGCGCTGGCGCCGAACTCGGTGGAGACGCTGGTGACCTTCCTGGCGGCGGCGTCGCTGGGGGCGGTGTGGTCCTCGTGCTCGCCGGACTTCGGGGCGCGCGCGGTGCACGACCGGTTCGCCCAGATCGAGCCGGTGGTGCTGCTGGCCGTGGACGGCTACCGCTACAACGGCCGGGCCTTCGACATCCGCAAGACCGTCACGGCGCTGCGGGAGCAGCTGCCGACCGTGCGGCAGACCGTGCTGGTGCCCTACCTCGACCCGGACGCCACGCTCGAGGGGACGACGCCGTGGGCGGAGTTCACCGCCGAGGCGGGCCCGCTGGAGTTCGAGCCGGTGCCCTTCGACCACCCGCTGTGGGTGCTGTACTCCTCGGGCACCACCGGGCTGCCGAAGGGGATCGTGCACAGCCACGGCGGGATCGTGCTCGAGCACCTCAAGGCCATGCGCCTGCAGAACGACCTGGGGCCGGGGGACACCTTCTTCTGGTTCACCACCACCGGCTGGATGATGTGGAACTTCCTGGTCGGCGGCCTCCTCGTCGGGTCGAGGATCCTGCTGTTCGACGGCAACCCCGGCTACCCGGACCTCGGCGCGCTGTGGGCGCTGGCCGAGAAGCACGGCGTCACGGTCTTCGGGGTGTCCGCGCCCTTCGTGCAGTCCTGCCTGAAGAAGGGGCTGCGGCCGCGGGACTCCTACGACCTGTCCCGGATGCGGGCGCTCGGCTCCACCGGCTCCCCGTTGTCCGTGGAGGGCTTCCGGTGGATCGCGGACGCCTGCGGCGAGCACATCCAGATCTGCTCGGTGTCCGGCGGGACGGACGTCTGCGCCGCCTTCGTCTGCTCGGCGCCCACGGTGCCGGTGTGGCTGGGCGAGCTGTCGGTGGCCGCGCTCGGGGCGGACGTGCACTCGTTCGACGAGCGGGGCGAGGACCTCGTCAGTGCCGATCCGGTCGAGGTGGGCGAGCTGGTGATCACCCAGCCCATGCCGTCCATGCCGGTGATGTTCTGGAACGACCCGGACGGCAGCCGGCTGCGCGAGGCCTACTACGAGATGTACCCGGGGATCTGGCGGCACGGGGACTGGGTGCGGGCCACGCCGCGGGGCTCGTTCGTGATCTACGGCCGCTCGGACTCCACGCTCAACCGGGGCGGGGTGCGGATGGGCACGGCGGACTTCTACGCCGTCGTCGAGGGCTTCGAGGAGGTCGCCGACTCCCTGGTGATCGACACCACGGCACTGGGCGCCCGGGAGGAGGGCGCGCTGCTGTGCTTCCTGGTGCTGGCCCCGGGGGCGTCCCTGGAGGACGTCGAGCCGCGGCTGCGGAAGACCCTGCGCAGCGAGCTCTCGCCCCGGCACGTCCCGGACCGGTTCATCGTGGTCGACGCCGTGCCGCGCACCCTGAACGGCAAGAAGTGCGAGGTGCCGGTCAAGAAGATCCTCGCCGGCGTGAGCCCCGACACGGCCGTGAGCAAGGGCGCGCTGCAGAACCCGGAGGCCCTCGCCCCGTTCCTCGACCTGGCCGAATCCGCCCGCTGACCTGCGACGATCACGCGACCCGGGGTGGGGTGCACACCCCCTCCGGGCCGTGTGTACTCTTGGACCCGCTGGAGGCCGAGAGGCCCCGGGAGGCTTCGCCTAGTCTGGTCTATGGCGCCGCACTGCTAATGCGGTTTGGGGTCACCCCCCATCCCGGGTTCAAATCCCGGAGCCTCCGCGCTGGCGTGGTCCGACTCCCGGGTCGGACACGGCATGTAGTACAACTGAACGCGGTACCTGCGCCCGTAGCTCAACGGATAGAGCATCTGACTACGGATCAGAAGGTTAGGGGTTCGAATCCCTTCGGGCGCACAGCACGGAACGGGTCCCGACCAACGACGTTGGTCGGGACCCGATTTCGTCTCGGCGTCGATCAGTCGGTCGGGTCGGCGGCTGCTGACGGGTGTGGAGCATCCCGGTCCCGGGGATTCCCCGGCCATGACGACTCCGAACGGCGCTCCCGACCCCGACAGCGACGAGTTCCTCGAGGAGCAGAACACTGTCGAGAAGGTCAGTCCGGACACCTCCGCCGACGCACCGGCCACGGACGCCGACCTCATCCCGACCGACCCGCCGACGGCCGACGACCCGCCGCGGCAGGACTGAGCGGGCGGGCCGGGATGGCGCGCGAGGTCGTGGCCGCGCTCGACGAGCTGGCGGTCGGGGACACCGTGCAGGTGGAGCTGGCGGAACCGATCTGCCTCGTCCGCCTCGGGGAGGCGGACGTGCGCGCGATCCACGACGTGTGCTCGCACCAGGGGCAGCCGCTCCACGAAGGCGCGGTGGAGGACGACACACTCGTGTGTGCGGCCCATGCGGCCCGGTTCGACCTGAGCACGGGCGAGTCCGTCGGGATCCCCGAGGTCGCCGCCGTCCCCGTCTACCGGTGCGTGGTCGAGAACGGGGAGATCCTGGTCGACCTCGACGACCAGCTGAACTCGGCGGAACCCGCCTGATCCGACGCCTGCGTTGCTGTGACCGGGCTAACATCGGTCGTGTCCGTGCCGAACGTCCGGACGAGGGGTTCCAGGGGGTGCGGAGGATGGTGTCCAGGCAGCCGCCGGCCGAGCAGCAGAGATGGACCGCGGACGAGCTGGCCGACCTGAGGAGGCGGGCGCGGGCCCGCCGCCGGGTGCTCGGCCTCGCGGACAAGGCGGCGGATCCGGCGGCGCACGCCCGGCTCGCGGCCGAGGGCGGGTCCGAGCTCGTCGAGGTCGTCGGGCCCGAGGCGGCCGGGGTCCCGGCGCCCACGGAGGAGCCCGTCGCCGTGGAGATCCCGGAGCCGCGCCTGCCGAGCTGACGACGCGGGGTGCCTCGTCCCGGTCGTCGGGTGGCGCCCGGCCAGCGGTCGCGCGGCGCCCCGGGCTTCGTCATCCTCGGGGGCATGGCGGACGACTCGGGCTTCTACAGCATCCGGTTCGGCGCGGACCCGGTGCAGCTCGCCTTCTTCCGGGCCGGGCTGGACCGCTGGCTCCAGGCGCTGGGGTGGCCCGAGGCCGAGCGGGTGGACGCGATCCTGGCCGTGAGCGAGGCCTGCACGAACGCGGTCAAGCACGCCTACGCCGGGGGCGTCCCCGGGGACGTCGAGGTCGTCGGCCGGCTGGTGGCCGGACCGACGCACCGCCAGGTCGTCGTGACGGTGCGGGACGAGGGCGTGTGGCGCCCCGACCACGGTGAGAAGGGCTACGGGATGAGCGTCATGCGCGGCTGCATGGAGCGCGTCTCGATCCGCCGGGACGACATGGGCACGACCGTCACGCTGGTCAGCGTCCCCGTGCCGCTGCTCGGGGCGCCGGACGGCTCCGGGCTGGCCGCCGCGGAGTAGTCGGCGGGTGCCCTGCGGCTCCGGCGCGAGCGCCAATGCAGGTGGCCATTGATCGTCGAGAGGCTGATCAGCGTTCCGGTGCGGAGGGCGCTCTGCCGGGCGCCGCTGGTTCGCTCCTTCGCTGATCTCCGGCCCGCGAGCTGCAGGCGGGAGCCCTCGGTCCCGGCACAACCACTCGGACCTTCCCGGGTGTGGTGGGCCCGGCCGGGGTGGCGGGGCCAGGCCGAGTGCCGGGACCAAGGGGATGTTCTTAGTCCGACTCCGTGTGGGTCCGGCCGGGTCCGGTGGACTCAGGGGGTGCGGAGGGCCCAGACGTCGCAGCCGTCGAAGGTCGCCGTGCGCACCTGGTCGCCGTTGTCGCGCAACCAGCTTTCCAGCGGTCCGGTGAGCTGGCCCGGCACCGGGTTCACGAACCAGCGCGCGCCCTGGTCCCGCATGCCCGCGAGCCGGGCCGGGTCGTACTGGTCGGCGGCGAGGACCCAGCCGTACCGGTCCGCCCGGTAGAGGATCACCGGCTCCTGGTAGTTGTTCGCGACGCCGTCCATCGTCGTGGTGCTGTCCGTACCGACGACCACGAGGTCGCCCGGCGCGGACACGGCGGCCAGCTCGGTCGCGCACACGCCGAGGGTGCCGGCGTCGGGGTCGAAGGACTGGCGGAACACGTTGAGCGACTGGGCGCCGAGCGCCAGCACGGCCACCACCCCGAGCGCCGCGACGAGCCGCGGCGCGATCCGCCGCCGCAGCAGCCGGCGCGCGGCCACGACGCCGATGCCGATCGCGACGGCGGCGTAGGGAAGCGAGTAGACGTGGTACTGGATGCCGAGGTCGGAGCCGCTGTAGCGGCCGACCGCGAAGTAGTAGACGACGAGCGCGACCGCGCCGGCCAGCAGGAAGGAAGCGGCCGGTGCCCCGCGCCGGTGCCGGGCCAGCCACACCGCCCCGAGCAGCGCGAACGGGACGCCGACCACGCCGTAGACGAACAGCACCTCGCTGCGCAGGTTGCCGAGGTAGAAGTCGGCGCCGAGCCACATGGCCAGGTTGCCGAACTTGTCGTCGCCCCCGGAGATCACGCCGAAGGTGTTGCCGTAGGTCTCGTAGAGGCTCGCGGCGTGCCGGAGCCACAGCACGGGCAGCACGAGCGCGGCGAGCCCGGCCAGGTAGACCGACGGTCGGCGCAGCCGGTCCCGCGCCGCGAGCAGCAGCCACAGCCCCATCACGAGCCCGACGTGCAGCGAGGTCGGCTTGGCCAGGCCGGCCAGCGAGACCGTCGCGGCGACGGCCACCAGCCACACCGGCCGGTCCTCCTGCAGCCAGCGGCAGAAGAACAGCAGCGCCAGCAGCGTGAAGGCGAGCACCGTGGCCTCGGGCATGAAGGCCGTGCCCCAGCGCATGAACGCCGGCGAGACCGCCCACGCGATCAGCGCCCAGCGGGCGGCCGCCGGCGGCAGGATCCGCCTCGCCAGGCCCCAGAATGCCGCGGTGGCGAGCAGCATGAAGGCGAGCGACACCAGCCGGCCGAGGAACTCGTGCTCGCCGAGGACCGTGTAGAGGATCCCGGTGAGCCACGGCATGATCGGCAGCTCGGACTCGACGTAGCCGGGCCCGCTCCCGCCCCAGTTGATCTGCGGCATGAACAGGTCGAGGCCGTGCTCGGCGTAGTTGCGGGCCATCGACGCCGTGTCGGACTGGCGCCAGATGTCGCCGGGGTAGGTCAGCGGCCCGAGGGCGCGCACCACCGACAGTGCCGTGACGACCAGGACCACGAGCACGGCTGCGCGGCCGAGCAGGTCCGGGCGCGGGCGCCCGGCGGCCGTGGCCGGCGGGGGGCGGTCGATGTCCAGCTGCACCCGTCACATCGTGCACACGCCGCCTGTGGGGGACCTGAGGGCCCCCGTCCTCCGAACGGCCTCCGGCTCTCGTTCGACGGATGCATCGCGCCGCATAGGATCGGTGTCGACTCCCCACATCCGCATCCCGCAGCGAGGAGGGTCCGGGTTTGTCCGTGCTCCGCCCCGAGATCGCCCAGTCCTGGCAGCGCCTGGAGTCCTGCGGGCTCGACCCCGCCGCGTGCATCGACGTCGGCCCGGTCGTCGAGACGGACCCCGGCACCCGGCTGCGCCGTGCGGCGGGTCCGGTGCTCACCGCGCTCGAGGGCCACCTGCACGGCTCCCGCTTCGCCCTCGTCCTGGCCGACCGCGAGACCCGCCTGGTCGACATCCGGTTCGGCTCGCCCGAGCTGGAGCCGGTGCTGCAGTCCGTCGGAGTCGTGCCGGGCCAGCTGTTCACCGAGCAGGTCAGCGGCACCAACTCGGTCGCCACGGTCGCCGAGCTGCGGCGCGGGATCGCCGTCGTCGGCGCGGAGCACTACCTCGAGTCGCTCAAGCGGTTCGCCTGCTACGGGGTGCCGATCCGGGACCCGCTGACCGGGCGGCACGCCGGCGTCCTCGACATCACCTGCCTCACCGCCGACGCGAGCCCCTTGCTGCGGCCCTTCCTGCTCGGCGCCGCGCAGCAGATCGCCGACGGCATGCTGGCCGAGGCCCGCGGCTCGCACCGCCGGGTGCTCGCGGCGTTCGAGGCGGCGCGGGTGCGGGCAGCGGGTCCGCTGGTCGCGTTCGGGCCGGACCTCGTGCTGACCAACGACGCCGCGGCGGACCTGCTCCAGCCCGTCGACCACGCCGGGCTGCAGGCGTTGCGGCACGGCCGGCCGGGCCCGGTGCGCACCGAGGTCGAGCTGGCGTCCGGCGCGCGGATGCTCGCCCGGGTCGAGCCCGTCGGCGGTGGTGGCTTCCTCGTCGAGCTGGAGCGGCCGCCGCGGCCGACGGCCGTGCGCGCGGCGGGACCCGCGGCGGACCGGGACTGGTTCGCCGACCTGCGGCCGCGCATCCTGCGCTACCGCGCGGAGCAGGCGAACGTGCTGGTCCTGGGCGAGCCGGGCACGGGCCGGACGACGGTCGCGGCCGAGCTCGCGGGAGCGGGCCCGGTCACGGTGCTGGCCGGCGCGCAGGCCACGGTCGCGGGGACGCTGGTGCCGCTGGCCGAGGCGGACCCGGCGGCGGGCGGCGGGACGTTGCTGGTCGAGGACGCCCACCTCCTCGCGCCGGCCGTCGCGGCGCACCTGGGCCGCGAGGTGGACCGGCGGGGGGTGCGGCTCGTGCTGACCGCCGGTGTCGACGGCCTGCCGGTGGGAGAGGCGGCCGCGTTCGGGGCCCGCTGTCCGGTCCGGCTCGAGCTGCCGACCGTCCGCAGCCGGCGCGACCGCGTCCCGGCGCTCGCCGGCGCACTGCTGCGGGAACGCGCCGGCGGCACCGTCCGGTTCACCACCGGAGCCCTGCGGACCCTGGCCGCGCACGACTGGCCGGGCAACCTGCGCGAGCTCGCGACGGTCGTCGGCTACGTGGCCGGGCGCCGGTCGGCGGGCGACCTCACCGAGGCCGACCTGCCGCCGGGCTACCGGGAGGGGCCGCGCGAACCGGTCCCGGGCGCCCTCTGGCAGGCCGAGCGGGACGCGATCGTGCGGTGCCTGGAGAGCTGCGGGGGCAACAAGGTGCACGCCGCGCGCCGGCTCGGGATCAGCCGCACCACGCTCTACCGCCGGATCCGCGAGCTGCACATCGACCCGGAGGCGCTGCGCGAGCGGCCGGCCTGGGTCCCACAGGCCTGAGCACGCGGCGGGACCGGTGCGCTCCGGTCCCGCCGCGGCGGATCAGGCGTCCCGGTCTCAGTGCTCGTGCACGAGCACGCCGCGGACGTTCTTGCCGTTGAGCAGGTCGTCGTAGCCCTCGTTGACCTGCTCGAGGGTGTAGGTCTTGGTGATCAGCTCGTCGAGCTTGAGGTCGCCGGACTGGTACAGGCCCAGGATCTTCGGGATGTCGGTGGTCGGGTTGCAGTCGCCGAACAGCGAGCCCTTCACCGTCTTCTTGAACAGGGTGAAGATCGAGCCGGGCAGGTTGACGTTCTGCGCCGACAGCTTGTTCAGCCCGGTCAGCACGACGGTGCCGGCCTTGCCGATGGCGTCGAACGCGCCGGTGACGATCTCCTCGGTGACGATGCCCGCGGTCACGACGGCCTTGTCGGCGCCGTTGCCGTTGGTCATCTGGCGGGCGAGGTCGGCCGCCTCCTCGATGGTGCCGACGGCGTGCGTGGCGCCGAGCTCCATGGCCTTCTCCCGCTTGTTCTGCAGCGGATCGACGGCGATGAGGTTCTTGGCGCCGGCGTAGCGGGCGCCCTGGACGGCGTTGATGCCGATGCCGCCGACACCGGAGACGATCACGGTCTCGCCCGGTTTGACGTCCGCGGCGTTGACCGCCGAGCCCCACCCGGTGGGCACGCCGCAGCCGACGAGCACGGCCTTGTCCAGCGGCAGGTCGTCGTCGACCTTGACCACGGAGTTCTGGTGGATGGTGGAGTACTGGGAGAAGGTGCCCAGCATGCACATCGCGCCGTAGTTGCCCTTGGGGCCGGTGAACGGGAAGCGCTCGCCGGGCAGGTAGCCCTCGAGGATGGTGGCGCCCATGTCGCAGATGGCCTGCTGGCCGGTGGCGCACCAGCGGCAGACGCCGCAGTTCGGGATGAAGGAGCAGACGACGTGATCGCCCGGCTTCACGCGGGTGACGCCCGGGCCGACCTCCTCGATGACGCCGGCGCCCTCGTGGCCCAGCACCATCGGCAGGCGGGCCTCGAGGTCGCCGTGGGCGATGTGCACGTCGGAGTGGCAGAGCCCGGCGTGGGTGTAGCGGATCAGGACCTCGCCGTCCTTGGGGCCGTCGAGCTCCAGCTCCTCGATCTCGATCGGCTTGCCGGTCTCGTAGACGACCGCGGCCTTGGTCTTCATGCGGGGATCGACTCCTTCGTCGTTCTCGGGAGGCTGCTGCCGGCAGCCTGCCCCCGCCCGCGGGCGTCAAACTGTTTCAGGTTTGGACACCTGGCTGCGGCACCCTGTCCGGGTGATCCTCGTGCCGCTGGACCTGCCCAGGCCCGACGAGATGCGCGGCCGCTGGGCCGCCTTCGCCGCGATCTGCGCCACCCGCGGATGGGCACGAGGCCTGCCGCGGCCTCGTCGTGGAGTTCTGCGAGCACGAGGTCGACGGCGAGGTGTCGCCCGAGGCGGTCGCCGCGCTGCTCGCCGCGGACGGCCAGATCACCGAGGCGATGATCCGGGCCGTCGCGGACGTGCCGGGCTGCGACCCGGCCGCCGGGGCCGCGGCGGCGGCCGCGTCCGTCCGGTAGCTCAGTAGGCGCCCGCGACCTGGTGGGTGGTGGCGTTGAGCCGGTTCCACAGGTTGATGTGCGCGATCGAGAGGACCAGCGCACCGAGCTGCTGCTCGTCGTAGTGCGCCGCGGCCTCCTCGAACACCTCGTCCGGCACCGGGTCGGCGCGGTCGGCCAGGCGGGTCACGGCCTCGGTGAGGGCCAGCGCGGCCCGCTCCTCGTCGGTGAAGAACGGGGAGTCGCGCCAGCCGGCGACCGTGTCGATGCGGTCGTCGGACTCGCCGGCCTTGCGGAGCGCGCGGGCGTGCATGTGCAGGCACACCCCGCACCCGTTGATCTGGCTCGCGCGCAGGTGGACCAGCTCCAGGACGGTCTCGGAGATCCCCGTCGCCTTCTCCGCGTCGCCGAGCGCCAGCAGGGCCTGCAGCGCGCCCGGGACCACCATCGCCGGGTTGCCCATCCGTGCGGTCATGTCGGTCTCCTCTCGTCCCGCCGTCACATCGGCGGGTCCTCGTGGGTCACCACCTCGGACACGCACGGACGGGAGGATGTGACGGATGGATCCGGTCGAGGCTTTCGAGGAGCACCGGGCGCACCTGCGCCAGGTCGCGTACCGCGTGCTGGGCTCGCTCAGCGAGGCCGACGACGCCGTGCAGGAGGCCTGGCTCCGCCTGCACCGCTCCGACCCTGCGCAGGTGGAGAACCCGCGGGCCTGGCTGACGACGGTCGTCGCCCGGGTGGCGCTCAACCAGCTGCGGGCCCGGCGGACCCGCCGGGAGCAGCCCTTCCCCGACCACCTGCCGGACCCGATCGTCCGGCGGGACGGCGCCGACGACCCCGAGTACGGGGCCGAGCTCGCGGACTCGGTCGGGCTCGCGCTGCTCGTCGTGCTGGAGACGCTCTCCCCGGACGAGCGGCTGGCCTTCGTGCTGCACGACATGTTCGGGCTGCCCTTCGACGAGATCGCCCCGCTCGTCGAGCGGACCCCGGCGGCGGCCCGGCAGCTGGCCAGCCGGGCGCGCCGGCGGGTGCGCGGGGCGGAGCCCGCCGACCGGGGGCACCGGGCCGCCCGCCGCGAGGTCGTCGACGCCTTCCTGGCCGCCGCGCGCGAGGGGGACATCGAGGGCCTGGTGGCGGTCCTGGACCCGGACGTCGTGCTGCGGGCCGACACCGGCATGGGGCTTCGCGAGGTGCGCGGGGCCCGGGTGGTGGCCGGCCAGGCGGCGGCCTATCGCAGTGCCGACCAGGTGCGGCACCCGGTGCTGGTCAACGGCGCGCCCGGCGTGCTCGGCACGATCGACGGCCGCCCGGTCGCGCTCCTGGCGTTCACGGTCGTCGACGGCCGGATCACCGAGATCGACATCCTCGCCGACCCCGACCGGCTCGCCGGCCTGGATCCCGCGCTGCTCCACTGACGGCGGCTGGTGCGGAACCGGACGAACCGCTACTTTCACCGCCCCACGGCAGCGTCGCCACCCGGAGGCGAGATGTACCTCACCCAGGCCCTGCACCGCGCGGTCCAGCAGACCCCGGACCTCCCGGCCACGATCGCCGGGGACCGGGTGCGGACCTGGGCGGAGTCCCACGACCGGGTGGCGCGGCTCGCCGCGGGCCTGCGCGACCTGGGCTGCGGGCCGGGCGACCGCGTCGCGATGCTGGCGCTCAACTCGGACCGCTACCACGAGTACCTGTTCGCCGTGCCGTGGGCGGACGGCGTCCTCGCCCCGGTCAACGTGCGCTGGAGCCCGGCCGAGATCGCCTTCTCGCTGCGCGACGCGGGCGTGCGGATCCTGCTGGTCGACGAGACCTTCGCCGGCATGCTGCCCACGTTGCGCGCCGAGGTCCCGGACCTGCGGCGCGTGGTCTACTGCGGCGACGGCCCGGCCCCGGAGGGCACCGTCGCGCACGAGGTGCTGATCGCGGGCCACGAGCCCGCCGAGGACGCGCGCCGGGGCGGCGACGCGCCCGCCGGGATCTGGTACACCGGCGGCACCACGGGGACTCCCAAGGGCGTGGTGCTCAGCCACACCAACCTGCTCGCCTCGGCACTCGGGTCGCTCGCGTCCGGGGCGCTGGCCACGCCGGGTGGGCGGCTGCTGCACGCCGCGCCGATGTTCCACCTCGCCGACGGCGCGGCCTGGGTGGCCCGCAACGTCCTCGGCGGCACCCACGTGATCGTCCCGTCCTTCACCCCGGCCGGCGTGGCGGAGGCGATCGAACGGCACGGCGCCACCGACCTGCTGCTCGTGCCGACGATGATCCAGATGCTGGTGGACTCGCCCGACACCACGGACGCCGACCTCTCCTCGGTCCGGCGGCTCACCTACGGCGCCTCGCCGATCTCGGAGGCGGTGCTGGAGCGGGCCGCGAAGCGGATGCCGACCGCCGAGTTCGTGCAGGCCTACGGGATGACCGAGCTCGCGCCCGTCGCCACCCTGCTGCTGCCCGCGGACCACGCCGTCGACCGGCTGCGCCGCTCGGCCGGGCGGGCGGCGCCGCACGCCGAGATCCGCATCGTCGACGCCGAGGACCGCGAGGTGCCGCGCGGGACGGTCGGCGAGATCGCGGTGCGCGGGCCGCACGTCATGCTCGGCTACTGGGACCGGCCCGCGGAGACGGCCGCGGCCGTGCGCGACGGCTGGATGCACACCGGTGACGGCGGCTGGATGGACCCGGAGGGCTACGTGTTCGTCGTCGACCGGCTCAAGGACATGATCGTCACCGGCGGGGAGAACGTGTACTCCGCCGAGGTGGAGAACGCCCTCGCCGGGCACCCGGCGGTGGCGGCGTGCGCCGTCATCGGGGTGCCGGACGACGAGTGGGGCGAGCGGGTGCACGCCGTGGTCGTCCGGGCGCCGGGCACCGATCCCGATCCGGACGAGCTGCGCGAGCACGTCAGGGGGCTGATCGCCGGGTACAAGGCCCCGCGGTCGGTCGAGTTCGTCGAGTCGCTGCCGCTCTCCGGTGCGGGCAAGGTGCTCAAGCGCGAGCTGCGCGCCCGGCACTGGGCCGGGACCGACCGGGACGTCTCGTAACCGGTTCAGCTCCCGTCGATCCGGCGTTTCGTCACCCGGATGTCACATCCAGCGCTTGACGGAGCGCCGCCGACGCGCAATCGTCAGTGTTCGGACTATCTCGGGAGCCGAGGCCGGAGGAGCCATGGACCAGAACCTGTTCAACGAGATCTGCCTGCAGCAGTTGACCCTGTCCGGGGTGCACGAGGGCGAGACGGTGGCGGTGCTGACCCGCGGGGCCGAGCGCGCGGAGTACGCCGATGCGTTCCTGT